>CAJOKE010000001.1 GCA_905235225.1 Paludibacteraceae bacterium
AGAATTTATTCAGCATTTTGCTGAACAGTTTGACGAACTGAATACCGAATTGGCACCAGAAACGAATTTCCGCCAACTCGAGGAATGGAGTTCATTGGTAGCCTTATTGGTTATCACAATGGTGGACGATGAATACGGTGTTGTTCTGCCACCAGAAGAAATGCGTAAGACCAATACCGTACAGGAGTTGTTTGACCTTGTACAAAGCAAACTTTGATAATTGCCAGTTGATATTTCATTGTATGTACAATCCATTCTCGTTATCTGGGAAAACCATTCTGGTAACCGGTGCTTCGTCTGGTATTGGCAGAGCAACAGCTATTGAGTGTTCTAAGATGGGAGCAACCATCATTATGACCGCACGCAATGAAGAACGATTGAAAGAGACTTTGCTTCTATTGGAAGGAGAGGGACACCAATATATCGTTGCGGATCTGACCAACGAGGATGAGATAAGGCAGTTAGTAGAGCAAATACCGGAATTAGACGGAGCTGTTTGTGCCGCAGGAATAAGCATGTTAAAACCCATTCAAGTGCTTAGCGAGAAGGATATACAATCCGTTTTTGCTACCAATTACACGGCATCGGTATTATTGACAAAAACGTTAGTCAAGAAACGCAAACTGAATACAGGGGCATCCGTTGTGTACATATCTTCAATTTCAGGGAATGGCAATACCGCTACAGCATTATCGCTTTATGGCAGTTCAAAAAGTGCATTAAGCAGTTTTGCCAAATATGCTGCTCTGGAACTATCAGGCAAGAAAATTCGCTGTAATACGATTTGCCCGGGACGTATAGAAACGAATCTTCTACAAAATCAGACGATGAACGAAGATGATTTAGCAAAAGATCTGGCTAAATATCCCCTGCATCGCTACGGCAAACCCGAAGAAGTAGCACAAGCCGCTGTATATTTACTTTCTGATGCTGCAAAATGGATAACAGGTACAAGTATAACCATTGATGGTGGTAGAACGTTGATATAATTGATAATTTACATTTCATGGAGAGACTTCTTGAAAACAAAATATGCATCATCACCGGTGCAGCACAGGGAATAGGACGGGAGATTGCACGCCGGTTTGCAGAAGACGGAGCAATTGTGTATGCGTGTGATCGGCAGGAATTCACAAGCGACAACGAGCGTATTTATCCTCTTATGTTTGACATCACCGATGCCGCTGCTGTCAAAGCAGCGATGATGCAGGTATTCAAAGCAGAAGGACGGATAGACGTGCTAGTAAACAATGCAGGTGTGGTCTTTAATCGAAAAATAGGTATGATTATGCGCGAGGAGACCGAACTGATGTTCCGCATCAACGTGATTGCCGTATTAGAAATGATTCAATTAGTGAGCCGTATGATGGCGCGTAATGGCGGAGGTAGTATTGTCAATATTGCTTCTGTAACTGCGGTACTCGGTTCACCAGGGCAAGTGGCTTATTCTGCCACCAAGGGTGCCATCATAGCGATGACGAAATCAGCGGCAAAGGAATTAGCTCCACAAGGCATCCGCGTTAATGCAGTGGCACCAGGTATTGTCAAGACCGAGCGTTTTGCAGAATTATACGAAGCAAATGGTGAAAAGATAGACGAACGTATCAGCCGGATTGCATTAGGCAGGCTCGGCACACCGGCAGATATTGCGAATGCCTGTTCGTTTTTAGCGAGTGACAGAGCAAGTTATATATCAGGACATATTTTGGGTGTAGATGGTTGCGCTTCAATCTAAAATGCTATTAGGATTAGAACATATTGATAAAAACCGTCTCGCAGCAATAGACAGCGAGGGCGGGAAACTGACTTACGGAGATATTATCCATCGTTCGGAAGCTATTAAAGCCGCCATTTCAGAAAGAGCTTTATGCTTTATGTTGGTAGAGAATAATGTCAGTTGCATTGAATGGGTAATGGCGTCTTTGATTAGCCAAAGATTAGTGCCGCTTATTCTAAATGCAAAAACAGAAGAGACTCTCTATCAGAAACTATTAGAGACCTATAAACCGGCATATATATGGAAAGAAGGAATACTGACCCGGACAGAAAACACGAATGCGCCACTTCATCCTGAACTATCGCATTTACTGCCCACTTCCGGAAGTACAGGCAGCCCCAAATTGGTACGCCATAAGTACGATAATATCGAGGCGGCAGGATTGAACATTTCCACCTTCTTTGAATTAAAAGAAACAGACCGTCCTTTAATGGTACTACCATTATATTACACCATGGGATTATCCATGGTTTTCAGTCATTTACGTGTAGGAGCAACCATCTTAGCGACCAACCGCAACATGACTGATACCGTATTTTGGAAGTTCATGAAAGACGAACACGCCACATCTTTTACCGGTGTGCCATATAGTTTCCAGATACTTAATCTAATGCGGTTTTTCCGTATGGATTTGCCGGACTTAGAGTTGCTGACACAAGGTGGCGGCAAAATGCCACGTGATTTGAACATCAAGTTCGCCGAATATTGCCGTGATCATAACAAGCGTTGGATTGCCACTTACGGACAATCCGAATGTACTGCCCGCATGGCTTATCTGCCCGCAAAATGGGCATTGGACAAAGTCGGGAGTATCGGTTTGGCAGTACCAAACGGGAAACTATCCCTTATAGACGAAAACGGCAACACCATAACAGAACCTAACACCGAAGGCGAGATGTGCTACGAAGGCAAGAATGTGACCATGGGCTATGCGACTTGTCCAGCAGACTTTACCAAAGGAGACGAGCGTAACGGTTTCATCCGTACAGGCGACCTTGCCTATTTTGATGAAGACGGTTGCTACTACATTGTCGGTCGTATGGGCAGATTCCTCAAACTATTCGGCATGCGTGTGGGATTGGATGAATGCGAGCAGATTATTTCAAACGAGTGTCAAACCGAATGTGCCTGTGTCGGTACAGATGAAAAGATGATTGTCTATATTACAGACGAGACAAAACTACAAGCTGTTAAAGATACCATTGTAGATAAGACACACATTGTTGCCACATCATTCGAAATCCGTTTTATTGATGCTATCCCAAAGAATGAAACAGGCAAAAAACTATATAGCAAACTGGATAATCAATAAATATGACAAATTTAGAGAAGTACAACGACATTTTTGCACAAGTATTTAATGCAAAACAAGAAGAATTAGGCGATCATTACAGTAAGGAAACAGTGGCTGCATGGGATTCAGTACACCAGTTGAACATTATCTCATTAATGGAAGAAACGTTCGATCTGATGTTAGCTCCGGAAGATATTATGGCTTGCACCAGTTACAATGCAGGGAAAGAAATATTGAGTCGAAACGGAGTAGAATTATAAGAATCACCGTCAACCATATTTTATAACAACCAAGTTATGGCACGTTGGACAATAAAGAATGTACGTTTTGCGGGAGTAAGTGCATGTATGCCGAAACATGTTGTAAAGACAGCAGACATACCGTTATTTACCGCAGAGGAGGCACAAGTATTTGACAATACTGTCGGAATCCGTGAACGCCGTATCGGTCCAGATACGTTATGTGCATCAGATATGTGTCAGGCGGCAGCGGAGAAACTATTGGACGAAACGGGATGGACGAGGGACAGTATTGATATGCTTGTATTTGAATCCGTTACCGCAGATTTTCACCCTACTCCACCAACATCCTGCATACTGCAAGACCGACTCGGATTAGGACAAGGTTGTTTCTGTATAGATTTACCAATGGGTTGCTGTGGCACATTATATGCTATCAATGTAGCAGGTAACATGCTCTCATCCGGAAATATCAAACGTGCGTTATTGCTTGTCGGCGACACTGCACTTCGCATGGGTTCCAACCAAGACAAGAGTCGTGTTCCTTTATTCGGAGACTGCGGTACTGCTATTGCATTAGAATATGACCCTTCGGCAGAAGATATTGTCATTGATTTCCAAACACAAGGCAGCGGCTATAAAGCGTTAATGACACCACACGGCGGTTTTCGGCATCCAATCACACAAGAATCATTTATACAAGAGGACTTCGGAAACGGAATTATCCGTGCGCCAAAAGACACATTGATTGACGGATTGGCTGTATTCACTTTTGCTATTTCCGGTCCACCAAAAACGATACAACAACTGATAGATGATTATCAGATTGATATAGAAAAAGATATAGATTATTACCTTATCCACCAAGCCAACAAACTCATTGTGGACCGCGTCGTAAAGAAGTTACGTTTGCCAATAGAAAAAGTTCCGTATGATTTAGAAGAATTCGGCAATCTTGGCGGAGCAAGTGTTCCGTCTCTAATGGTAACACGCATAGCAGACGCGTTGCGCAGTGACAAAAAGACCAGACTTTTAGCCTCATCGTTCGGACTTGGACTAAGTTGGGGAACGATGCTTCTTACTACCCAAAATGTCATTGTACCAGAATTGATTGAATTATGATAACAAAAACATTGAGACAAAGAATCAGTAAAGCCTTTTCGGAATTTTACGTAAGTTATCTTCGAAATGTGCGGAAATATGATATTGGTAAGAACTGTAATATTTCCTGGCGTGCCAGTTTAGACCGTGCCAATCCAAAGGGAATCCACATCGGTGACAACAGCCGTGTGATGTTGGAAGCACTGATAATAGCACACGACTACTCGCGAGGATTACATCACAGCATGTGGACAGATACCCGTATTGGACATCACTGCGTTATAGGTGGAAGAGCAATCATTTTACCCGGTGTAACATTAGGAAATCATGTATTTGTAGCCGCGGGAAGTGTCGTTACCAAAGACATTCCGGATCATTGCATGGTAGCCGGTAATCCAGCAAGGATAATACGACGCGGCACAATGATGAATGACCAGACCCAAATAGTAGAAAACGGCGAAAGAGTATGAAAGAGAATAGAGGAACATTACTCTGTTTATTGCTGCTATCGGTAGTAATAGTATTATGCGGCTGCCATCAAACAGAGAATACCATTTTACAGAAACCAGCAGTCCGCTCAAAGATATGCGTCGGCACCATGGGAGCATCGCTAATGTATCCTGATAACGGTTGGGTAGAACAAGCATGCGCAAATTTGAATATAGCCTGTCTCAACAAGGCTGTAAGCGGTGAAACCACGGTTCATTTTGCCCAAAAACTATGGAAAAACGAATATGCCACTTCAGAAGAACTGGCTCAAATAGATATATTACTTGTACAATTTGCCAATTGCAGAAATGTTTACGGTGATTCAACTACATTCTACACTACAGCAGACGAGTACACAAAGAATTACACTGAATTCAGTAACCAACTATTCAGGGAATACAGTTCAGCCCAACAAATGGATTATATCCTAAAGAAATGGCAGGAAATATGCAAGCAATACCGCAAACCAATGCACATTATATTTGTTACGCATTGGCATGACGGGCGGGTAAGTTATAATGAAAACGTGCGAAAATTAGCAAAACGGTGGAATGCCGATGTATGTGAATTGGACAAATACATCGGATTTACCAAAGACGAGCCATTAGCCGACGGCACCCAGCCATCAATACAATATGCCGTTGATACGGAAACCATCAACGGTGAACTATTCGGCTGGCATCCTCTTCGCGGCGAAAAGGGGGAGTATATCCAATCCGTAATGGCAAGAATTCTGCAAACGAAATTGGAAGAATACATCAAAACAAACAACGTGAAATAAGCAGATGTACAAACATTGTCTGAAACGAGTAATAGATTTTTGCCTTGCATTGTTATCCATACTATGTCTAAGTCCATTATTATTGGCTGTGACAATATGGTTGCACTTTGCCAATAAGGGTGCAGGCGCATTTTTCACACAAAAACGCCCGGGCAAGAATGCGAAGATATTCAAGGTCATCAAATTCAAGTCAATGACTGACGAGCGTGATGCAGAAGGGAACCTATTGCCAGACGCACAACGGCTAACGACAATCGGAAAGATTATACGAAAGACATCCATTGACGAATTACCGCAGTTGTTCAACGTACTGAAAGGAGATATGGCGTTAATCGGACCAAGACCATTATTAGTCAAATATCTCCCACTCTACACGAAAGAACAGATGCGCCGTCACGAAGTCAGACCCGGCATAACAGGTTGGGCGCAAGTAAACGGCCGTAATGCGATTACACATACCAAGAAGTTTGAATATGATGTATGGTATGTCGATCATCTGAGTTTCAGATTAGACCTTAAAATTATATATATGACTATCGTCAATGTACTTCGCCACAAGGATATTTCCCATGAAGGCGCAGCAACAGCGGAGCCATTCAACGGACATAATTAACAGGAAGTTCATAGTAGAAATTAAACAGGCGACAAACTATATGCAAAAACGAATTTATCTGTGCCTTGCACACATGAGCGGTAATGAACAAAAATTCATTCAAGAAGCCTTTGATACCAATTGGGTTGTGCCTCTCGGTCCCAACGTGAACGGATTTGAGGAAGACCTGAAACAATTTGTAAACTCCGTCCCGTCCGAAAGCAATAATCCGCACCGTGAGGTAGTAGCCTTATCCGCGGGAACGGCAGCAATACATCTGGCATTAGTGGCATGCGGTGTCCACGCGGGTGATGAAGTGATATGCCAATCCTTCACATTCTGCGCCTCATCGAATCCGGTGACCTATGTGGGTGCGACTCCAGTGTTTGTCGATTCGGAAAAAGAGTCATGGAACATGGATCCTGAGTTGTTAGAGCAAGCCATAATAGACTGCAAAGCCAAGACCGGCCAATATCCGAAAGCCATCATTCCCGTAGCCCTTTACGGCATGCCATACCGCATTGAGGAAATCATGGCTATTGCCAACAAATACAGTATTCCGGTAATTGAAGACGCAGCAGAGGGTATGGGCAGCCGGTGGAAAGGACAAGTATTAGGCACATTCGGCGATTATGGCATTCTGTCGTTCAACGGCAACAAGATGATAACGACCAGCGGCGGCGGTGCGCTGGTATGCAAAGATGCGGCATCCAGACAAACGATTATGTGGTATGCCACGCAAGCCCGTGAAGCCTATCCATATTACCAGCATGAGGCTATCGGTTTCAATTACCGCATGTCGAATATCTGTGCAGGTATAGGCCGTGGTCAAATGACCGTATTAGACGATCATCTGAATCACCACAAACATATTGCGCAATGCTACCGAGAGGCATTCAGCCAAATAGACGGAATCACGTTTCATGATGCGCCTTCAACCGACTATGACAGCAACTACTGGCTATGCACGATACTATTAGACGAACAATTACATATCCACGGTGAAGAAAAAGCCTATGCCGAAGCGGTACATGGTGCAGTAGGCGGAGCGGCAGGTGTTGTACACGGCGGCGGCAATGTTCATACAGACTGCGAGCCGAACCGCAATGTAGAAGCCATGCGCCTAATCCTTGACCAAGCGGGAATAGAAAGCCGCCCGCTATGGAAGCCAATGCACAAACAACCTGTATATAAAAACAGCCCCGCTTATATCAACGGGGTAAGCGAGGCATTATTCAAACGCGGTTTGTGCCTACCATCAGGTCCCATGGTAAGCGATGAAGATGTAGCATATATCATTGAGCAAATACGTTTAGCAATTAAATAAACAGAATATGGCATTTTTCGGATTATTCGGGAAAGACAAAAAAGAGACCCTTGACAAGGGACTTGAAAAAAGCAAAGAGAGTGTATTGAGCAAAATCAGCCACGCCATTGCGGGAAAATCGACCGTGGATGACGATGTGCTGGACAACCTTGAGGAAGCACTTATTACCAGCGATGTCGGTGTGGAGACAACCCTGAAAATAATTGACCGCATTCAAGACCGTGTTAAACGCGACAAATACATCGGGATGAGCGAATTCAACCGATTATTAGTTGATGAGGTAGCAGCAATGCTTGCCGAAAACGACACGAGCGATATTCGCGATTTCAGTGAACCCCTTCCCTGCAAACCATATGTGATTATGGTTGTCGGAGTGAACGGTGTCGGCAAGACGACCACAATCGGCAAGTTAGCCTACCAATACAAAAAAGCGGGCAAGAAAGTGTATCTTGGAGCGGCAGATACATTCCGAGCAGCAGCAGTTGAACAACTTTGCATATGGGGTGAACGTGTAGGCGTTCCAGTAGTCAAGCAACAGCAGGGGAGTGATCCTGCTTCCGTAGCCTATGATACCGTAGCCAGTGCGAAAGCCAATGATGCAGATGTGGTAATAATAGATACAGCAGGGCGTTTGCACAACAAAATCAACCTGATGAACGAGCTGACGAAGATAAAAAATGTGATGCAGAAAGTCATACCAGACGCTCCACATGATGTGATGTTAGTTCTTGATGGTTCAACCGGACAAAACGCATTTGAACAAGCCAAACAATTCACCAAAGCGACACAAGTCAGCAGTTTAGCCATTACAAAATTAGACGGAACCGCCAAGGGCGGTGTAGTTATCGGAATCAGCGACCAGTTCCAAATTCCTGTACGCTACATCGGACTGGGTGAAAAAATGGAAGACCTTCAAGCCTTTAACCGCGAGGAATTTGTCAAGTCGCTGCTAAGTTTGTAAACCCGCAAAAAGCCTAAAACCAAAGGGTGCCGACGAAAACCGGCATCCTTTTTTTTATGTTATCAGCAGGGCATCGTCCCGTTAAACGGGGCTGAATAGTACAATAATAGTACAAGAATAGTGCAAGAATACTGCGATAATAGTGCAATAATAGTGCGATAATAGTGCGATAAGGGGTATTGAGTATCAGAGAGTTACGAATATCAAAAAAAATGGAAAAAATGGAAAAAATGAAAAAAATGGAAAAACCGCACATAAAAGGGATGAGTACACATGGATGTGCAGGGCATAGACGCTATATGGCGGCCAGCATAGAGGCTATAAGGGCGGCGTTTGACAAACGCCTGAAAGAACCAAGAAGCAAAAAACAATCCGGCAGAGGTTGGACAAAGGAAGGGCGGCGTTTGACAAACGCCTGAAACTACCAAGAATCTATGGTGGGATAATATCCCGCTTAAAAGAAGAAAGGGGCGGTATAATAATGGATGGGCGGCATAATAATGGATGGGCAACATAATATGCCGGATAATAGACGCTGTATTAAAGCCCGATTGAATCGGGCAGAAAAGAAGAAAGAAAGACAAGAGACAGGAGAGGGCGGCAGAGCCGAGGTCCGAATAGTATTCGGACGCAATGGACAAAACAAGGGAGACAGAGCCGAGGTCCGAATAGTATTCGGACGCAATGGACAAAACAAGGGAGGCAGAGCCGATGTCCAAATAGCATTCGGACGCAATGGACGAAACAAGGGCGGGAGAGCCGATGGACGAAGAAAGGGCGGCGTTTGGCAATAAAGGAAGAAAAAGCCTGCCTGCCAGTGAGGGCAGGCAGGAAGGTAAACAGGGGGTGTAAGTCGACAGCAGGGGGTGTATGTCGAAGTTACTTAAAGTCGTTTATCGCCTTGTCGAGGCACCGCCTCCACCGCCACCGCGGGAGGAAGAACCACCGCCGCCACCACCATAGGATCCGCCGCTACTGCGGCTTCCGCCGAATGAAGAGCCACCGAAACTACCGTGCGAAGACTGCTGCGTTGAAGAAGAGGATGAAGGACGATAGGTCGTAGATGAGCCACTTCTTGAAGTAGAGGAAGAGGAACGATAGGTCGTAGATGAGCCGCTTCTTGAAGTAGAGGAAGTAACGGTAGAACGCCCTGAATTAGCAGACCCGCCCGAACGCGAATTCGACTGCACGGTTGAGGAGACGCCGGATCGTGTATAGGACTGTGTAGTCGTTGCAGTGCCTGTACGATTAGTCGCGGTAGTGCTTGTACGATTAGTAGTAGAAACAGAACCTGAACGTGTAGCAACAGAGTTGCCAGCCGAACGTGTCGTGTTTGTCGCAGAAGCGGGCTTAACAGCAGTAGCGGTTGAACGCGAAGCAGTATAAGAACTACCATACGCGCGGTCAGCACCGACCCGGTTAGTAGCAGGCGTACCGATGCGTGTAGCCGCAGTACCGTTTACAGCATTAGTGCGATTAGTAGCAGAAACGCGCGTAGAGGGCAACTGGCGGGCATTGGTCAAGCCGGCATTTCGTGCAACGAAAGAACGGTCGGGATTAACCCGCGCATAATCATTGCGGCGTACCCCTTCCTGCATAGTACGGCTGGCAGGACGTGCGGATTGAGCATAATGGAAACTGCAGCCATGGTGGTGGTGATGGAAATGGTAGCAGTGGTCATAGTAAGCGTAGACATGCACGCAAGCCCAAGGATGCCACCAGACGGGGTAATATCCCCAATACCAAGGCGAATTCCAGCATGTCCAATAAGGACTCCAGAACCAGTCATAAATAACGGGACGGTAGATATAAACCGGTTCGATGACATAGTTTTCGCCATAGATATATTCGTCACCGATGACCTGAACGGACACTTGGTTAGTAGCCTCGTCCTTCTCAACAAAGATGGACGCTACGTCCTGATAGATATCCTTAGCGAGTACCGCCTGAAGGACAATCAAGTGTCTGTTTCCGTTCGTTGTTTCGATAACACGGATATAATCAACATCGCCGTCGCCGTTGAGGTCAAGGTTAACAAAAGCCGAATCGGGATTATTGAGGCGCAGTTCAAAATCTTCCAAATCTTTCGCTTCGCCGAACAATTTAGCCACGACCTTGAGGTCAAGGTTAGAAGCAATGTCACTGTTGGTTGCAGAGACGGTAATGGTCTCATCTGCGCGCGCCATCCAACTACTCAGGAGTAGAATAGCAGCAAGGTAAAGTACTCGTTTCATAGCTGTAAATAATTAAAAGTTAGTATTCAAACATTATGTGACAAAAAGCATGCCAAACGCCAATCATACCAATTTGAGGTTATGGTGCATTTTTTCCTTTTTTGTCTGCATGTAGCGTAAATTATAGGGATTCGGAGTAATCTCAATACTAACATTTTCGACAATCTCAATCCCATAACTCTCCAATCCAACCCGCTTGACAGGATTATTGGTCATGAGGCGCAGTTTACGCGCGCCCATTTCGCGCAGGATATGCGCCCCTACCCCATAATCGCGTTCGTCAGGGCGGAATCCCAGATGCACATTCGCCTCAACGGTATCGTCGCCTTGTTCCTGCAGTTTGTAGGCGCGGATCTTGTTCATGAGACCAATCCCCCGCCCTTCCTGATTCATATAGACGATAATGCCTTTTCCTTCCTTCTCGATGAGTTGCATAGCCCGATGCAGTTGTTCGCCACATTCACAACGCCGCGAACCAAAAATGTCACCGGTCATGCAACTGGAGTGAACGCGGCACAGAACAGGCTCATTCTCCGCCCATTCGCCTTTAACGAGGGCAACATGCTCAAGTCCGTTGGTCAGGTCGCGGAAAGGTGTCAGGTAGAAGTCACCATATTCGGTAGGCAGGAAAACCGTTTCCCCTTTTTCAACAAATGTATCAGCAGAAACGGCAGTTGTCCGGTCACCGGCGGTATTTTGACCGGGCTGACTCTCAGAAACAAGAGATGAGTCGCCTGTATCAGCCAAGCGATAAGCAATGAGGTCTTTGATGGAAATGAGTTTGAGGTCATATTTGCGGGCGACCTGTTCGAGTTGCGGCAAGCGCGCCATCGTACCATCCTCGTTCATGATTTCAATCAGTGCCGCTGCAGGAGTGAGTCCGCTAAGCCGACAAAGGTCTATAGCCGCTTCGGTATGTCCGGCACGCTGTAGTACACCGCGTTGTTTGGCGTACAGCGGGTTGATATGCCCCGGTCGTCCGAAAGTAGCGGGTGTAGAGTTCGGGTCTGCAAGCGCCTGAATAGTGGCAGCTCTATCAGCGGCAGAAACGCCGGTAGTGCAACCTTCCAACTTGTCCACCGTAACGGTGAACGGAGTGCCAAGCATAGAAGTGTTGTTAGCCACCTGGTGCATCAAATCCAACTCGGCGCAACGCTGTTCGGTAATGGGCGCACACAGGACTCCTCGTCCATGTTGCAACATAAAATTCACCTTTTCAGGCGTAATCTTCTCAGCAGCGATAATAAAATCGCCCTCATTTTCGCGGTCTTCGTCATCAACGACAATGACGAATTTACCTTGCTTGAAATCAGTTAATGCTTCTTGTATTTTGTCCATAATTTCTGTAATTTCAAGAGTATCCGTTCCCATGCTTTCGCCCATACTTCAGGGTTAAATATACCCGAATCGGTAGCGGCTTTATATGTAAGGAACACGCCAATCGGCAAAAGAGCAAAGGAACTAAGCCACATGCCCGCCCAACATGGCCAAAGAGCCTCGCGTGCCATTTTGTAGCCAGTGTTGTCAATGATGTAGTATATGATAAACATCACGACAGAAATAACTACCGGCGCGCCCAATCCGCCCTTGCGAATAATCGCGCCCAAAGGTGCGCCGATAAAGAAGAATATAAGGCAGGCAAAAGCCAAAGTAAATTTGCGGTGCAATTCGATTTCATGTTTTCGGATATAACGCTGGTGTTCATCCAAAAGGAGTGCGTTATACTCAATCTGGTCGCGCTGCACCCTAATTTTCTCTTCCATGACGCGGGTAACGGTTTTACGCTGTTCAAGTGTCATGACAGCATATAGCGAATCGACATCGAAATGGTAGCGTTCATTTTTTTCCACGGCAATCAATTCGCGGTTCTCCATCCGCTCCCTGCCAAAATAGCTACGTGTGATCAGTTTCTCGCTTTGCGCATGGCTTTTCTCATGCGCCAGATTATTGACCGAATCAATCGAATGCACCAACGCCTTAACATCTTTAGCGACATGCTGGTCCTGCAAGATGGACTCATCATAACGGCTTAATTCGGAGTCAAAATCCTTTAACAACTGCTTGCGGGCAAATGTTTCCCGCCGATAAGGGATGTTCTGCTGTGAGCGTGTGGCACGCTGTTGTGACTGCTTGATATTCTCAAAAGACTCGCCATCATAGAGTGTCAGTTTGAGATGCTTTTTATCTTTGGTGATTTCAATTTTCCCGGAATCCGCCACAATGACAGTAGCATTCTGAAAGCCTTCGGAGAAATCGTATATCATCAGGTTGTACAACATGCCTGTTTTCGTATTCTTATGTCTGACATAGACATTGCATCCACTTATGCCATCATAGAACTCGCCGACCGGGATATCCAGTTCGGGCGATTTCTGCCGCAGCGAAAAGATTAACGCCCAGAGTTTTGTCTGGGATTTAGGCAGCACATTATTCGAGAAGAAGAACGCTCCGACACTAATGAATGCGATTGCCAAAGCCAGGGGCTGCATAATACGGAAGAGCGATATTCCAGCCGCCTTCATAGCCGTCAGTTCGAATTTCTCGCCCAAATTGCCAAAGGAGATCAATGACGCCAACAAAATAGCGAGAGGCAAAGCCAAGGGAATAACCGAAGCGACAGCATAGACAAAGAACTCAGCCAAGACTGAGATTTCAACCCCCTTGCCGACAAGATCCTTGACATGCAGCCAAACGAACTGCATCAACAAGATAAAAATACATATAAAAAAGGTAGCGGCAAACAGCCCAAGAAAATTCTTGAGCAAATAGACATCCAACTTTTTTATACCTTTCACTATATCATTATCCCTTCAAATCTTCCGAGAAGAATCCAACCGGCATCAAGTCTGAGGCATTATCAAAGACAAACAGTTCTTTTTCGCCGTAGAGAATAACCTTCATAGGCTTTCCATAACGATGCTCGGTCTCAATCATAACCTGCCGGCATGAGCCACAAGGTGAACCGGGTTCGTCGGTAAAATGTCCGTCGGTAAAGCAAGCGATAGCAAGCGTTGTAACGGGGACATCAGGATAATTGGCACCGGCAGCAAACAAGGCACTACGCTCAGCGCACAGCCCGCTCGGATAAGCGGCATTCTCCTGGTTAGCCCCTTTAATGATTATGCCGTTTTCCAGTTTGGCGGCAGCACCAACGTGGAATTTTGAATAGGGGCAGTACGAATTATTGGTCTGATTTTTAGCAATTTCGACCAATTCGCGCTCCTCTTCGGTCAGCTCGTTCATTTGGCAGGCATGCACGTTTGTTTTGATTACAATGTCTCTCATAATATCATGTATTTTAATGGTTAATGCACTTTAGGGCGCAAAGATACAAAAAAAATGGCACATGTGCAAAAAAAAGTGCGATTTCTCGCACTTTTTTAATGATTTCGCAACGGATGATGATTACTTAACTTCCTCGAAGTCCACGTCCTCGGCGGAGTTATTGTCGTTTCCACCGTTGTTTGTAGGACCTTGCTGTGAACCTGCACCTTGCTGTGCGCCTTGTGCATTAGCGGCATTATACATGTCCTGCGAAGCAGCCTGGAAAGCGGTCATGAGTTCGTTGTTATACCGTTCGCAAGCATCGGCATCCTTTTTCTCGTAAGCCTCTTTGAGGTTTTTGAGTGCAGCCTCGATCGGAGCCTTTTTGTCAGCCGGGATCTTATCACCGATTTCCTGCAGCTGTTTTTCGGTTTGGAAGATCATGGAGTCCGCCTTGTTCAGTTTGTCAGCGGTCTCTTTTGCTCTTTTATCCGCCTCAGCATTAGCTTCCGCCTCCGCTTTCATACGTTTGATTTCGTCATCAGACAAACCACTGGAAGCCTCGATACGGATCTTCTGTTCTTTGCCGGTCGCTTTATCCTTGGCGGTGACGTTCAAGATACCGTTGGCGTCAATATCGAAGGTAACTTCGATTTGCGGTTCGCCACGTCTTGCAGGCATGATTCCGTCCAAGTGGAAGATACCAATTTGCTTGTTCTGAGCCGCCATCGGGCGTTCACCTTGCAGCACCTTAATTTCGACAGAAGGCTGGTTATCAACAGCGGTTGTGAATGTTTCGGTCTTTTTGGTCGGAATTGTTGTGTTAGCCTCAATCATCTTGGTCATGACGCCGCCCATTGTCTCGATACCGAGGCTCAGCGGTGTTACATCAAGCAGAAGGACATCCTTTACTTCACCCGTCAGCACGCCACCTTGGATAGCCGCACCGATAGCCACAACTTCATCAGGGTTAACTCCTTTGGACGGAGCCTTTCCGAAGAATTTCTCAACAGCGGCTTGGATAGCAGGAATACGTGTTGAGCCGCCCACGAGGATAATCTCGTCAATGTCACTTGTTGTCAGTCCGGCATTCTGCAAAGCGGTACGGCACGGAGCGATAGTACGCTGGATAAGGTCGTCAATGAGTTGCTCAAATTTAGCACGTGTAAGGGTCTTTACCAAGTGAGCAGGAACACCGTTTACCGGCATGATGTACGGCAAGTTGATTTCGGTTGAGGTGGTGTTCGACAACTCGATCTTAGCTTTTTCAGCAGCCTCTTTCAGACGCTGCATAGCCATCGGGTCTTTTGACAAGTCTGCGCCGCCGTTTTCGTTTTTGAACTCCTGAACGAGCCAGTCAATAATACGGTGGTCAAAGTCATCGCCGCCAAGGTGTGTATCACCATCGGTTGCTTTTACTTCAAAGACACCGTCGCCCAATTCCAAGACACTGACATCGTGTGTACCGCCACCGCAGTCGAATACGACGATCTTCATATCCTTGTTGCTTTTGTCCAAGCCGTAAGCAAGGGCAGCTGCAGTAGGTTCGTTAACGATACGGCGCACATTGAGACCAGCGATTTCGCCGGCTTCCTTAGTAGCCTGACGCTGGCTGTCATTAAAGTATGCCGGTACGGTTATAACGGCATCGGTTACCTCTGTTCCGAGGTAGTCCTCGGCAGTCTTTTTCATTTTTTGAAGGATGATTGCACTGATTTCCTGCGGGGTATAAAGACGTCCGTCAATGTCAACGCGCGGGGTGTTGTTGTCACCTTTAACCACTTTATAAGGTACACGTGCGATTTCATTGGTCAGTCTGTCATATGTCTCACCCATGAAACGTTTGATAGAGTTCACAGTCTTGGTGGGGTTCGTAATTGCCTGACGTTTAGCGGGGTCACCGACCTTACGCTCGCCGCCATCAATGAAACCTACTACAGAAGGAGTTGTGCGTTTTCCTTCAGAGTTAGTGATAACGACAGGTTCGTTACCTTCCATTACACTCACGCATGAGTTTGTAGTTCCTAAGTCAATACCAATAATCTTACTCATAATTGTATGGTTTTAATAGTTAATATTCGATTTTGAATGTTATTCGCTATGGATAAGTCAAATCTTGTGCCAAAGTCAAATTTCTGCCAAATCGCTGTTTTTCATCTGCCAAAGCACTATTTTTTCTGCCAAATTGTCACGATTATTTGTAGGAATACATTAATTTGAGCACCTTTGCGACAAATTTTCATGTTATCAGACTATACGATGAAGAAATATCTGCTTATATTAGTCGGTGTTGCCGTCTCGGTATGTGTATTTGCAAAGAAAGGCCATGTAGAAAAGCCCGACTCTGTTCGTTCCAACAAAGCGAAGGCATTTTTCCAGAAGACGTTCACGTTTGCCGATGAATGGTTTATGCGCGGCGTGGACACCAACTACCTGGCCTTGCCGAAGTACCGTTTCCGAATTGCATTGAACAGTGAATTCGGAAGTGTACACACGATTCTATTAGCAGACGATTTACCTTATTTCGGAAATTTGGATGCCCGTTTTAATTCCAACATCACGCCCAAACTCGGAGTTGTAGCCAGTTTCCGCAATATCAAAGTCGGATACGCCGTGGATTTGTACAAAGGTTACTCCAATTTCAATCTTGCCATGCTGCAAAATGCTTTCGGATTAGAGATTTTACGCCGTAAAACATTCTATGCCAAGGGATATTTAGACGCTGAAAACATAGATGGAAGAACCAATATCGAGGCGGGCGATATAAGTATTACCACATTCTTTTTGTCGGCATACTTTGCGTTCAACCGCAAGAAATTTTCTATGCCTGCAGCGTTTAACCAATCCTTTATTCAAAAGAAGTCTGCCGGGTCTGTTTTGGCATATGTGAATTTTGATTACACGGATATGGAGTTTCAGAAAGACAGTTACGCCGCCATGGCAGGCGGTTTAAGGTCGATGGAACTTTACCAGGCTTCATTGGGAATAGGATACGGCTACAACTATACCCCCAATCACGGCAAAGTGCTGCTACACCTTTCCGCAGCACCGTATTTAGTGTTTTTCAACCGAATGATACAGACAGGGGACACCCGCTTGATACTCCCCACGGAAGAACAGGGCTTCAATCTTATTTTCAGTCGCAAGATCAAGCCGAGATTTCCGGTTTTCATATCCGGTGTAGTCAAAGCGGCAGTAGTGTGGAACATCAACGATCGGTTTTGTCTGGCGATGACAGGTGTATGCAACAACATCCGCTTCCGTGCCAGAGATACCATGTACGAAACGAATGTTGAGATAGATCCCCAGTATAACCCCCTCATCAATATGTCATTAATGACCTGGGACTGGAAAGCCAATGTATATTTTGGCGTACGGTTTTAATTTTTCCTGATACCGTCCCTTTCGAGAAGAGCATTAATGGTCGGCTCACCGCCACGGAAACGACGATAGAGAACCATTGGTTCTTCCGTTCCGCCGCGCTCAAGGATGTTTTTACGGAATGAGTCGGCCGTTTTCTTATCAAAGATAGAGCCGCGTTTAGCTTGCGCCTGCTTGAATTGTGCAAAAGCGTCTGCGTCAAGCAGTTCGGACCATTTATAGGAATAATATCCGGCAGCATATCCGCCAGAGAAGATATGTGTGAAGGCAGTTGCCATCTGGGTACCTGCAATATTGGGGAGGACGCGCACCTGCTCCATGGCGGCATTACTGAAAGCAATCACCGCCTCTTGTGTAGTTTGTCCTTCCGGCACAACAAAGGGTTCATGCAACATATGCCATGCCATATCAAGATAACCGAATGAGAGCTGGCGTACGCAAGCATAGGCGGCATGATAATTATTGGCGGCCTTAATCTTTTCGATGAGTTCTTCCGGCAGTTTTTCACCAGTTTCATAATGTTTGGCAAAGGTGTCAAGGAACTCTTTCTCGCCAAGGAAGTTTTCATTGAACTGCGAAGGAAGTTCCACGAAATCACGCGGTACAGCTGTTCCGGACTGCGAGGCATACCGGCATCGTGTGAGCATGCCATGCAAGCCGTGTCCGAACTCATGCAGGAAGGTTTCAGCTTCATCATAAGTGAGCAAAGCGGGTTTGGTTTCGGTAGCGCGAGTAAAGTTCATGACATTGACAATATGGGGACGGTGATCCTTGCCGTTCCTTACATACTGCGCCTGGAAGTCATTCATCCACGCTCCGCCACGTTTGCCTTCCCGCGGATGGAAATCACTATAATAAACCGCGAGGTATTTGCCTTTGCGGTCAAATACATCATATGCCATTACCTCGGGATTATACACCTGAATATCCTCGTTGCGGACAAAGGTCAAGCCATACAAGCGTTTGGCAAGTCCGAAGACGCCTTGTTTGACGGACTCCAGTTCGAAGTATGGCCGGAGTACATCGTCGGAGATACTATATTTGGCGTCCTGCAGTTTCTTGCTGTAGAACGACCAGTCCCAAGGCTGAATCTCCCCTTCCAAGCCAAGAGAGTTGGCATAATCCTGCAGTTCCTGCACTTCGGCTTTTGCGGCAGGCATGTATGCGTCGCGAAGTTGATCGAGGAAGGTCATAACTGTTTCTTCCGTCTCAGCGCAGGTTTTGTGCAAGGATTTCTGTGCATAATCCTGTTTGTCAAACAGTTGTGCGATTGCCAGACGGGTATTGGCAATATCGATAATATTCTGTGTATTATCAAACTCGCCGCCGATGCAGCGGGAGTTATAAGCCATATACAGTTCCTTACGAAGTTCGCGGTTCTCGCAGTCCTTCATGACAGGGATATAGGTAGTGGGCTTGAGGTCAAGGAGCCAGCCTTTTTTTCCTTTCTTTTCGGCATTGGCTTTGAGCATGGCTTTGGTGTCGTCATTGAGTCCGGCGAGTTGTGCTTCGTCGGTGACTAATTTCGTCCAAGCGTTGGTGGCTTTCAGGACATTCTGTCCGAACTTGAGCGTCAGCATGGACAGTTGTGCGGTCAACTCGCGGTATTTAGCTTTACCTTCCTCATCGAGGTTCGCCCCGTTATTGGCAAAGGACTCATAGGTGTCTTCCAGCAATTTGCGTTGGTCGGGGTCGAGGCGTAATTTATCCCGCTGCTCATAGACAGCTTTGATTCGTGCAAACAAACCTTCGTTCAGTCGGATGGAAGTGCTATATTCCGACATCATGGGTGAAAGTTCGACTTCCAGAGCCTGCAACGAATCCGTTGTTTCCGAATGGGTGAGGTTATAGAAGCAGCCCGCGACCATGGACAAGGTATGTCCGGCACGCTCGAGTGCCTCAATGGTGTTTTCGAATGTCGGTGCATCGGGGTTATTGACGATGGCGTCAATTTCTTCGCGCCCCTGCCGGAAGGCTTCCTCGAAAGCCGGCATGTAATCGGCGGCATGAATATCGTCAAAGGGATACGTGCCATGCGGAGTTTTCCAGTTGGCGTAATTAAGCAAGGGGTTGGGGTTTTGTTCTACGACAGTTGCTTCCTTAGGAGTGCAAGCTGCCAATGTCACTGCGGCTAAAGCCATAACTAACTTTCTCATTTTCATATATTACACATTTATATATAAGATTGCTATTCGCATTTCCGGCTGCAAAGGTACAACAAAAATTGCATATGAACAAAAAAAAGTGCTGGGAACGGGAACCGCACTTTTTTATTGTTGATCGTTTATGGTTGTTTATTGTTTTTATTGTTTTTATTGTTCTCTGCGGATGCAGGCACCAATGCTGTTGAGACGCTGCTCAATGTTTTCGTATCCACGGTCAATCTGGTCGATATGGTCAATGCGGCTTGTACCGTCAGCGGACATGGCGGCAATGAGCATGGCAATACCGGCACGTATATCGGGAGAGGTCATATTGTTTTTCTTGAGTTGCCGAACGTGGTCATGTCCGATAACAACGGCTCTGTGGGGGTCGCATAGAATAATCTGCGCGCCCATATCGATGAGTTTGTCAACGAAGAAGAGCCTTGATTCAAACATTTTCTGGTGAATAAGGACAGATCCTTTCGCCTGTGTAGCGACGACGAGCAAAACGGAGAGCAGGTCAGGTGTCAATCCGGGCCAAGGCGCATCGGCAATGGTGAGGATGGAGCCGTCAAAAAAAGACTCAATCTGATAATGTTCCTGAGCAGGAATAAACAAATCGTCCCCTTGTTCGTCAATACGGATACCGAGCCGCCGGAAAGCGTCGGGAATGATACCGAGGTCCCGTATACCTGCATTTTTGATACGGAGTTCGGAACCGGTAATAGCCGCCATGCCGATGAACGAACCGACTTCAATCATATCGGGCAGGAGTTTATGCTGCGTTCCGTGCAGTTCGCTAACGCCCTCGATGGTGAGGAGGTTAGACCCTACCCCGCTGATTTTCGCGCCCATGTGATTGAGCATGCGACAAAGCTGCTGGACATACGGTTCGCAGGCGGCATTATAAATAGTAGTAGTCCCTTTGGCAAGAACCGCCGCCATAATGATATTGGCGGTACCGGTAACGGAGGCTTCATCCAAAAGCATGTACGCGCCTTTGAGGTCATGTCCGTCAAACCTATATGCGAGCAAATCCGAGTCATAGGTGAAAGTAGCACCGAGGTTGACCATCCCCTGGAAATGCGTATCCAGTCGGCGCCGCCCGATCTTATCGCCACCGGGTTTGGCGTAAATGACTTCGCCAAGCCGTGACAACAGGGGACCGATAAGCATGACCGACCCACGCAGTTTGTTGCATTTTTTGAGGAAATCGGTACTGCGCAGATATGCGGTATCGAGTTGAGCAGCAGTAAAAGCATATTTACCCATACCGAGTTGCTCCACATTGACGCCCATAGACGCAAGAAGGTCAATGAGATTATTGACATCCAAGATGTTTGGCAGGTTGTCAATGATAACGGTTTGTTTGGTAAGCAGGACTGCACAAAGCACCTGAAGTGCTTCGTTCTTAGCCCCCTGCGGCGTGATGGAACCATGCAGTTTATGACCGCCTTCGATTACAAATGTCATATGAGTGATGAATATGTGTTATATATAATTAACTTCGGGTTTGATGTCAATGTTAAATTTCTGTTTGACGCTATTTCTGACCGCCTCAGCGAGTGCGATAATGTCATCAGGGGTGGCATTGCCGTCATTGACGATAACGAGCGGTTGTTTTTGCCAGACTTGTGCGCCGCCGAGTGATTTGCCTTTCCATCCGCATTGTTCGATGAGCCATGCCGCAGGAATCTTGACCCCCTGCGGTGTCTCGTAATGCGGCATAGCCGGATAATGTTTGAGCAGGTTTTGCGCCTGCGCTTCCGGCACAAATGGGTTCATGAAGAACGAGCCGGCACTGCCGACCTTTCCGACCTCGGGCAGTTTTGCCAGACGGGTTTGGATAATCTCATCCCTTGTAGCACGCGCATTGCCTTTTGCTACATGATAAGTCACCGAAGTGACAATGTACTTGCCCTTCAGTTCGTGCTTGAATATACTGTCACGATACCCAAAGCGGCATTCGGCATTGGTAAATACCCGTTCCTTGAGCGTTTCCGTATTCAAGGTTTTGACAGCAAGAATGACATCCTTAGCCTCTGTTCCGTACGCGCCGACATTCTGTACGGCAGATGCGCCGACTTCCCCGGGTATAAGGCTGAGTTTCTCCATCCCGCAGTAGTTCATATCGGTCAGTTGTTCAATCAAATCATCAAGTCGCAGCCCGTTCTGCGCCTCCACCGTTTCGTCATCAAGGAAGCGTGCGCGGCACATGCGGGAATGCAGGATGACGCCGTCAAAGTCTTTTGTGAACAACAAGTTAGAACCCTGACCAATGTGAAGGATTTGTTCCCCATGATGGTCAGAAAGGATTTGACGCAGCTCGTCAACCGAATCGTATTCAACGAACAAGCGCGCCTTCACATCCATGCCGAATGTATTATAAGGCAGAAGAGATATATTTTCTAAATTTCGCATATGTCAGACGGCATTCTAAGGTCACCACGCGGAGAGAGAGAGACGGAAACGACTTTGGGTCCGTCGGGCATACAGGATCGTTTGAACTGCTGGGTGAAGAAGCGGTGCATAAAGACATTGAGCCATTTCACCACTTCGTCTTCGGAATATTTGTCCTCAAACGCCTGCAAAGCCATGTATGCAATTTTTTCGCGCGTGAACCCATACCTTAAATAATAATACATAAAGAAGTCATGCAAGTCATAGGGTCCGACTTTGTCTTCCGTTTTTTGTACAATTTCGCCCTTGTCATCAGTCGGTAGCAATTCCGGTGAAACAGGCGTATCAATTACATCAATCAAGACACGGCGTGTCTGTTCGTCGAATAAGTTTTCAGCCGCGAAACGTACCATGAAACGGACAAGCGTTTTAGGAATACCGGCATTAACCCCATACATAGACATCTGGTCTCCACTATATGTACACCAACCAAGTGCAAGTTCGCTCATATCCCCCGTTCCGAGAACGAGACCGTTGAACTTGTTTGCCAAATCCATGAGGACAAGGGTTCGTATGCGCGCCTGTGCATTTTCATAGGTAACATCGTGCGTTTCGAGGTCGTGTCCAATATCCTGCAGATGCAGGGTTGCCATCTCGCGAATGGAAATCTCCTGAATAGTTATGCCCAGCTGTTCCATGAGGGTCAAGGCGTTCTGGTAAGTGCGGTCTGAAGTTCCGAACCCGGGCATAGTGACTCCGACGACCCGCTCACGGTCATAGCCGAGTTTGTCGGCAGTAAGCACAGCGACCAACAAGGCGAGTGTAGAATCCAAGCCGCCACTTACTCCCAAGACAACGGTCTCGGCATGTGTATGCTCCCACCGGCGTGCCAGTGCGGATGTCTGAATGGATAAGACATCGGTGGCATAACTGACCGTTTCCTGCTTATCCGGCAAAAACGGGAACATGGAGAATGAGCGATGAGTTGACTCGGTGAAAGAGACGCTACGCTCGATCGGTGCCACATTGATTTTACGATAATGGCCATGCTGATCCTTGGTAAAATTGGTATTACGTTGGCGATCTGTACGCAGCCGCTCAATATCAATCTCACTGACAACCATGTAATTATCACGCCGGAAGCGTTCACCCTGCTCTAATAATTCTCCGTTTTCGGCAATATAAGTAGAACCCGAAAAAACGACATCGGTAGTGGATTCTCCGACTCCCGAACTTGTATAGATATATCCGCAATGTACCCGCGCCGACTGCTGCGTAATCATCTGGCGGCGGTAAGCATGTTTTCCGGTCAAGCAATTGGAACTGGAAAGATTAAAGATCAACTCGGCACCCTGAATAGCCAGTTGTGTTGAGGGTGGCAAAGGACTCCACAAGTCCTCGCAAATCTCAATACCAAAGCAGTAATCCCGTGTCATAAAGAGCAGATCTGTTCCAAACGGAACATCGCCGCCCCACAATTCAATTGTCGGGATACGCGGAGTGCCGTCATGCTCACGCACAGCGCGTCCGGAAGTAAACCAACGCTTTTCATAAAACTCAGCCGTATTAGGCAAATTTATCTTCGGCACAACGCCCACCACTT
The DNA here is from genome assembly GCA_905235225.1 of Paludibacteraceae bacterium. Classification (GTDB taxonomy): domain Bacteria; phylum Bacteroidota; class Bacteroidia; order Bacteroidales; family Paludibacteraceae; genus Colicola. Next base: position 23,588 of record CAJOKE010000001.1, read on the forward strand.
CGCCGTCAGTCATGACAAAAGCGCAGTTATAAAGATTATTATCCACCTTCAGGGGTGCGCCGACCAGCACAATAATCGGTTTTTCCCTGGTAAACTGACAAATCTGCTCCATAGCCTGCAAGGCGTCATATTGAAGCTGTTGCGTAAAGAACAAATCGGCACAGGTATAACCAGTAACCGTCAATTCGGGAAAACAAATGACCTCAACCCCTTCTTCCAGAGCTTCGGAAATAAGTTCTTTCACTTGTTTTACATTAAAAGCACAGTCCGCAACATGAATTGTGGGAACAGCCGCAGCAACTCGTATAAATCCAAAATTTGTCTTCATAACGTAGATATAAGTTAAAAAGCGTACAAAAGTATAAAAAAAAACACACATAACCAAAAAAAACACATTTTTTTACGAAAAAATTTTGCAGTATCAAAAAAAAGCACTACTTTTGCACCCGCTTTTGAAAAATTAACCTTGGTGCTATCGTCTAGTGGCCTAGGACAACGGCCTCTCACGCCGTAAACCCCGGTTCGACTCCGGGTAGCACTACCAAGACCTCCAAGACGGAGGTCTTTTTTGATAAAGGAGCGCGTAAAAATGGGTGAATATCCTTCCATATTATTGGAGAATGCCGTCAATCAGTTTTCTTCGTTACCGAGTGTCGGTCGCAAAACCGCGTTGCGGTTGGTGTTACACTTGTTACGGCAACAGCCCAGCGAAGTCGAAGCATTTGCCAATTCGCTGACACGCCTCAAGCATGAAGTGAAGTACTGCAAGCAGTGTCACAATATATCCGATGAGGACATATGCCCTATCTGCAGTTCCAGAAACCGCGATCATCAGACAGTATGCGTAGTTGAGAACGTCCAAGATGTCATGTCCATAGAAAACACCGGGCAATACAACGGCGTATATCACGTTTTAGGCGGCATTATATCTCCGATAGACGGTATAGGTCCGAAGGATATAGAAATCGATTCACTGACAGAACGCATCATTCCGGAGCAGATAAAAGAGGTAATTTTGGCACTGCCGACCACCATGGAAGGCGACACAACCAACTTCTTTATATACCGCAGATTAAGTGCATTGTCTTTGCCGGAACCGCTTAGAATCACCCAAATTGCACGCGGTGTCGCCGTAGGCAATGAGTTGGAATATACAGACGAAATAACACTTGGTCGCTCCATTGTCAACCGCGTAGCGTTTAACGGATAGACCATAAAACAAAAACAGATTATGGAAAAACAGATTATCAAACAACTAAATTGGTATTATTACGGCATTATGGCACTAACAGTATGTGCGGCAACAGTTGCATACTTGTTGGTGGTCAAACAGGTTGTAAGTCCTATTTCGCCGCTATCGACAGCCGGACAAGCCATCCAATACATCATTATATTTGATGTGCTTCTAACCGTGCCGTTCGGATTATGGAAACACAAAAAGAATTGCGAGAAGATTGCAAATATTGAAGATGAAAACGAGCGGTTGAATGCTTATCGCAAGTCAGCCACATGGCGAATTCTGTTAGTCAGCAACACCATGTTATGGGCTTTTGCGGCATACTACATAATGGGGGCGTATATGTCCATGCTGTGGGTTGCCGCCATTTCCGCCATCGGGTGGTATTTTACCAAACCAACCGAGAAAAAGATGTATTTCGAATTACATCCCAAAGAAGAACAATACTAACCCTAACTCAAAAAGTATGGTAATCGCAGTTGACTTTGACGGCACCATCGTCACCCATGAGTATCCCAAAATAGGGAAGCCCATTCCATTTGCAATTGATTCGCTTAAACGTCTTCAGGAAGTTGATCATCATCAACTGATTTTATGGTCAGTACGTGAAGGAGCGTTACTTCAGGAAGCCGTGGATTATTGCCATGGACGCGGGTTGGACTTTTATGCAGTAAACACCAATTATCCCGAAGAACTGCCGGAAAACCGCCCCAATCGGAAAGTAACGGCAGACTTATACATTGATGACCGTAATCTCGGAGGACTGCCGGACTGGGGAATTATTTATCAGATGATTCATACAGGTAATTACAACAAGCCCGCATCCTTGTCCTATGAGCCAACCAAACGCAAGACATGGTGGGAAAAACTTTTTAACCTATAAATATATGGTTACGCTCCGTAAAATAGAACCGCAAGACTTACCATTTCTGTACCGATGGGAAAATGACGCATCCGTATGGTCAGACGGAGCCAACCACAACCCCCTGTCCCAACAAGATCTGCGCGATTATATTGCCGCCACAACCGGCGATCTGTATCGTGACGGGCAATTGCGCTTAATGATAAACGCCCAAGATTTGACCGTAGGCTGTGTTGACCTTTTTGATCTGGACATACGCAACCGCCGTGCCGCAATAGGAATGTATATTGCGCCTGAATACAGAGGAAAAGGATTCGGAAAAGAAGCCGTCACCGCATTAGAAGAATACGCATTCCGACATTTGGATATCCGACTGCTATACGCAGTTATAGCTACAGCCAACAACGCCTGCACACATGTTTTCCGCTCATTGGACTACCAGCCATCGTCCATATTGAGCGGTTGGACACTGGAATCGGACGCTATTTTATGGCAAAAACAAAAAAAATAATGTTTTTTCTTGTGGGATTGGAAAAAAAGCAGTACCTTTGCGGTCGATTTGGGTAAGAACGAGGCGGATTATTAGCGGGAGCGCGTTTGTTAACCAAAACAGGAAAGTTGTCTGAGTGGTCGAAAGAGCCACACTCGAAATGTGGTGTACCCATCACGTGGTACCGGGGGTTCGAATCCCTCACTTTCCGCTTAAAAAGATTTAGGGGCATCCCAATGGGACGCTCCTAATTCTTTTTAGAGAAGTCTGAGAGCCTTCTCAACCCCCGATCGGGAGTTCTTAGCTCGGCTTATCAGCCTCGCACGATTATTACTCATCTGCGTTATGCTACATTCCATAAACACTTGCCGTTTATGGGTAGCATATACGCATCTTTCGTAATTTTCGAATCCCTCACTCTCCGGTTATACCGTTCCCACTTTGGACACCGCAAATTCGATTTTTAATTTGCCGTCAAAGTACATGATCTCGTATTCCGGATAGACGAGTCCGTCTCCGGTAAATTCTGTATCCCAACTGTCGGCTTCAAAGCCCATTATTCCATCTACGCTGCTATCGCCAAGAATACGGGAATAGACGCCCTCTGCGCGAACTTTGTCGATGAAGGCCTTTGCGTCTGCTTCCGATACATTCTCAATTTCGACAATCACATAAGCGACGTCATCTGTTTGGCAAGGAGCCGGCAGCCACACCACTCTCGGATCGTTGGCACTCGCACCCCATTCGAATACACGGTCAACCTCAAAAGAACTAACCGTTCCGCTGCCGGTATAACGGAAGACATACTTCTTCGCTTCCATGTCGGCAGGATACAGGTCGTCACGCCATTTGCCGAAACCGTGCTCCTGATATTGTTGTACCATCTTGGACGGTGGCACGATTGGTCCGCAAACCTGAACACGTTTGGCGATCTTGATGTAGGTCTCCTCAAAAGTACCCGCATCTTCTACTTTCTGGTAGTTTTTGAAGAACATAAAGTTTATTCTTCCGCCGTCTGTGTCAATAGCGTCCTCCAAAAGAGAAGGAGCCCATTTGTCCTCTACACTGTAGAAAACGGTATCTTCGTACGTAAAGGTCATCCAATTGCCGTCGTTGTCATTGTAGTAATCCATCCAGAAGAAATAAGTACTGCTCTTGCCGTCATAGGCACGCCAGTTGTTCGGGATGCAGGGTGTGCCTCCTGCCGCATTGGGAGTCTGTAGCGAGGTTACGTCATCGATGTGGAAAATGGAACCGTCCGTACCTTTAGCGAGTAAGGCGTTACCGTTCATATAAATACCCGGCTCAGCTTTCTCGTATTGTTTTTTCCAATCGGTGAGATCATCAATGTTACTGCCTGCTTGGTCATCCAACTCCGAACACTCGTTCTTGTCTTTGGCGTTTGATTTCTCGTACGTCACTTTACCACCTGTCGCTTTGTAGGCTTCGTTCATGGTTTCGACATAAAGAGCTATCTCCTCTGCCGTCTCCCACTGGTACTCTACTGTTACGAAATCATCCGTGCCTTCCATCGGAATAGTGGTCGTCACTTTCCAGCACCAGTAACCGTCATCGCCGGCTTTGGGGTTCTCTGTTTCTTCTGTCGGATCATCCGGATCCGGTTTGGGCAGGTTACAACCTACCATCAACATTCCGCTCAAACATAATGTGAGCAAAAAATACAAATACTTTTTCATTTTGTTATACCCTATAAGTACCGGGCGCACTTTTTGAAATATGATTGATTTCGTATAATTTAGAACGCTTCAACAATCGTGTAGCCGGTTGTTGCAACATGCTCGATAGCAGGGAAAGCCATCGCGTCTCTTATCGGGACATAAAGGCTCATCATTTGACCGTAGAGTGTGCACACTAATTTCTTATTCGTCAGATAAATCATCTCCTCGGTGTCGCCTTGCTGACCTATCTTATCGTTCTCCATACCCAGTTCGGCGATGCGTCTGAAGATCGGACGGTATGCCTTGTCGCCATCTTCTGCCACTTTTATCCATTTCGTTGCCCAACGCTTGTTCCATTGGTCAATGAGCGCATTCTCTTTCTTGCGTTCCGTGGTGAACCATGCGGGATAAGGAACGTCGCCTTTTACATTCTTGAGTGTCAGAGACCACTCTTCAATGCGTTTCTGCAGTGCCGCTTCTATCGTCTCAATCTGCTTTGCCTCGGGACTGTTATCCCACTCTTTTTGCATTTGTTCGTAAATCTTGACGTACTTCGACGCGTTTTGACTATATTGAAGGTTTTCTCCATAGGCAACGCGAGCCTCCTGCAAATCATCCTGCGCTTTTAATAGTCCATCGTTGATGCGATCGAATTCCGATTTACGAGGATCGTCGGCATTGACGTTCTCATTGCCATAAGGAGAATTAGCGGCATAGAGACGTTTATAGAGGTCAGGATGATTCGATTTGAGATAAGCCTCAGCACCCTTGGGATTGGACTGCGCCATGTTGATGATCTTGATGTATTCCTGTTTGGAGATACCCCATTTAGCAGCGAACTTACCAGCCATTACGTCCATCATCTGTGCTTCGGACATGTTCTCCTTGATCTCACCGGACATATAGAGCTGCATCATCTCTTCCTGAGAAGGCATGAGACCTGCGTTCACGTTACTCTGGTACTGCGCCATGGACTTTTGGTTGCTCTTTTGCTGTTTCTCGCCTGCTACCTTAATGCGGCGGTCCACATCGCGACTTACCTCGCCATTCTTATCCCAAGCAGCAAACAGTGCTTTCTCATATGGCTGATAGATATCCCACAAGGCTTTTTCTTTGGCTTCCACCGTGTAGATTTGCTCTGCGGTCGGGAACGCCGGCATTCGGTCTACAGCCTCCAACATATTCTTCGGAGTCGAAGCGGCTTTAATATCATCGAGATTAATAGAGGTGGAGTACCAAGAAGGTATCCAGCCCTGCGTGTAATGCCATACTTCTTCCTCTTGTGCCATCAATGGCATGGTCAGCATGATTGCTGCCATTAAGATTAATTTTTTCATATCGTTTTACTTTTTAACAAATTCTACACGTCTGTTCTTTGCACGACCTTCGTCGGTAGAGTTATCGGCGAGCGGTGCGGACTGACCCATTCCTTTGGCGGACAGGCGGTTGGCTTCGATGCCCATCTCCACTAATTTATTAACGATCGCCTGCGCGCGTTGTTCGCTCAGTTTTTGGTTGCCGGCTACGGTACCGGTGTTATCTGTGTGACCTTGCACTTCGAACTTAAGATCACCGTTGTCTTTCATCAATTGGGCAATACGGTTGATCTCGGTCATTGATTCGGGTTTGATATTTGCCTTGCCGATATCGAACGTGATGGCATAGGTGATAATCTTACCATCGGTAGTCAGGCGGTTGTATAGAGGCACTGCGCCTTTACACAGACGAATATTGGTCATCATGTTACGATGATCGTCCCAATGCGAACGCTGGATAGTGAAGTTCTGCGGACGTGCGCACTTGGGAATGTTAACCAAACGGTTGCCGTTCAGGTAGACTTTGAGTGCACGCTTGTTGAAAGACAATGCCACATGGTTCCATTCCTCCTCTTTGACCGGCGCTGCGGCATTCTGCTCACGTTGGTCTTCATTCGGCGTCATCCACCATGTGTAAATTCGCCCGGTAGCCGTTCCGTCGATAGTGATCTGCGCTACATCGTTGCCGTCCATATTCTTGAGGTGAATGATATAAGCGCAATAGATTTGCTTTTCGTCACTGCCGCCAAGGAAGTCGAATTCGAGTGTGAATGCCTCTGTCAGATAGTTCTTCGGGGCTTTCATGAGGGGCATGATCTCCGTGGATTGATCGGTAAGGTTAATGACCTTTTTGCCGTCCACAGAAGCGATCTCTGCATTTCCACTCATAAGGTCCCATTTAGAGGGGAACTCACCCATCTGCTCGCCTACCAGATCGTCCTCGAACATGATCTCATCGCCGGGCACGAAGTCGGACTTTGCGTAGGCACTTTCTAACGTTTTTGTCGAAGCGGGAGTAGGTGCTTGTGCTTGCGGTTGCCGCTGAACCGCTTGTTGTTGGGGTTCAGCTTCTTCCTGTTGCTGTTGTTCTTGTTGCTCCTTCTCGGGAACCTCCGGGTTGAAGGCTTTATCAATGCCCTCTTCCACTTTTTTGTTCACTTGTTGCTCAACGGCATCTTCAGCACTCTTCTTCGCTGAATCAATCAAACGGTTTAAAAACTGTGCATTCATGGGGGTTGTTAACCACAAACCACACATTAGAATAAGTAACTTCTTCATTCTGATATACCCTATAAGTATCGGGTGCACTTTTGAAATATTGCTGGTGTGTTAATTCATCGTATACGTACACAAAAAAGCGTGCGCTTTCGTTCGCTTCATTTGATTACTTGAGGTCCTAGACTTACCTTAATACTTCAAACTTACGCACGGAAAACTCACGCTAATACGTGAGCGTGCATAAACCGTACTTGAAGTATTAATGATTCTTGTAAACTTGTCTAGGGTTTCAAGTAATCAAGTTGGGCTTATTACGCTTTATTTTATTATAAGTACGCGCACGCTTGCGCGATCTCCGGTTTTACGTCATGGAGAAGGACGATTTATATTAGGCGGCCTTTAACAAATCAAGCACAGAATAGATGCGACTCATATGCTCGAAGGTAAAGTACTGGTCATCCAGAATCATCCATTCATTCCGTTTCTTAACAGATAAATGTTGGATGTCTGGGAACATAGACACAGGAACAATGATCTCACGCCCGTCCGTCAGTTTTGCTGAAAACTTACCACGCTGAACAGTGAAATCTAATGATTTAATACCTAATGTTACATTTGGAATCTTGCACATAATTGTTCCTCCTTATTTTTCAATATTTTTAGGCTGCGGTTTCTCTCCACGGAAAGTCTTTGAAATTTGATCATTTAGAAACTCCCAGTGCCGATCAATCGCCGCGACTATCATGTTATTCTCTTTGACCGGTAGCTCAGATTCTGCGATCTCTATACATTTCTCGCCGTTTTTCTCAATCCATATTTTTGCAACAGAACGTAGATGCCGACTACCTTTCTTAAAAACATGAATATGACGACGATTATCATTCACATCTAAAGGAATGGCCACGAGTATAAATGTCTTCAAAAAAGCTAACTGTCCCATAAGCTTTGCAACTTTCGGCTGCAAAGTTACTGCTTTTTTTTGATATATGCAAATAAATTTTAGTTTTTTAATCTAAAGTTGGAAAATAGTTGGAAAAACTATATATCATTTTTTTGGGAAAAAAGTTGCTCAAAAACTTGCATATATCAATAAATTTTAGTACCTTTGCATAGTTTTTCCAAGAGAGGAAAATCGTGCAAAAAACGGGTAAAGCCCGTGTGAACGAAAACAATTTTTTGAAATATTAACCCGCTGAACAAGCAGGAAAAACATTACCTAAAAGCGTTTGAAAGAATCGGGGGTTCTCCGCCGCTTCGCTCTGTCGATTATTACTCATCTGCGTTATGCTACATTCCATAATCGTCTTTGCCGCTTATGGGTAGCATTTACGCATATTTCGTAATTTTCGAATCTTTCTGCTTGTTACAAATTATTTGTGATGGATTTGCAAGCGATAATATTCGGAGTGATTATCGCCTGTGTGATGTATTGCCCGATAATAAAGCATATCCTTGTACCACACCATCGGACTTTTGGAATACCATTCCTCTATATCTATATCGTCTATAGGGTGATACTCAAAATCTAATTCTCCTTTTCTGTATTCACAGAGGTACTTCGTCTGGTGGTATGGCTCGTCGGAAGTTTGGTAAAAATATAGCCAAACGTGATTATCGCAGTCAAACCCCGTGCAACCTACATATATACGATTAGTTCCATAAGCACTATAATTACTACCGGCAATGATGCAACTATCAGCTTTGCTGCCTTTCACAAAAACAGCTTCCATAGAATTGTCGTGAACAATATCAACAATGTATTCATCGGTGGCAACTATATGTCCTATGTTGTATAGTATTAAATCTTCCCACACATACCATTCTTTTCCTTCCTCACTTAAAGTCCGGAAAGCAGCCACCTTGGCATCAGTGTTAGTCCAACTATCTGCTGTATCGCGATAGTAATTGTATTCGAAACGATGATTATACGCGTCTTCCCACATTTCGCGCGTAATTTGTTCTTCTTTGATGGTGTTGTGTGAATCGCGGATTTGATATGAATAACCGTCTTGGTATATAACTGAGCGAATATCAGACGATGATTGTACATTAGTTATCGAATCAGGTTGTGCAGATGAATCTTTATTGGAACACAATGTCGTATTCTTTTGACATGCAGTCAATACCAAACAGGCAAGTGATATATAAAATAGTAGTTTCATAAATCTGCAATTTTAGAGTATAGGATAATAACCTATGGTGATGCCTTGGATTAAGGAATGGCTATTTTATCTTATTAATCTTGTTGCAAACTGCTTGCACATGATCAAGACCGTAGAGTAGCGCGTGGCTATCTATTCCCATCATGGCCTTGTTTGTATCGCCGTTGCACGCATCGAGGTATCTTCCCATCCTTTCTGCCGACATTATATCCTCAAAATCAGCATATTTCATAAATAAAGTAATTTTTTTGTCAAAATATTTGCACAATTCAAAAAAATGTAGTACTTTTGCATCGGAATTCCCGGTAGTCCCTGACGCAAGTCAAACTATCGGGTGTCGTTTTTATAATACCCTTGCGTTCAAATTCGGTCGCAAAGGTACTACTTTTTTCTGACATATGCAAGAATTTTATCATTTTTATCGGCCTTCATTTCATCATTAGAAAGTTTTTGGAAAATAGTTGGAAAAACCATATATCATTTTTTTGGAAAAAAGTTGCCCAAAAATTTGCATATATCAATAATTTTTAGTACCTTTGCATAGTTTTTCCAAGTGAGGAAAATCGTGTAAAAAACGGGTAAAGCCCGTGTGAACGAAAACAATTTTTTGAAATATTAACCCGCTGAACAGGCAGAAAAAACATTACCTAAAAGCGTTTGAAAGAACCGGGGGGGGCGAATCCCTCACTTTCCGCCAATAGGGGTTCCGGTAGGGTTCCCCTTAATTATGAACCATAATATCAACCAAGGGAGCTAATGTTTTTCCTCCTACAGGTAACAACCTGACTAAAAACTGAAAACAACATGCGAACAGAAGAAGAACTGGATGGGATATCCCTCTTGGGTGACCATCACAACACTTATCCCGACCAATACGCCCCTGAGCGATTGGAAACATTTATCAACAAACATCCAGAAAACGAGTATCTTGTGACATTTGACTGTCCCGAGTTTACTTCATTATGTCCCAAGACGGGTCAACCCGACTTCGGACATATCATTATTTCTTATATTCCCCGAGAACGGATGGTTGAAAGCAAATCGCTGAAGATGTACCTGTTTTCATTTCGCAATCACGGCGATTTCCATGAAGACTGTATCAACATCATCATGAAGGATCTTGTAAAATTAATGGATCCGAAATATTTAGAAGTAATCGGCTATTTTAACCCTCGCGGCGGCATTTCCATTTTTCCTTTTGCCAACTATAGCGATACTGAACACGAGGCGTTGAAACAGCAGCGTCTCGCACAAATGTTCAACCAATTTGCAACAAGAAAATAACATGGCAAAAGATGCAGTTTTAGTGTTGTCCGGCGGGCTGGACTCCACAACAATGCTATATGAATACCGCGAACGGATAGCTCTGGCCGTTTCATTCCATTACGGCAGTAACCATAACGACAAAGAGTTAGCGTTTGCAAAACTACATTGTCAACGATTAGGAATCCCGCACCTGCTCATTCCGCTGACATTTATGAAGGAGTATTTTAACTCCTCTCTTTTATCGGGAGCAGACGCTGTTCCGGAAGGTGATTACAACGAGTCCAACATGAAATCCACCGTTGTACCGTTTCGCAACGGAATAATGCTGTCTATTGCTGCCGGTATCGCCGAAAACAATGACTTGCAATATGTCATGTATGCCAACCATAACGGTGATCACACTCTCTATCCGGACTGCCGCCCTGAGTTCACAGACGCAATGGACAAAGCAATGAGTGCCGGCACATGGAATAATGTCCGACTGTTTTCACCGTACACCAATCTAACCAAAGCAGACATTGCATCACATGGCAAGGAACTTGGCATAGACTACTCAGAAACATGGAGTTGCTACAAAGGCGGCGATCACCATTGCGGAGTGTGCGGCACGTGTCGCGAACGCATTGAAGCATTAAAAGAGGCGGGAATAAAAGATACAACCATTTACGAAAACAATTAATTATGTATTACGTTCAAAAAACCTTAGAAATATCTGCTGCACATAATCTGACATTGTCATATGAAAGCAAATGTGAATCTTTACACGGTCACAACTGGATTATCGTTGTTTACTGCAAAGCAGAAAATTTGAATAAAGACGGTATGGTGACCGACTTCACGCACATCAACCGTATTATAAAGGACACCTTCGACCACAAGTACATCAATGAGGTGCTTGATGTTAATCCGTCAGCAGAAAACATGGCACGCTGGATCTGCGACCATATTGAAAACTGCTATAAAGTCAGTGTTCAGGAAAGCGAAGGTAACATTGCCATTTATGAGAAGTAATGTATCGCATTAAAGAGATTTTCTATACTCTTCAAGGTGAAGGTTACTATGCCGGTGAGCCGGCAGTCTTTGTACGATTCAGCGGATGTAATCTGTCTTGCCCATGGTGCGATACAGACCACCTAAAAGGGCAAGAGATGTCCGCAAAAGAAATCGTCAAAGCAGTCCTTTCCCTTTGGAAAGAAAAGGATTCCACTCCGTTTGTCGTCCTCACAGGCGGCGAACCAAGTCTGCAAGTTGACAAAACATTGTTAAAAGAGCTTGCTGCCCACGCATGTTATATTGCGATTGAGACCAATGGCACCAGAGAGCTACCGGAAGGCATAGACTGGATTACATGTTCACCCAAACGGAATTCCTTTCTACATCAACACTTTGCCGACGAAGTCAAGGTCGTTTACGAAGACACCTATTAATTTATGGCGTAAAGAAATTCACTCGGAACACTGGTTTTTACAGCCCTTGCATGATGGAACAAACACAAATGTAGAGCAGGTTATAAACTATATTCTAACCCACCCTACATGGCGTCTAAGTGTGCAACTACACAAACTATTAGGCTTTAAATAAGCGGCTCCCGAACGACAAAATCTTCTATTGTTTTCCCGCATGTAACAGGAAGCCACCGCGAGTACACCTCTGCCACGGGTGTGCCATCTTTCTTACGAAGTATGTTTACAAACTCTTTCGGGTCCGCCTCATATAAGTCACACTCCATTGTATCGCCAAGATAAGTCTCATGCTGCCAATGAATAACCAAATAATCGGCATAGTAACGAGCCAAGAATTCATTGGAAGCAGTCTGCATAGCTATATGGATATAACTGCGATTGTTCACATGCCCGTTAAAATCAAGGTCGCTATAATCGACCTCATGCTCAATATGCATTAAGCGGTTATCAGTTGCCGGGAAACGAAATTTACGGTGTGATTCGGTTGTACGTATGTCCAATATAGGCAAATCCGGCATACATGCCGTTGACTCCAAACGCCGGGTTGTAATATTCAGCACCGACCAACTGCCATATCCGCACGCCACCAATGTTCCATCCTGCTTAGTGACACTAAACTCCGAATAAACACGCAAAGAGGTCACCTCACTGAACCAAATCTTAACATTTATATCTTCCGTCCAGAACACATCCGCCTCGGTCATGTGCATGTTAAACTCGGTAATGACCCACATTTTGTTTTCCTTCGCGATATCAAAAGCCGCATAATGCAAGCACCCCATGAAACGTGCGAAAGAATCCTGAAAATACAACAAAAGAGCATGAGGACTGAGACGGTACTCCTTATTCATGTCCGCCGCAGTTATGCTGTAACGATGACTATAACACTTATCCATAATAAAAATCCTTTTAATAATGCAAAGGTACAGCTTCTATTTGACATACACAAGAAAAAAAAGAAAAATCAAAAATATTTTTGCATGTTCCGAATAATTGTATTACCTTTGCACGGAAATTAATAATCACTATAAACAGAAAAGTTATGAAATACGTATGCGATGTATGCGGATGGGAGTATGATCCCGCAGTAGGTGTACCAGAAGCCGGAATTCCGGCAGGAACGGCATGGGAAGATGTTCCATCAGATTTTGTTTGCCCGCTATGCGGAGTAAGCAAGGATGAGTTTTCGGCAGAATAGAACAATGAATCCCGCCATAAAATATATCGGCTGCGATGATGCGGAGTTGCAATTATTTGAAAGCCAATACGCGCTAGCAGACGGCATGTGCTATAACAGTTATGTGCTATGCGGTGAACGGCTTGCCATAATAGACAGTGTCGATGCACGCAAGACGGAGCAATGGCTGGCCAACATCCATATTGCTCTTGGTGACCGCAAACCCGATTACCTTGTTTTGCAGCACCTCGAGCCGGACCATAGCGGCTCCGTAAATGCCTTTCTGGCATTGTATCCGGATGTGACGGTTGTTTGTACTGCCAAAGCACAAGCCATGTTTCCGCAATTTGGCATAACTCCACAAAATGTCCAACCGGTCAAGGAAAATGACACTCTTGATTTAGGGGGTGTTCATCTACAGTTTATCCTCGCTCCAATGGTACATTGGCCGGAAGTGATGATGAGTTACTGCCCGGAAGCTGAAACATTATTTTCGGCAGACGCATTTGGCAAGTTCGGCGTTTACCATGCCGATGAGGATGACTGGGCATGTGAGGCACGACGCTATTACTTCAATATAGTCGGCAAATATGGCGGGCCTGTAAGCATGGTTTTGAAAAAAGCCTCAGCCTTTACGCTCTGTACTATATGTCCGCTACACGGTCCGGTATTGGAAGACAGCAAACTCACCGAGGCAATGCGTCTCTATGGCATTTGGTCTAAATATGATGTCGAGACAAAAGGCATATTGATTGCCCACGCATCAATTCATGGCAATACCGCACACGCTGCCAAAGAGTTAGCAGCCATGCTACGTGAACGTACAACAGACAAAGTTGTTGTCACAGACCTGTGCCGGGATGACATGGCAGAGGCGATAGAAGATGCGTTTCGGATGGATCGCATGGTCGTATGTGCCTCGTCCTATGACAACAATGTATTTCCGCCCATGCACATGTTCCTATGGAAACTGCAGCAAAAGGCATACCAAAACCGCACTGTTGGCATAGTGGAAAACGGATCATGGGCTCCTTCTGCCGGACGCGAAATGAAAGCACTGCTTGCCTCCATGAAGGACATAACGATTATTGAGCCAATGGTGACTATTCGAAGCACATTAAACGAACTAAGCCGCCATGAGTTATCCGAATTGGCAAAATCGCTTGTCCCATAGCGTCTAAAGTGACATTTTGTCAGCAAAATACCCAAAAGAATTGACATTTAATCTTTGAATGTCAATTTTTTTAGTACTTTCTGTTCAAATTTTCACATTTTCTTTGTTCAATTGAAAAAATGTACCTACCTTTGCACGCAAATGATTTTATATGGGTACACAGGTTAGATTTGATTCTCGCTTTGAGAAAATTTTTCAAACCGTTCCACAACGGGGGATTGTTGTGCTTGACAGTATCCATAGTTTTCCTATTTATAATGAGGATTTTTATTTGCCCTATATGTGCATTCTGATTAACACACGCGGAATAGCACGTATTCGCTATGACAATCAAAACCTTACATTTCACCCAAACGAAGTAGCCGTAATCGGTACAAAACATTTGCTTCACGCATTAGATCAGAATCCGGATTATACAGCAACTGTTATTGTTATTTCAGATGAGTTATCGTTATCGGCCAGGGTGTCCGCTTATCGCCATGATTACCAGAAATACCATGATACGCCGTGTAGTATTCACACCGAAGACCAAGTTAAACAGTTAATAGAGGTTACACGTGTAATGAACACCGTGTCTTCTCAAGAGTTGGCTTTGGAACACCGTACAGAGGCTTGCGTAAGTTTGCTGCACGTATTCTTTGAATTACTCACCACTTTCCGTGCCGACCAGGAACGGTCTCATCCGGCTTCACGGGGAACACTTATGTTTAATGAATTCATGGATTTAGTGGCATCGAATTATATGATTCATCATGATGTACAATTCTATGCCAAACAAATGCACATGACACCCAAATACTTGTCAAAAATCATAAGCGATGCAACGGGGAAAGGAGCATTTGCATGGATAAGTGAATATATTATCAACAAAGCCATCACATTACTACGCACCCGTCCCGATTTGACGATACACAAGATCGGAATGATGGTGGGGTTTGACGAACAACCTTCTTTTACCCGTTTCTTCAAACGGTACGCCAAGGCTTCCCCGCGTGATTACCGGGACAACCAAAACTATATTCCCCAGAATATTTCCGTAATGGAGCGGCGCGGAATCGTTGAATAATCATTCCATACGATTATTCAGCATCGTCTTCCATTTTGCCGTCAAATAAATCACCCGTGCTATAAGGTGTACGAAATAGGCGATATAAAGAGCTTGTATCCCTAAATAAGCATATGTAGCCCAATACACCCCCACAAAACCAACCGCAGCCCAAATCATGGCATTGCGGATTTCTTTTCCGGCAGTGGCACCCACGTAAATACCGTCCCACATAAATGCCAATGTGGAAACCAAAGGCATGGATATCAACCATCCCAAGAACGGGATAACTGCATCCAATACTGCCACATCATTTGTCATGAGCCGCACGCAATCCAATCCCCAAATCGCATAAATAACCGTAAAGAGTAATCCAACTCCTATACTCCAATTAAATAATATGCGTACTACGCGCGCGACAGACCGATTGTCCCCTTGTTCACCAAAAGTTTTACCGACGAGAGCCTCGCCGGCATAAGCAAAGCCGTCAACAAAGTAGCTAAACAACATAAACAGTTTCATTAAAATACTGCTGACAGCCAACTGCACATCGCCATAACCACCGGCTATCGCCGTAAAGCCGACATATACGACCATAAAACATAACGAGCGGATAAACAAATTGCCATTCAATACAATCAAACGCCGCAACCGCGTCCAAGACAACACATCATGCAATGTCGCAAACATGGAAACATATGAACGATATTTGGCAGCCAAAATTCCCATGGCAACAACCAGTCCTGAAAACTGGGCTATCAGTGTTCCATATGCCACCCCGATAGCTCCTAAAGGAATATATACGGCAAGCACATACGAAGCGGCCATATTAATCACATTCACCACGATGTCACATGCCATAGGTGACACGGTGTCCTGCATACCGATAAACCAGCCCTTCAATGCCATCAAAGACAAGGTTGCCGGTGCAGCCCAAATACGTACAAAGAAATACGAACGCGCAAATTGTTCCACCTCCGGCGAACAGGGAACGCACATCAACACCACCGAAACAAACAGCCACTGGGTTATCCAAATCAGCACTGTAGCAGCCGCAGTGACAGTCAAACTCTGGGCAAGAATAGAAGCACAAGACACCCGGTCTTTCCTGCCAAATGCCTGCGCAGTCATGCCGGAAGTGCCGACCCTCAAAAATCCGAAATTCCAATACAAAAGGTCGAAGAGCATGGTCCCCACCGCAATTCCGCCAATAATGGCAGCATCTGCAATATGACCGACGATAGCTGTATCTACCAGCCCGACAAGCGGAATGGTAATATTGGCAAGAATACTTGGAACGGCTAATTTAAGAACCTGCTTATTCAATGATTCCGCCTCCGACTAAAATATCATGCTGATAAATAACCGCAGACTGTCCGGGTGTGACTGCCCACACGGGTTCCGCAAATGTCAATTTGCCCGCCGAATACATTGCTTCTGTCGGATTGCTGCGGTATCGAATCTGCGCAAATACAGGCTGTGAACTATCCCCGCAGAAGAAACAATCCCGTATCCGCACTTCATTCTCCAGCAAATCATCATGATCCCCCAATGCCACAATATTATTTTCTGCATCGATTTTGGTGACAAATGCCGGTGTTCCAAGTGCTATGCCAAGCCCCTTCCGCTGTCCGACAGTATAATTTGTATATCCGGCGTGCCGTCCTATTACCTTTAGGTCTTTGTTCACATAATCCCCCGGGACGGACACCACCCCTTGTGCGGCTAAAAAAGTGCGGTAATCATTATCCGGCACAAAGCATATTTCCTGCGATTCGGTTTTCTTGCTCAGTTTCTCAAAGCCATGCTGCAAGGCTATTTCCCGCACCTGTTGCTTTGTCAAATCGCCCAGAGGAAAAATGGTACGTTGCAGGTTCTCACTTGTCAAACGCCACAGAAAATACGTTTGGTCTTTGCGCGAATCCGCCGCACGCTTAAGACAATACCGCCCGTTCATTGGGGCTATCCGCGCATAATGTCCCGTTGCTATTCTATCACATCCCAATTCATCCGCCACTTCCAATAGTTTCCCCCATTTAATATGGGAATTGCAGACAACACACGGATTAGGAGTACGCCCCTGCTTATATTCGTTCACAAAATCTGCAATCACATATTGCTTGAAGGTGTCCCGAAAATCTATAATATGGTGTTCAAATCCCAACTGTCCGGCAAGGTGTTTCGCTTCCATAATGGATTCAACGGAACAACATCCCTTTTCTTTGGAGAGGCAGGACTCGCGAATAGAATCGTATGTGCGGAAAGTACAGCCGACCAACTCAAAACCTTGTTCCAGCAGCAGCATGGCAGCGACAGAACTGTCTATGCCTCCACTCATGCCTATAAGAACCCGATTATTCATTTTGACAAATCCAACATACGCTCAATAGGAACAACCGCTTTTTCAGCTATTTGTGCAGATACAACGATTTCATTATTTTCATGCAGCAAGCAGTCATACAGTTTCTCCAAAGTATTCTGTCGCATGTATTCACATTCATTGCAACTGCACCCCACTCCTTCCGTCATTTCAGGTGGAACGGGAATCAAATTCGCCTGGGGACACGCTTTACGCATCTCATGCAATATCCCGCTTTCCGTAACAACAATAAAATCATGCTGTTCGGGATTACGCCTGACATAGTTCAATAACGCCTGCGTACTTCCAATTTCGTCCGCGAGATTGAGAATAACCTGTTTACATTCAGGATGTGCCAACACTTTGGCATTCGGATACTGTTGTTTGAGTGCCAACAAAGCTTCCACAGAAAAGCGTGAATGAACATGACAGCAACCATTCCACAAGTCCATCTGCCTGCCTGTAACACTATTCACATAACTGCCGAGGTTCTTATCGGGACCAAACAGAATTTTAGCATCTTTCGGCAAACTGTTGACAATTTTCAGCGCATTGCTGCTTGTCACAACGACATCGGTCAGAGCCTTAACAGCCGCCGAGGTGTTGACATAAGAAACAATAGTATGGTCCGGGTGTGCCGACTTCCACTCCGCAAGGTCTTCCGCCTTACAACTATCCGCCAAACTGCACCCCGCAGTCGGATCCGGTATCAGCACCTTCTTGTCCGGGCAAAGAATCTTTGCCGTTTCAGCCATAAAATGTACCCCGCAAACAACCAAAATATCCGCATCGGTCTTTGCCGCCTGATGTGCCAAAGCCAGAGAATCCCCGATAAAATCCGCCACTTCCTGTATTTCCGGGCGTTGGTAATAATGAGCAAGAATAATAGCATTCTTGCGCTTACACAAATCACGTATGGCTACATTAATATTATCCATTATAACACTTCTTTTAGAATCTCACTAACAGTGGGGTGCGGGAAGACCACTTGGCGGAATTCATCCACCGTATACCCCATTCTGACGGCAAATGATGCAGCCGCAACAAATTCCGAACAGGGATTGCCAATCATATGCACCCCTAAAATGGCATGTGATTTTTTGTCAATCAGCATTTTGCATAATCCGGACTCCCCTTCGTTCTCTGCCACAAAACGCCCGGAAAATGTCATCGGCAGACGATGCACTTCGGCATCGATGTCATTTTCGGTAATTCCCACACAGGCAATTTCCGGATTAGTATATACGACACTTGGAATAGCATTATACGCAATCCGCTGCAGTGGAATTTGCTTAAGCATACGCCCCACAGCCACTTCCGCCTGACGCGATGCCACATGTGCCAACATAATTTTTCCGGTCACATCACCCGCAGCATAAACATTCGGCAGGTTGGTTTTCATAAAATCATCCACCACAATAGCACCACGGTTATACTCAAGATTATCCAATGTTTCCAAGCCATGGATGTTGGCTCTGCGACCGACGCATACCAACACCTTGTCTGCCTCAACGACAATCTCGCCGTCTGCAGTCTGACATTTAACGGAATCACTGATTTCCGTCACCTTGGTCGAAGTCATTATCTTTATACCCGCCTTCTCATATTTCTCACGCAATAAGCCGACAATTTCCTGATCCAAATTCGGAAGAATGGTCGGCATAGCCTCAATAACCGTTACAGGAACTCCCAATTCATGGTACAGCGTGGCAAATTCCATTCCAATCACTCCACCACCGACAATAGCAACACTTTCCGGCAGTACTTTGGCATCCAAAGCCTCGGTTGAATTCCAAACTTTCGGATTATCCTTTATTCCCGGAATAGGGGGGACAAAATTACTTGAGCCGGTGCAAACAAGCAGGTTTTCCGCTTCGTATTGCTCACCGTTACAATTAATTACGACTTTTTCATCCGTCCGGCTCGCCACCTCAGCCACCCCGTTCACAACGGTACAATATTCGCTATTGAGTTTGGCACGAATACCGGCAACCAACTTGCGAACCACTTTCTGCTTACGCTGCTGCATCTTACCATAATCAAATGAAACACTTTCTGCCGTTATACCGAATTTGTCACCGTGAGTAGCATTGTAATACTGTTTGGCACTATAAAGCAGTGTCTTGGTCGGAATACATCCCACGTTCAGACACGTACCGCCCAAACTCTGCTGTTCAAAGAGTATAACCTGCTTGCCCGCTTTGATAGCCGACTCCGCTGCGGTATATCCCGCAGGACCGCCGCCAATAATTGCTAAAAAATAATTCATTCCGTTAATAGACGATTAATTTCTTTACCTTTTATTGATTATCGTATGATAAAAAATTTCTCACAGCATTGCCGACCATTTCCACACAAGGCCGTTTCCTGTAATATTGCTCCGTCCGCGCTTCCGGCTCGGGAGAACGGTCTGCCTTAACCTGAGCCATTCCCAATAATTCGGCGCAGATAAGACTACCGTTTTCAGCTTTGAAGCGGTTCGCCAAATCCTGTACCCGGACATAGTTACGTGACTTGCCTTCATGGTCGCCCGCAATGGCTGAACCACTCCGCCAACCTTCCAATATAAACATACCGCATGCCGCACCACAAGTTTGCCTCATCCTGCCTATACCGCCGCCAAAAGACGCGGCGGTACATAATGCCGTCTGCTCATCAATTCCGAACATATCGGCACATGCAGCAACAACCGACTGCGCGCAATTAAATCCCTGCCGGAAAAGTTCCATGGCGCGTTCGGCACGACTCTCAATCTCTGATTCTGTCATTATTCTGTTATTTATCATCCTCCGACAAAACTTTCAAAACATGCTCTGTATCCTGCACCTCATCCTCTCCGTCTCTCGGAATATCCGGAGCAGGACCATAACATGCCGTTACAAGAAATGTCACCCCCGTCAACATCCCCAACCTGATTAAACCTTGGAATAGACGATCAACCTTTATTCGTAAAAAATCAGTCATAAAAGAATATATTAAAATACCTTTAACCTTTTTTCTTGCAAATCCGGCGCAAAAGTACAACATATTTCTCATATATGCAAATAAAACTACATTTCCACACATTTTTGTGGATGAAGACAGTCTCTTAAATCTTCTGTTTGGTCAAAAACTCCCCTCTTTATCCCCTGTCCCTGTCCTGAATAATACAATAATTGTACAATAATACTACAATAATACTGCGATAATAGTGCAATAATAGTGCGATAATAGTGCGATAAGTGGTACTGAGTATCAGAGAGTTACGGAATATATAAAAACGAAAAAGCCGCAGATAAAGGGGAAGAGTGTACATAAAGAGGAAGCCGCAGATAAAGAGGAAGGGCGCAGATGGATGTACGGGGCATAGATGCTATATGGCGGGCGGCATAGACGCTATATGGCGGGCGGCATAAACGCTATAAGGGCGGGCGGCATAAACGCTATAAGGGCGGCGTTTGGCAAACGCCTGAAACGACCAAGAAGCAAAAAGCCGACCAGAAGCGGAAGTGCCAAGAATTTTTGGGGGATAGTAGTACGCACAAAAGAAGAAAGTGGCGGGGTAGTAGCCCGCAAAATATACCACCCGCTTGTGCAAGCACAGACGGCTGTTGTATTTTGCGTTCTATACGTGATAAAATCGCTAACTTCCTCAAAAAAAATGTCCGAACGCTTGCACATGTGCAATTTTTGTAGTAATTTTGCGCGTTTGTTTGAAAAACAAGTCCAAATCGAACAACAAAAATCGAACAACGAAAATCAAAGTGACTAAATTGAACTAAAATATATACAATATGATAAAAGTAACTTTTCCCGACGGAAGTGTTCGGGAGTATGAAAGCGGCGTTACGCCGCTGCAAATTGCAGAGAGTATCAGCTCCCGTCTCGCGCAGGACATCCTGTGCGCCAGTGTAAATGAGAAAATTGTAGAATTGAACTTCCCGATTGAGGAAGACTGCACCATCAAACTGCACAAATGGGATGATGCAGAGGCGAAACATGCCTTCTGGCACACTTCCTCACACCTTATGGCAGAGGCACTACAAGAGTTGTACCCCGGCATTCAGTTCGGTATCGGTCCGGCAATCGAAAACGGTTTCTATTATGATGTATATCCGGCAGAAGGACAGGTAATCAAAGACAGCGACTTTGCTACGATAGAGAACAAAATGATGGAACTGCGCGCCCGGAAAGAGCAACTGGTAAAACGTTCCATCTCAAAAGCCGACGCATTGAAATGGTTCGGAGAAAGAGGTCAAAGTTACAAATGCGAACTGATCAGCGAATTGGAAGACGGTCACATTACAACCTATACGCAAGGTAATTTTACGGATTTGTGCCGCGGGCCTCACTTATTGTCAACCGAACCCATCAAGGCGGTGAAAATACTGAGTTGTGCCGCCGCATACTGGCGCGGTGACGAAAAACGTCCTATGATGACACGTATATACGGTATATCGTTCCCCAAAAAGGCACAATTGGACGAGTATCTGGCTCTAATCGAGGAAGCCAAGAAACGCGACCACCGCAAAATAGGAAAGGAACTTGACTTGTTCATGTTCTCCGACATGGTAGGAAAAGGACTGCCTATTTGGCTGCCGAAAGGAACAGCCCTACGTCTGCGTCTGGAAGATTTCCTGAAAAAGATTCAGAAACGTTACGGCTACCAGCAAGTGATTACCCCCCATATCGGTTCCAAGACACTATATGAGACTTCTGGTCACTGGGACCACTACGGCAAGGACTCATTCCAGCCCATCACCACTCCCGAAGAAGGTGAGATTTATCTGCTAAAGCCGATGAACTGCCCTCACCACTGTGCGATATACAAGAACAGCCCGCGCTCATACAAAGACCTGCCGTTCCGCTGCGCCGAATTCGGAACAGTTTACCGCTACGAGCAATCGGGCGAGTTACACGGCTTGACCCGTGTGCGCTCCTTTACGCAGGATGACGCGCATATATTCTGCCGCCAAGACCAAGTAAAGCAAGAGTTTATCCGCGTAATGGAGATTATCAACATTATCTTCAAGGCACTGAACTTTGACAACTACGAGGCACAGATTTCACTGCGCGACCCCAATAATCATGAGAAATATGTCGGTTCCGACGAAGTATGGGAACAGGCAGAAAACGCTATACGCGAGGCATGCAAGGAGATGAACCTTCCTGCACGCGAGGAGACCGGCGAAGCAGCCTTCTACGGACCGAAGTTGGACTTTATGGTCAAGGATGCACTCGGCCGCCGCTGGCAATTAGGAACGATTCAGGTGGATTACAACCTTCCGGAGCGTTTTGAACTTGAATATACCGGCGAAGACAACCAGAAACACCGTCCGGTAATGATTCACCGCGCGCCGTTCGGCTCAATGGAGCGTTTTGTAGCGGTTCTGATAGAGCATACTGCAGGCAAGTTCCCATTGTGGCTAACACCCGACCAAGCCGTAGTACTGCCCATTTCCGAAAAAAGCAATGACTACGCATGGAAAGTCAAAGAACTGCTTGACCAACAGGATGTCCGTGTCATCGTTGACGACCGCAATGAAAAATTAGGCCGCAAGATACGCGACAACGAACTGAAACGTATCCCCTTCATGCTTATCGTCGGAGAGAAAGAGGCAGAGCAAGGTCTGGTATCCGTCCGTCAACAAGGAGCAGAGGAGAAGGGGCAAATGACCATTCAGGAGTTTGCAGACTTTGTCAATCGGACAGTGAAGGAACAAACCGAAAAGTTCTAAGGATGTTACTCCCCTATTTCATCAACGGCGTTAACGAAGCCGGATGTGATGAAGCCGGCCGCGGACCACTGGCAGGAAGTGTGTTCGCGGCTGCTGTTATACTCCCTCAAAAAGCGGAAGATCCCGCGTGGTTGGAAGCAACAGGACTAATCGCACTGAACGATTCCAAGCAAGTGACCGAACAAATACGGTACGCCCTACGCCCCATAATAGAACGCGAGGCAATAGCATGGGCTGTTGCCGAAGTGAGTGCAGAAGAAATAGACAGCATTAATATCCTGAATGCGAGCATTTTAGGAATGCACCGCGCTTTAGGACAACTAAAGATACAACCCCAGCACATTATCGTGGATGGCAATAAATGGAAACCGTATGTGCCGGACGGATATATGTTGGAAATTCCCGCCCGGACCATTGTCAAAGGTGACGGCAAGTACCTATCCATCGCAGCAGCAAGTATCCTTGCCAAAACATACCGCGATGATTATATGCTTCAATTACATAAGGAGTTTCCGATGTATCACTGGGATGACAACAAAGGCTACCCCACTCCGGCACACTATGCCGCAATCAAAGCACACGGCATTTCACCGTATCACCGCAAAACATTCAATTTGAAGCTCTCCGAAACTCGGCAAGAACAACCGCAGTAGCAATGGCGACATTGAGGCTCTCGGATGTATCCGCTTCCGGCGGATAGGACGGAATACGCAAAGGAACAGTTATACATTCCCTGACCGCCGGAGATATACCGTTTCCCTCATTGCCCATCACAATGAGGGATTGACCATGTCCGTAACCGCCTTCCGCAAGAACGGAATACATGTTTTCTCCATCCAGCAAAGTACCATAGACGGGAATATTATTTGTATGAGCCTCACGCAAAAGCGGCATTAAATCCATGTAATCCAATTTCACACGTGCCAAAGCCCCCATTGTAGCCTGAACCACCTTCGGATTATAACAATCGACCGTATCAAGTGAACAGATAACATGCCTGACGCCAAACCAATCGCATGTGCGGATAATTGTCCCTAAATTTCCCGGGTCCTGAATGCCGTCAAGGACAAGGATAATATCATCAGGCCACTCAGGAAGCGGCAGAGGCTTGGCGTTTGGGGTGCGTTTTCGAAAAACAGCGATTGACCCTTGCGGTGTTTTGAGACCTGACATTTGCCCAATCTCCGACTCCGTGGCATTAGCCGCATCCGCCAACAGAACCAACTCAAAAGTTTTTCGCAATTCCGATATACATTTGTCTCCTTCCGCAACAAAGCAGCCGGATTCGTCCCTGAATTTTCTAAGCTGCAAACTGCGGACAAACTTAATCTGCGCCTTACTTACGTGCTCCATAAACAATAATCTGAGATAGTTTGGATTTTATATTATCAAACAGTATTTGCCAGACAACCGGCAAGCCAACTTCCAATATAATGGCTGCAATATACAACAAGGTATAACAAGACCAAACATTTTCGCTTCTTGGAAAGAACCAAAAGTCAGCAGCAAAAACCTCGCGCACCGCAGGACTTTGAGCAAAATGTACAAACGTCCAACATATCATAAAACGAACCAAGAGGTGATTGGTCATAATCGACCATGTTGAGCGGCTAAGCAAGACTTCCAATTTATTGGGACTGATGATCTGTGACAACTGCATACTGACCAGCATCCAGAACAGACACCCGATGCTCCCCGCCAATAAAGGACGGATACAACATCCGTCAAAATTCATAAATGCCACCACATACAGTTTATCACCGTTCAACAAAACGAAGAACCATACAACGGCAACAACCATAATCAACCACCACAAATGCCTTGAGGCAATACGCGGCTCAACATACAGCCGGAAACAACGCCCCAATTGTACAAAAAACAGCGCGTAGGCTATCCGCAGCAACACCAACCATCCCCGAGGCAAAGCCAAAGTTGCTCCATACAGACCACACAACGCCAACGCTGTATATACCATCAACATCGCCCAATCAGGCAAACGCTTGGTCAGTACATGAAAAAGTCCATAAACCAGCAATGTAAGAAAAAGCATTCCGACAAACCATGTAGCCAGATTCAAGACATACTGATGTCCGCCAACAAAAGGTTCAACAAAGAGATTGTGGAATGTCCAAATCCGCTCGGTAGAAGGCAGATAATTCACAGGATGGCGTAAGTTAACCAGCGTAACAATCATCGCATAAACAATATTCCACCCAATGAGCGGGATAGCCAACGATTTCGTTTTTCGCAGCACAAACGAACCATAACCGCGCCAGTCAACATCCCGAAAAAGGTAACCACTGGCAAAAAGGAAAAGAGCAATATGGTAACTGTAAACAGGGAAATGATGTGTCAGCCAAGTGACCCCGGGGATGGGCAACATGTGTCCCGTTACCACCAACACAATGGCAATGACACGTAAAATATCTATGGAGCGGCTTCTATTCTGCATAGTCTTCTTCGCGCTGCAAAGTTACTATTTTTTAATTACTTACACAAATAGATTGCAAAAAAACAGTATATTTTTTGCAAATATGGAATAAAAGCAGTAATTTTGCAAACTTATTGACAAAATGCCGATTAGCACGAAATACATATGCGGAAGATTATTCAGACTGTCCATAGCAGGTCTGATAGTTTTGTTTGCAGGCTGCAATGCCACCAAGTATGTTCCCCAAGACAAATACCTGTTGGACAAAGCGAAAGTAAAAGTGACCGATTCTAAAGACGCCAGTGTAAGCGGTCTGGACAGTTATCTGCGGCAAAAGCAGAACAGCGAAATATTAGGATTCTGGAAGTTACAATTACACATATACAATACCGCGCCGGCAGATACAACCACCAAATCCAAGAAGCGGTTAGCCGCCAATGCCCACAAAATGGGTGAAGCACCTGAAATATATGACCCTTCATTAACAGGAGCTTCGATGGGTCAATTAAAACAAGCCATGCACAACCGCGGATACTTCAATGCAGTAATTGATACTCAGACAGTGGTCAAGAAGCGAAAAGTCAAACTAACCTATTTTGTTACCGCAGAGCAACCCTATGTAGTGCGCGACTATACCATTAAATTGGCACACCAAGATTTATTACGGGCTGCAACCGCCAAAGGTTGTCTTATCCACAACGGGGACAGATTTGATGCGGGCGTATTAGATAATGAACGGCAACGGATTACGTCATATATGCGTCAAGAAGGATACTACTTCTTTGACAAATCCATGTTAGACTACCGGGCAGACAGCAGCTACAATACGCATGAAGTGGCAATCGAACTCAAAATGCAAAAGATGACAGAGACCCTACCCGACAGCATATTGGAAAAGATATACACCCGGTATCGCATTAACCACATCAAATTCCATATGGATTACGATCCGCGCCGTTTGCCGGAAGGCAAAGAACTGATACACAGTATGGAAGGCGAGTACGAGTTCTCCTATTTCGGCAAGCCGCTGCTTCGCCATAGAGTTCTGCGAAAGAATTTCAAGCTAAAACCCGGAGATTATTATAATGAGGAATTAGTTGAACGTTCCTATGCTTTGCTAAACGCATTAGGACCTGTTAAATATGTCGATATATCATTTGAACCCGTTGGCAAAGACTTATTGGACTGCCATATAACCGTTTCACGCAGCAAACTCAACAGCGTGTCAGCGGAGATTGAAGGCACCTACTCTGCCGGTGACTGGGGAATAGCAGCCGGACTCGGATATATTAACAGGAACATTTTCCGAGGTGCAGAACAACTGTCATTAAGCGGGCGTTTCAGTTATGAATGGCGGCAAAACGGCGGTCGCGCTATTGAAGCAAAGGGAGAAGCCGGTTTGTTATTTCCCAACAGTCTTAACCTGAAACTGGCGTTCCAATATCAGAACCGGCCTAATGAATTTATCCGTGACATTGCCGGTGCCGGACTATACTATACCATTCATCGCAACCCCAGCTCGCACTGGCGGCATATATTCAATATAATAGATGTCAACTATGTCTATTTGCCATGGAAGTCGGAAGAGTTTCAGACAAATATCATCAACAAGTCCAGCGTACTAAAATACAGTTACGAGGATCACTTTATTGTCGATTGGAGTTACACCGGCATCTATACAAGCCGGCAGCAACTTAATCCCAATCATGATTATTTACGATTCCAATACACCATAGAGACCGCCGGCAATCTTTTGCACGGTATAGCCTCTGCTGCCAATCTACCAAAGAATGAAGCCGGGGCGTATGTGTTGTGGAAAATTCCCTATTCCCAATATGCCAAAGCAGATGTCAATTTCACATACCACCAAGTACTGGTACCGAATCACCGCCTGGTGTATCATATTGGTTTAGGTGTTGTCGTACCATACTTGAATGCCTCGTCTGTTCCATTTGAGAAACGGTATTTTTCGGGGGGTTCCAACAGTGTCCGCGGTTGGCAGGCCCGGACGTTAGGTCCCGGCGGATTCAAAGGAACAGGGGGCGGTTTGGTCTATGACATGCAAGCCGGTGATATCCGACTGGACTTAAATCTCGAGTATCGTTGGAAAGTGTGGAACTTTATCGAATTAGCCGCCTTTACAGATGCCGGCAATATTTGGACAATCCGTGATTACAAGGGGCAAGAACACGGAGTATTCCTATTTGACGAGTTCTATAAACAGATAGCGTGGTCTTACGGAGTCGGATTACGCTTAGACTTCAGCATATTGGTATTCCGTATTGACTTCGGAGTCAAACTATATGACCCGACACGCTTATACGAAGACGGCGGTAGCAAAGTCTGGCGTACAGCCGCAAACGGACTGAGTTGGAAAGACGATATGACATTCCACTTCGCAATTGGTTATCCGTTCTAAAGAAAGTGTGTTTAAGTTAGCAGTGTTTTTCCCTTTTTACCACTTCATGTCAAGACGGTTCATTGCCCAAAGAACGAGCCAATCGGGAAGATGGTTAATAATAGGAACAATAATATAGTTCCATGCGCCGGGCATACAGGTCTTCTTTTTCCTGTGGAATAAAACTTTGAGTACGCGATTAACCAGCCGCTCGGGTGACATGGTTATACCAAAGAACCTCAGCACAGCAGCAAACGACTTGCCAAAAGGCAATAATCCGGTGTCGGTAGAACCGGGGGTAACAGCCAATACACGCACATTCGATTTCTTCATTTCATACCATAGGGATTTACTAAAATTAAGTACATATCCCTTGCTGGCATTATAGCACTGAATACCGGGCATAGCCATCCAGGCACTCATAGAAGACATATTGAGTATATACCCTTTTTGACGCTGTGCCATATCCGCACCGAAGAGACGGCAAAGTTTAGTCAACGTCACCACATGCAGCATAACCAGCGTCTCAATACGGCGCAAGTCTGTTTCACGGAAAGGATTAAATATGAGCATGCCCGCATTATTAACAAGTACATCAATCTCAAGTCCCTTGTCCTGACAAAATTTATATACCTGCTCTGCTGCATTCTGTGCTGCCAGATTCAGGTAGAGAAATTCTGTCTGAACCTGATATTGGTCCGATAATAATCTGGACGCTTCCTGCAACTGAGTTTCCTGATTGGAAACAAGCAACACATTATAATGATAATCACGGGCAAGCGCAGTGGCATAGCGTAACCCTATGCCACTTGACGCTCCCGTGACTAAAGCCCAATTCATAAAAACCAAAGAATAACGAATTAGAACTGAACCTTTTTGCCGCACAAATCATACCAAGCATCCCCTTTACGAATATAAAGTTGACCATTGATAATAACTTTGCGCAAATCATCGTTAATGTGCGTATTGCCGACACCCGTAGTAATTTTGGGTGTGACCGTGAGTTTCAAAATATAAGTTGAATCACAACCGTTAACAGAAGTGTACTTGGCAACCAAAGTCGTGTCCCCTGCCGGTATTGTACTCAGATCTATATTCTGCCAAGTCTGCTCCACCCCCTCAACAACAGTTTGCGAGGCCTGCATTTTCATAATCGGGAATACATACACTACAAATTCGACAATCGAATCCCCACCTAACACATTATGCTCTGAAACAAGGACAGAGTCTTTGCACGGGCGTTTATAGGTTTTTCCCTCATACTCGAATGATTCGCCGGCACACAACCATATGGTATCATTGCCATATGAAACAGGTCTCGGAATAACAGTCAGAGCAAGTTTATAAACAGAGTCACATCCTGCGACTGTGGCATATTTAACCACCAATGTTGAGTCGCCGACCGGAATAAGGCTCAAATCAACTCCTTCCCACTCTTCCTGAACCCCAACAAACACTGTACGCGCGTCCTCAAACAAATAAGCCGAATTATGTTTTAATGAAAGGCATATAACAGAGTCTCCGCCATAAACATTAGGAATCGTATCATAATACAGCCCTATTTCTGTCAAGTTCTGGAAATGTTCATCAGAATAAACGTCTGTCTCACAAATAGTACGTTCGTAGGTA
The DNA here is from genome assembly GCA_905235225.1 of Paludibacteraceae bacterium. Lineage (GTDB taxonomy): Bacteria > Bacteroidota > Bacteroidia > Bacteroidales > Paludibacteraceae > Colicola. The sequence continues at coordinate 53,211 of CAJOKE010000001.1, forward strand.
AAACTCGTTTTCGCAGGGAAAACCGTAATCTGTTTTGTCACAGGTTGAGCAGCATTATAAACAGTGTTTCCCGGTTGCGATGCGGTAATAGAGACCACTCCTTCGGTCAGGACATTCAACAAGCCATTTTCATATGCCACAATGCCTTCAGGCTCAAAAGAGTACTCAACGGGAAGTTCGGAAGATGCTTGAGCCAAATCGACACTTGCATTAGACAAAATCGGTGTTTTAGGTTCCCATGTAATGGTTTGGTCGAGTTTAATACCTTTGCCGGTCAGTGCCACCGTTGCCGCAGAAACACCGTCAGTAATAGTTATAACAGCACCATAATCTTTGCCTTCTTTGGGTGTAAAATATACAGGAATCGCATAATTGGCAATCTTACCAAGAGTAGTAGCCGAAGCCACATCCGCCTTACCGTTTTCGGAAGCACACGCATTGGCTCCGACCGCATAAACGAGTGACTCCGTATTAGCGGCATCTCCGACATGGAAAATCTCCGGATTAGAGGAAGTTATGGTAATATCACCTGCTGTAAGGAACGAACGAAGATTAATCTTATAGACATCCGATGTACTTAAGGCATTCACTTGACCGAAATCATAGGAAGCAGTGGTTGCTCCATAGTTACCGGAAGCCAAAAGAATATGCTTTGCCAAAGGAATATCAATATGATATACATTTACCTTGTGAGTCGGCACTCCAGATCTATTGAACTTAATCCAGTTAATATCACGACTGACCGTAAAACTCTCCGTTGTATTACTTCCGTCAGAGGTATTTTCCTTAAGCGAACCAACTGTTTTAGAGTTGTTGCCACCATCAGATGATTCTAATACATCCGTATCAATCTTACGGGCAACTCCCAACCAGTCAATCCATTCATAATTCCATTTGACATTCAATGTACCCGCAGTCGGGGCAAACACTCCTCCTGTTTCATAATCGCCCTGCGTATTCATTGTATGAGTTTTCGTGTCATACAATGAATACCATGTGCCATTATTATAGGTTTGTGCAGAGGCAGAGAGTGCGACAACCAATAGAATAAATATATTAACTAATCGTTTCATCTTATTGCAGGCGTACACCCATTAAGTTATAAATAACATTTCCGCTGCGAAGCAGTAATTGACCATTAACCATTACCTTTTCAAAACGAACGGTTTGAACAGATACATTATCAATCGCCTCATCAGGATTGTCAATCGGTTCAGGATTCTTTATATCAGAATCGGCAAAATCCACGCGATACAGGTTATATGCGCGACTTTGTGCATAGTCGTCAGCAATAACATAGATGAATATGCAACGTTGATCAGCGTCAAAGCCTATAAACGTCTGAGACGAAACACCATTACCAACGGCGGCAAACTTTGCGCAATCGTCGCAATAATCATCTTCAACTGTTGCAATATGTCTGTCAAAAGACAAAGCCTCGCCATCCAAGGAGAATTGTTGGAGCGACTTGTTATAAATCAGTTCCACATCATCCAAATATACTGTATCCAACACATTTACTTTTACTTTGTTGAAAATACCACCGGTTGTATCAGTATAAGAAGTGCCGCCACCCGGGGTTTTGTTGGTTGTAAAAGTTGTAAGGATATAAGCAGGCTCCTTGTCCAAATTAGCTGTTTCGTAATTGAACGGAACAGTCAGACGCTGCCATGAAAAATCTGATGTAGCGGAATAATTAAGAGTTGCAGCACCGATACGGACATCGGCAAAATTATTATCTTTCTCAGGATCCTGATAACGGGCATTTGTAGTAATCACCACATTCAAACGAGCTTGGTTGTCATCCTTTGTATAATCACGGTCTGCCGGCAAGTATTTAGCCCAGAACACAACGGAGTCGGGACGTCCGTTGAAAGGTGTATTGAAGCCCTCATTAGCAGGATCAGAGAAATTGTAGTTTCTCTCCGGATCATCAGGAGTTTTAGAACCTGCATTGATTTGACCGTTAGTGCAGTTACCGTTAGCGGCAATGCCTAAAGCCATAGTAGATGACAAAAGTGCGCTGTGTACACCTTTGGAACCGGGGCGCACCATATCAGACTGAATAAACTGATAATCGTTACGGATATAATCAACGTAACCACCTGTGGCAGAATTGAAAGAATGCCAACCTTGCGGCTCGGATTCTACCCAGTCTCCTTCAAAACCGCCGTTTACCAAAGCATAATTGGCTTGATCAGCAGCTTTACCCTGGAATAGGACATAAATATCTTCTTTCAAAGACTGAGCAGCAATCTGAAGAACCACTTGTGCCTCTGTGGCAGTAACAATCGAATTATACACTACATCACCATCCTTCAAATCATTGACGATAGTAATGGTAGCACGTTCACTGATTGAATCCAAATAAAGAGTTGCTTTATTAAGCGTCAGTTGTCCGCTCTCACTCATCGGGATATTGGGTAACACAATATTTCCCAACTTACCGGCATTGTAAATGAAATCCGGCAAAACGAACGTCACAGAATTATCAACCGTTCCGGGCAGAAGGTAAACCGCTCTGTTCGGGTATGCCTTACCACCGATATTCAAGTCGCCATTAAACTGACCGCAAACATCCTTAACGGATACTGCTAAGAGTTGAGCCGAAATCATCAATCCGGCAAGAACTGAGATAAATACTTTTTTCATTGTTTTGTTGTTTGATTAGATGTTAATTATTTTACTTTTTTACCTAATATATCATATATTGTTTCATCCTTACGAATGATATAAAGTTGCCCATTGATTATTACTTTTCTATTAGTGCGGGCATCATCCTGAACATTTTCCATGCCAGATACAATATGCTCAGGCAGAACAGTCAGGTAAAGCACCATTGTAGAATCACAGTCATCCACCGAATAGTAAGACGCATTAAGCATCATTTCACCAACCGGCATGGCATTTAAGTTAAAGTATTCCCACGTTTGGTTATCACCGACGGTTATTGTTCTGTATTCTTCAATAAAATAGGATGGCAAAATATCTACTAACAAATGAATAACCGAGTCGCCACCATACATATTCGGTTGTGAAAAGCGTACATCATCGTCAAAAGCTTCCTCATAGCGAATGCCATCAAAGGTAATATTATCACCATCGCAAATTGTCGCCTGATATACACCATAAGTGACCGGTTTATCAGAGATATACAATGTCAGGACATAAACAGAGTCACAACCGTTTTGCGCGGTCAAACTATCGTAAAACATATATGGTTTATCGGACTTAGCCAATCCGGAAATATGCTGTCCCCTCCAAATTGTATCCACTTCGTTCAAGTAAACGGTCTTAGCGATAGTATATGACGGTTTAACTTGCAACGTGAGTATAATAACAGAGTCCATATTGTAAACCGATTTCAATGAATCATAAACCATCACCGTTCCTGCTTTAGCGGTCGGGAGAAGCTTACCATGCCACATTGCTTCCTCATTTTGACAAGCGACTAATGTTTCGGACAGCTCATAAGCAATAGGTTTCACAGTCAAAGCCAACGTAAAGACAGAATCACAACCGGCTTTTGTTTTAAGTTCCACCTGATCAGTAAATAATCCGGGCTTGAGATTAGAATAAGTTGTTCCACGCCAGTCATAGGTTTCGTTCATATTTATCGTAGCCTTTGTGGTCTTCTCATATGCCGGCAAAACGTTCAATGTAAGAGTAACAATTGAATCGCCGCCTTTAGAGTTCGGAATCTTAGTTGTATATGATCCGGCTTTTGTCAGCTTAGAGAACAGATTATCCGAATAGGATTCATTGGAACAAATAGTTGCGGAATAGGCATACTCTGTGTCCTTAACAGGTGTAGCCATCTGCAGAGTATAAACCGAATAGGATTTTGCTTGCGAATAGTTATGAGCGACTACATAAACATACACTCTACTATTAACCGCATCATAGCCGATAAACGATTTAGCAGCTTTGCCGTTGGTGGTAGCAACGAAGTTATAGTCACTATCACTGAAATCCTTTGTAGAGACAGCATTTCCATTGGTAAATGAAATTGCAGTACCATTCATTTTCAGGGATGTAAGCGCATGGTTATAAATCATCTCTACATCATCCAAATACACATTGTCTAAATAGTCTGTTCCACTGCTAAAAAGACCGCCACCTTCGTTATATGCAGATCCTCCGCCCGGGGTATAATTGGACGAGAATGTAATGAGCATATACGCAGCTGAAGAAGGATTAACAGATGTATATACAAATGGTACAGAAAGACGTTGCCAACCCATTGAAGAAGTTGCAGAGTAATTAAGAGCAGCATCCGCCACTTTAACCGAGGCATAGCTGACAGCTTCAGGATCCTGATAACGTGCATTAGTTGTTATAACACAGTGCGCACGTGCCTTGTTAACAGAGTTACCCGGTTTTTTGTCCGCAGGAATATATTTAGCCCAAAAGACTAAGGAATCCGGATTTCCGACAAATGCAGTATTATAGCCCTTATTGGATGGATCGGAGAAATTATAGTTACCTGAAGCATCATCGGCAGTAGTTGAACCAGCATTTATTTGACCATTAGTGCAATTGCCATTGGCATTATTACCAAGAATAATTTTAGTTTTAATCATCGCACTTTGGCTTCCGGATGAGCCGGGGCGCTTGTCCGTTGAACGGATGAATTGTTCGGTATTTTTCACAAAAGACACTTTACTACCTGTAGCAGAATTAAATGAATGCCAGCCTTCGAGTTCTCCGTTTGACCATGCGCCCTCAAATCCGCCATTTGTAATAGCGTAGTTGGCATTTGTCACGCGGGAACCATTAAATAAAACCAATATCGGTTCCGGGAGTGAAGGTGCTGCAATAGACAGCAAAACCTGTGCAGAAGATTCAGACACTATGGAATTATAGGTATCATTTCCATCTTTGAAACCATTAAGGACAGAAATCGTAGCGCGCTCCGATATTGCTTTTATATATAAACTTGCATTATCAAGTGTCAGTTTTCCGCTACTGTTCATCGGGATATTAACCAGAACAATGTCTCCCAATGAAGCCTTATTATATTTAAAATCAGGTAATACAAAAGTTATCGTATTACTTGCAACACCGGGCAAGATATAGACAGTCTTATTATTATAAGGTGTCCCACCGATATTCAGAGATCCATTGAACTCACCTGCAACATCAGTTACTGAGACTGCAAAAGCAGAAACGGTAAAAGCAAAAACTAAAAATACAATATTAATTATTCTGTTCATAATCACGTTAGAAATTAAGATTCAACCTACAAACAAATGTACGCGGTGCAGACAGTGCCATCGGGCGGAAACTATATTCCGTATTAAGCAGATTATTCACCATAAATTGTACCTCTACATGTTCTTTGAAGCGGAACGCACAGCGAATATCCATAGTGAAAATACCTGTATTATGTTTTGTCCAATAGTCATGCAGCGACAGCCCATCCTCATAACCGAAGATAAACTTACGCGCATAATCCATCAGGTCGGGTTCATCTTTGGCACGCTCATCCACCATAAGATAATCAACCGCCAGAATCTTACTACGGTACATCATATTCAATCCGACAGAGAACCATTTGACATTATAGTCAATCGTAGTTTTGAAAGAGTGCTTATTACGATATTTAAGATACTTCGAGTCATTGGATTTATTCTTCATTTGCAACGGATCGGTATATTGTTTCTCTTCCTCGATTCGTTTGGCATTATCCATATCTTCAGGTTCTGTGAATGTATAGCCGATATTGTAAGCGAGTACCATATCATTCTTAATATCCACTTTACCGGCCGTGCTAACCTCTGCTCCATAAATGCGTGCATGGTTGACATTAACGAATTGCGCGCCAATACCAATACCGGCTCCGCTAAGCGACTTATTTACCTTAATATCCTCAATCATTCCCTGCGCTTCGTCAATAACATCGTAAATGGAGTTAATCATTGAGAAATCCGAGTTACGGAATAGACCGAATTGATACTCAATCATGTTCTGATATTCGGTATAGAAGGCAGCGACATCAAAGGTACCTGAAACAGGTCCGAATTTATATAGTTGCTTGTAGCCCAATTCGGCATTGAAACCCGATTCGGGTTTGATGTTATGATTGGGATACACCCCGACTCCACCAATGTCCTTACGGGCAAATTTCTCAGTAATAGACGGATTGCGGTATCCTTGTCCGAAACTGGCACGCAGGAATCCGGCTTTATAAATCTCCCAGTTCAAACCGGCCCGGAAGACGGGACGCACAGGGCAAAGCCACTTACCAAGCTGAATATTAGCCTCCTTATAACTATTATCCATACGATAATACTCCAAACGCATACCGGCACTGAGCGACAGGCGATTAGCGATACGATGGTCGTACTGTATATATGCCGCCACATTGTCAGTTTGGTGAGTACCGGTAATATTAGCGGTATTGGTAATATGATTCCAATTTACACCAGTAGTCAAGCGAACGCCGGATTTCCATTGTTTGGCAAACTGGTAGTCAATATAGCCATTGTATGTCAGTTCAGGACGAGTCGGAGTGTGATCAGTCATCAAATTCAACGCATAAGCAACAACATCCTGCAATTCAGCCACGGTACCAGTATATCCCAGACCGTTTTTAACGAGATCAATACCATTAAGTACAGCATCCAACCATTGCTCATTTCTGATAGGAACGCCAATACTACTAAACGTAATGAGCAGGGCATCATCCAAGCCAAGGCCGTTGTCCAAGTAATCGGTGATTTTGTCATAATACCCTTTGACCTTATCCAAATCAAAACTGGTCACGCCCCATTTTACCAAATCCTCGGTGGACATGGTAGCGGAAGGAGTTGTGATATTATCGGATGTCAAATAGAAGCGGGTACGGATTTTATGGGAAATACCTTTTTCCGTATTATCAAAATTGAAGAACGGATCAATATTGAAATTATGTTCCTTACGCCCCATATTGGTTAACGGTGAGGGGTGAATGGGGTCCTTCGGGCTGCGCCAGATGAAGAAATCGCCATATTGGTTAGCCACATAATTAAGGTTAAAGCCCATATTCATATATTGGTTTTCGGGCATAGGCTTGTGGTAAGTCATGTTGCCGCCCATTCTAATGCGGTCATTGAAACTCTGCTGACGGAAGCCCTCATCCTTGAATGCGCTGATTGCGGCAGAGACATCAAAGTCCCCCACTCTGCGCGAATGTGAAGCCTCAGCACCATAATACAAGGGCAAACGTGCACCGGTATATTTGTAGTTGGAATAATTATCATACACGCCAACATATCCGGACACTTTAGTTTCCGGTGTTAACCCCGGGCGTTGGGTACGAACATTGATAACGCCATTCAGGGCAGACGAACCATATAACACAGACGAAGCACCTTTAATGACTTCCACCTGCGCGACATTCTCCAACGGAACATTGTTCCAGTTGATTTCGCCGGTTTTAGGATTGAGAATGGTCATACCATCCATCAGAACCTGACAACGGGAACCTACACTATAGGTCCAACCGCCACCACCGCGGATACTGGGTTGTTTGTCAATAATCTCGACACCCGGCAGTGTTTGCAAAGTAGCAGAAATATCGGTTGGAGCCTGGGTTTTGATTGCTTGCGGTTTAATGACATCAATGGTAACGGTAACATCCGTCATACGCTGTTCAAAACGACCGGCACTGACAACGACCTCATCCAACACTTCGTTATGAGCTTGGAGTACCAGATTGTATTCCTTGGGAATCGTTTTCAGGACGCGGTCTTCGGTTTGATACCCGACATATGAAAACTGCAGATGTACGGGGGTAGCAGAGACATTAAGCGAATAACGTCCGTCAATGTCTGTAACAGTTCCCTTTCCATCATCGGTATTCAGGATAGTAACGCCGATTAAGGGTTCACGAGTAAAAGCGTCTGTAATAATACCGGAAATAACTTCCGCAAAAAGAGTTTGAGTAAAAAAGACTAATACACAAATGCTGTAAATTTTTCTCATAAGCACACTTTAATCCAAAAAAACGCTGCAAAATTACTACATTTTTTCGGAACAATCTATAGCAATCAATAAGAAAAAAATGGCATTTTTTAATCATCACAATAATAATCAACAAATTCTTAACAAAAAACACGACTATTTTTTGATATAAATCTTAATAATCGTGCATTTTTATTCGAATGATGTTATTTCTGATATTTACCGACCAATTTAATGGCGAGGAAGACGAGCCAGTCGGGTGTGTGTTTGAGAATTGGTGTGCAAAGCCAGTTAATCAACCCCGGAGTATCCGCCTTTTTCCCACGGAACATTTTGCGTAAGGCGCGCTTGACCAATTTCTCCGGCGGAATGCTAACAGTGAGTGCAACAGCCAACTTTCGGAGATTAGGTGCCAATCCGAACAAGGCAGTATCCACCGCCCCGGGTGCCATAACGGTAATATTGACGCCTTTCGGTTTAAGTTCATACCAAATGGATTTGGAGAAATTATAGATAAACGCTTTCGTGGAATTATATGTCTGAATCCCGGGCATAGCCATCCATGCACTCATGGATGACATATTCAGTATATAGCCTTTGCGGCGATGTTTACGGCAGATACGCTGTTCCTGCTGTTCCGAAGTCAGAACGCGGTTGCACATTTGTTCCCCGAACAAGCGAGTCAGTTTAGCGACAGTAACCACATGGAGATTGAGCATCAACTCAATGCGCTTCATATTCGTCTCACAATACGGATTGAAGAAGAATACTCCGGCATTGTTGATTAAAATATCCACGACATAATTATTCTCCACGCACCAAGCAAAAAGTTCTTCGGCAGCGTTCTGTTTACTCAGATCAGCATACTTGGCAATAGTTCGGACACCATATTTTTCAGCAAGGTCAGCAGCCACCTCAGCCAATTCTTTTTCCTGATTGCTAACGAGTAGCAAATCGGTGTGGTAGTCACGTGCCAGCTGTGTGGCATATTGCAATCCGATTCCCGAAGACGCCCCTGTCACCAAGGCCAACATAGCATTATTTTCCATCAGCCAGTTTATATTTTTCGTTAGCTTCTTTCGCGTTTTCTTCCAGTTTGGCGATTTCCTTCTTGAGGCAATCAGGAATTTTCTCGCCATCCCTCTCCACGCATTCATGGCACTTCATTTCCTTGGAGTACATACGTCCGACGCAATAGTTCGACCGCCCGCATCCTGCGTGATAATGCGGATTCTGCTTCACATGATTAACGAAATCAGGATCTTTGATAAGCACATGCGCCAACTGGAAGAGTTCAAATCCCTCATCCATGATAGTTTGGCAGTTATCCCCCGATTGGACACCGCCGACATAAATGAGGGGAACGTCCTTGATTTCCTGTTGGAAGCGTTTCGCCTGCTCCATAAAATAGAGTTCCTTGAACGGTTGCGTGGGCATCATAATAGGTCCGACATAGGGAATATGCAGGGCAGCCTTAAGCCACCACAGCGATTTCATGGGCATATAATGCGCGAGCGTTTTCACCGGCATAGCCGCCCGCAAGATGGTCATGGGCGAACGACTAACCGTTCCGCCGGAAAGGACAATGCCATGTACTTTGTGTTTAGCAATCTCTTTCGCGACCTTTATACCTTCCTCAATATCAGAGCCATGCCAACAATCATCCCACATATTGGTTTTGACGACAACCGCCATGTCGTTACCGGCATGTGCCATTACTTCATCCAAGACCTCGTTAAGGAAACGGACACGGTTTTCGAAAGAGCCGCCGTATTCATCATGGCGGTGGTTGGTCCGCGGTGAGATAAATTGCGAGATGAGATAAGCATGTCCGGCATGTATTTCGACGCAATCAAACCCTGCTTTACGGCAAAAATCAACCGCCTCGCCAAATTTCTTAACCAGCGATTTTATTTCACTGACTTTAAGTCGGCGGTGAATAGTCGGGGAATAGAGATTAAAACCATTAGAAGCACTAAGCGGCATACAATGGCATGTACTAAAGTGCGTCATATTACCACAGTGTCCGAGCTGGATACTCGCTTTAGCCCCTTCGGCATGAACGGCATCGGTCAATTTTTTCAATCCGGGCAGTGCCTCGTCCCTGACATACAATTGGCCGTCAAAAGAGACGCCGCTCAAATCCACAGCGCAGTATGCCACAGTAGTCATTCCAACTCCGCCGTGTGCGACACTGACATGGTAATCATGCAACATCTGTGAAGGCGTATTACCGGTACACATATTCTCAAACGCTGCGGAACGAATAAAACGGTTCCGCAGTGTGATAGGTCCTAACTGATAGGGAGTAAACAATTTATCCATTTCTGATTTCGAGTTTCTGAATAATGATTTAATAAATAAAAGGAATGATACGTTTTAACTTTTTGCGGTCAAACTCATCAGGGAACTCTTTTTCATACTTGAGGTAAATAGAGTTGGCACGCGGAACGAGATTGCAACAAGTGAACCAGAAGAATAACAGACCGGCGAACGACCATGTCAAGACAGCGAATCCGAGCCATTCAGTAATTTCGCCCAGATAGTTTGCACTGGTAACATATTTATACAGTCCTTTTTTAGGCAAATAGTGATTGGTGTCACCGGGTTTGCGCAAATGGCGGATAACATGGTCACTGTGCATATTGATAATCCATCCGGTAAAGAAAATAACCGTACCAACAATGAAACGCGGGTCAAGAAGCCAGTCCGGCGTATAAAGTTCCGGGTAATATCGCGGAGCCAAATGGAAGAGCCAGAATCCCTGAATATAGCCATTCACAATATTCCAGACGACGGAGAAGACCATAATGATAATCGGCATTTGTCCGTTACCTTTGAGCAGGAACGGAAAAATAAACGAGCGTTGAAAATAATGGAACTCGAAGATAATGAGAAAAGCCAAATACGGCATTTGCCGTGTCGCGGAATATGGCGACATTCCCCACAAATAAATGACGATAGGAAAAACGGGCATTTCCATAAGTAGCCAGCCCACCTTGTTGTTGATAGTCGGTCCCCATTTTTCATTACGCATTTTACCATACCCCGCATCCACAAAGTAGAGTGCGATAAAGACGACCAATCCGATCAGTGCGACAATGAAAAGGAAGTTATAAAAAGAACCTAAATCAGAGTATAAAAATTGTTCCATAATTTCGTTTTTTCAGTCAAAAAGTGATTTGCATAACTATAACGCGGCAAAATTACTACATTTCTCTGATTGAAGCAAACAAATCTTAAAAAAAATCACTTTTTTCCTCTTTTTTGGCAAATAAAGAGACCAATAACAATAATTCCGATACCAATCCATTTCAAAAGCGGCATATGCTCATGGAAGAAACAGAGCATAATCAATGCCGTAAAAACAGGGCGGATATTGTTGAATATATTTGCTTTTGTCACCCCCAAAAAGCGGACGCTGTAACAGAACAGAATAAAGGCGGTTACCGTACTGAGGACAGCCAAATATGAGACGCCTCCGACAGCCGCCCCGCTTATTTCGCTCACCAACCAAACTGCATGGGGATTCAGGATTGCTTTTGCGCCAGCGACAAGGTAAAACATACACAAAGCGAAAACATCCATCCAAAAGACCGTTGTAAGCGAGCTATACTGTTTCGGAACTTTTTTGAGTATAATCGAATAGGCAACAGCCATACAAACGGTAATCAAAGATAAAGGAATTGCCCAGACGGAGCCTAAAACAAAACTATCATTGCCGGCAAGCACCAAGAGCAACATACCACCCGTAGAGACAAGGATACCGAGAATATTCCAAAAAGTCACTTTCTCCCTTAAAAAGAAGAACGCAAAAACAGGTGCAATGAGGGGATTGGTACTTAGAAAAGCTTCAGCGATTGTTGGAGTTGCAAAAAGTTTATAGCTGTATGTTTCAAAGATAAAATACAGAAACGGCTCAAATACGCCGCCGAGGACAAAAAACCAAATATGCTGTTTTTCAACAGGTTGCAGACGAAGGATAGAGTTAGAAGAAGTTGTTCGGTTAGCGATTAAGCCAATAGCGAGCATCAAAAGGACGCCGAACGTAAAGCGCGACAAGACCAATGTCAGGGGTGCAAAGGAATTCAATGCCGCTTTGACGGCAATGCCGGATCCAGACCAAATAATCATTGCCACAATGACGGCAATATAAGGAAGAGTTTTTTTCATCCTAATCAAATTTCGGGGCGCAAAGGTAGTGCAAAAAGTTGGAAGTACCAAACGGAAAATTGAAAATAGCGTATAAAACAGTCAAAAAACGTTGCATTAGCGGATAAATCCGGGGCAAGTGCGGGTTCAAAATGTCGTCAGTTAGCCGTATTCGAAGGATGAATAGTACAATAATAGTGCAACAATACTACAATAATACTGCAATAATACTGCAATAATAGTGCGATAATAGTGCGATAAGGGGTACTGATTATCAGTGAGTTACGAGGATTGAAAAATGGAAGCAAAGGAAGGCGGAAAGTTGAGAGCGGAGAGGGGGCTGCAGAGAGCGGGAAGGCAGGGGAGCGGGGAGTTATGGGGAGCGGAGGATTAGAGGGCGTTATAGAGGATTTGGATGGGGTGCAGGGCGGTGACGCCGGTAGCATGGAGAATCTGCTCGCGGCAAGAAGTACCCGGAGCAGAGATAATAACAGAGGGAGCGGGATGTTGGGGGGTGGGATGTTGGGCGAGAGCATTGCGGACAGCAGGGAAAAGAATCATTTCCCCAATCGCCATCGAAGTGGCATAATGTTCTTTCTCATAGCCGAACGATCCAGCCATGCCACAACAACCGGAAGGAATAACATGCACCTTGCCGGATGTGGTGTACTGCAAAAGCCGCGCAGTCTTATCCACCCCAACCAGCGACTTCTGATGACAATGACCATGCAACCAAATATCCACATCGGACTTGTTGAATATAGCAGGGTCAATGCGACCGGCATCAATCTCACGGCACAAGAACTCATCAAAGAGCAAACAAGCAGGAGCCATTTTGAGGGCTTTTTCCCGAAGGGAATCATCCGGCATGAGGTCCGAATATTCGTCGCGGAAAGAAAGGATACATGAAGGTTCAATACCGACCAATGGTGTGTCCTCAGAAACGAGCGAAGACAGCAGTCTGACATTCTGCACAGCATACTTCGCAGCGAGATGCAGGCAACCTTTTGAAATAGCCGCCCTACCCGATTCAACATGTTCAGGAATGACAACGTGATAGCCCAATCGCCGCAGCAAACGGGCAAAAGCAAGCCCTAATTCCGCTTCCTGCCGATTGGTAAATTCATCGGCAAAGAGATATACTGTTCTGCCATTCGCGATTAGATTGTCCGCTTCCCTATTAACAAGCCGCCGCATAGAGTAGCGGGAGAGTGTCGGAATACGCCGTTCAGTAGCAAAATGGAGAAGTTTCTTCAACAAATATGAAGTCAGGCGGTTGGAAGCAAAGAAATTATAGACAGGCGGAACGAGGCTTCCAATCGCCTCAAACACCGCCATACGCGCCACCATCCAAGAACGGAATGGTACATGTCCGGCATCATAGAGAAGTTGCAAGACCTGACTGCGCAGGCGAGTCATATCGACATTAGAGGGACATTCCGAGCGGCAGGCTTTGCAGGCAAGACAAGATGAGAGCTGGGCGTTGACAATCGAAAGTTGGTGTTTATCCAACTTGCCGCGTGTAAGGATTTCGCGCAAGACATTTGCTCTGGCGCGTGTGGTCATAATTTCATCGCCGGAGACCTTGAATGCCGGACACATAGTCCCGCCGATGCGATTGGATTTACGGCAGTCGCCTGCACCATTGCACCGCTCGATACGCTGCATGAGACTCCCCTCGCCGGTCAAGCCGCGGAACAGCCACCGGGTACGTTTGGCAGGCACGGATTGTTGGACGGCATATTGCTGGTTAAGGTCATATCTGAGGAACTTGTCCATGGGCGGAGTCCGAACAATCTTACCGACATTGAACAATCCATCGGGATCAAAGGTGTCTTTGATTCGGCAGAAGAGTTCGTTCACTTCATCGCCGTACATGAGGGGGATAAACTCGCCGCGTAGCCGCCCGTCGCCATGCTCGCCGGACAGTGAGCCGCGGTGTTTTTTCACCAATTGCGCGGTGCGTGTTGCGACCTCGCGGAACAACTGTCTGTCACGCGGCTGCTTGATATCCAAGACGGGGCGAAGATGCAATTCGCCTGTAGAGATGTGTCCATAATAGACACAAGACAATCCGAGTTCATCCATCATCGCCCGGAAATCGTGCATATACGCCGCCAAACGCTGCGGTGCGACAGCGGTGTCCTCAATAACGCCGATAGGTTTGGCATCAGAGTCCGTGCCGGTAAGTACGCCTAATCCAGCCTTACGGAGATTCCAGACGGCAGCAATGTCGGCGGGGGCGGTGAGTACCATGGTCTTGTCCGGCAAGTCAGCCGGTTCATTTCCCCAGAACTCGGAAACGAGTAGTGCAGCAGGCAAATGCGCCAAATCGAGGTGCAGCACTTCCATATTGCGGCGTGCTTCGGGGTTATTGAGTGCCAATTTGAGAATCTCACCATCAATGAGTTCGACAGCGGTCGGATGTTGGGCAAGTGCATCGAGATTAGCCTGCCATGCTTCATCCATATTGTCCAATAATCTGACAACCAATGCTTTATGAGCAGGCGGCAAGGGATCCAAAGAGAGAGTTATTTCCGTAATAAACGCAAGAGTGCCTTCCGACCCTGTCAACAAAGCCGGCAGATTGAGTTGTTCTGCGTTCAAGCACTCATCCAGCGCATAGCCGCAACTACGCCGCCGCAGCGAGCTGTCCGGGAAGTTATCCGCCAAGAGTTTGCGGATGTGTTTATCGTGCTGCCATGCAGACAGGAGTTCAAGCACCTGCTTCCCTACCCGACTATCGGGTGAGAAGTGAAAGCCGGTTGCAGTACATTCAAAGTCGGAGCCGTCAGACAAAACGCCTTTGAGTCCAAGAACATGATGGCGCGTAGAACCGTAAACAAGCGAGTGTGTGCCGCAGGAGTTGTTCCCAACCATGCCACCGATACAGCAGCGATTAGATGTGGATGTCTCGGGCGAGAAAAACAAGCCATGCGGTTTGAGGGCGATATTGAGTTCGTCGCGCACCACTCCCGGCTGAACCCTAACCCACCGTTGAGGAGCATTGATTTCAAGGATGCGGTTCATGTGGCGGCTAATATCCACCACTATTCCCGAACCGACGACCTGCCCGGCAATGCTTGTTCCCGCCGCCCTCGGAATAAGGTGGGTATGCCGCTTTCGCGCCTCGTCCAACAAACGGCGGATATCGTCCGGCGTTTCGGGATATGCAACCGCCAAAGGCATCTCGCGATAAGCCGAAGCATCGGTCGCATACGCTATACGGTGAAGGGAATCGGTATATAATTCAGGCTGAGTGAACACGTTTGAAAACAATACTATAAATGGTCATAAAGAAGTACTTGATGTCCGTCCAGACCGGATGAGCAAGATACTCGTCCAAATACTTATTTTCGGAAGCATAGAGTTCCTCAAAAGTCTTCGGGTGGTCAATATAAAAAGGCGGAATAAGTCCTGGTTTGCAGCGTGTACGCTTGTCCTGCAAGTCTTTGGGATACTTTTCGAACATAGCCTTTGACAAGGGGCGGACACCAACCAGTTTGATATCGCGTTTAAGCCAGTTGATAATCATAGGCAATTCATCCAGCCAATATTTCCGCATAATCCTTCCCCAGTGCGTAATACGCCAATCGTCATCGGATTTGTCAGCAATATTCATCCCGCCACGCTGGTTAAAGACATAGTTCTGGATATACTCGGCATAGGGGTGCATGGTACGCATTTTGTAGAAATAGACAATCTTTTTATTCTTGCTGACGCGGGGCAACTTGATAAGGGGACCATATATTTTAATCTGCTCCTGCGGGTACGGTTGCGAATGACGATGTGCAAAGATATACTGAATGTGTCCCATCGGAACGATTTCATCCACCTCGAAGCCGCAATAATACAAGCGTCCCAGCACTTCGGTTTTAGACAACATCCGCTTGCGCCCTTTGCTCAGGTCATAATACAGACGGCTCATAAGGAGCAGGCGCGGAATAACACGGCGCACAATGAACCAGAAGAAATAAACGATCCACCTGATCCCCCACGGATGGGAGTTCAGCATCTTTTGTTTGACATACTCCTGCGGGCGATAACAGCAGACATAAACGCCGTTGTCAGGCAGTTTCTGGTTGATGACACAGAGTCGTTTGTTGATACCGCGTATGTTGTTCAAGATTTTGAGGTCAACGATTGTAGAGTACTGATAGTCAGGAATCTGCAGCAAGGGGAATTGCTCATTACTGGCGACAGTCTTGGTGCTTTGGCGATTAAGATGCGCCTTGTCCACCAGCATTTTATAGTCCTCTTCCGTTGTGAGAGAGAGAACCGCCTGCCGTATAGCGTCGCGGGATTCCTGTGAACGCATGGTATCGGGACGTTTGGTTTTGGCATTACGTCGATGTTTGATTACCATCGGCGGAATGGTCATGTTCAACGCAAACTTCCAATAATGCTTGAAAAGAATATCCACGGAGTCGAATATCATGACAATGCCAATCATCCATAAAGCCACCGTCATAGATATATTATAAGGTATCAAGGGCAAGAGCCAGGCGCACAGCCCCATCAATATGCCACCTGTAAGGAGCATTGAGAGCATTTCCTGCCAATACCATGCCTCTTTGTAACTGCGGCGGTACTTCATTGTCAGCAAGCCAATCAAGACCCATGCCACCATAAGAACCGCAAAGAAAGCGACATAGCTGAGAATGGCGTCCTTGCTTGCCATGACACGCCAAAGGATACAAACGACAGAGGAAATAATCCAAATAACAATATCACCGAATATTCGTCTCCACATGATAGAATTACGATCTAAAATTGATATATGCCGCTCCAAGTCGGTAGCGTAAGTTTCTGTTAATCTTCAAATACCGTCCGAATTGGTATAGTTCTCCCCCCATTTGGAGTTTGAAATCGCGGACGCCATATTCCTTTTGCGGCTCGCCCGCCCCCATGGCATCCAGACATGCAACGCCATTCTGTTCACACCATTCCAAAATAGCATATGTTGACATGGCCGGTCCGCAGATATACCATTCATATGCAGCAAAATGGGTGGCAGGCACCAATGCGCCGCCAATAAGCGTTTTGGCTTTGTCCCTCACCAGAATCAAGTGACAAGTTTTGCTTTTCCAAGCCTTCACAAAGAAGTGTTCCGGGAACAGGGGCCGGTGAACTTTTGTCCGATACAGTTTGTCCAAGATAGCATACCATTGTGCGACATCCTGCTCCGTTTGCGCCAAGTTCCAAGTCTGTCCGTCTTTGAGAGCGCGGCGAAGTTGCAGCGACTTGGTTTGGTGGATACGCGCACGCCAGTCAGCGGAACAGTCAAACAACACATCATAATGAGGTCTAAAAGTCCATCCGGCTTTGTCAAAGACGCTGTTCCAGATATGGTAATCGCCGAAATTACGGATTTCACAATAAATGCCGCGTTTAGGTACAGAATTCAGCAATGCCGCCAACGCTTCATCAGAAATATCAGCAGCCAACAAAGGACCGCCATTGATAATGGTGCGTTCGGTAAAAAATCGCATCAGTCCGTCCGCGGCGACGGTATAGCCGACCATAATGCCGCATAGTTCCCCGTCATAGACTGCGGACACGAATGGTGTCATGCAGTCGGAAACAGAGACAAAGAAATCATATGCCTCGGGGGACTGGAACCAGTTTCTAACCGGCGAAACAGCCTGCAAATGCCGCCACTGGTCCCGATCAATATGTGCGATATCCGTGATTACTTTCATTTGAGAGCCACCAAAAGGCGTTTAACCAAATTCTTGATATGCTGCAAAATCCACTCTTTCCACCATGCTGTACGGTTATCCGTCCACCGCTGAGGATGGGTTGTCAACATCAGGTTAGGCAGATTATCGTTCGCATGCAACCACTGTATCAACTGCGGCGTATGCGTGAACGTCCACCCGCGACGGATCCATTCGTCCTGATATTGCGGAATTTTATCCCTTAAACTGACCTTATATCCATCCCATCGTCGTCCAGTATCCGTAAGATATGCCACTTGCGAAAAGTCAACATCGAAATACGGTTCGCCAATGATACCATAATCATGATAATCATATTGTTTCCACAGGTCCCGCCCGTCAAAGCGGCTGGTCGGCGCGCCATGCATACATATGGTTTTGACAGGATAAAAAGAACGGAAATACTTCAGCCAATTCTCAAAATGTCCGATAGCCGCCTGCATATCTCCGTTAGCAATAGCCATGTCTTCATAATGATAGCCGATTTCATGTCCGAGTGCGGCAATCCGGCGAATAATATCGGGTTGGTTGCTTTCCGGCACCACCCGGAAATAGTATGACGCTTTCAGTCCGAGTTCCGATTCAATTTTGGCAGTATGCAGGCTGTTCACAGCCTTCAAATCCACATCATGCCGAAGAATGACAAACTTACCGGCAGGTGTCGCCTGACGATTCTTCAGATTGCAATACTCTTCAAAAGTCAAGGACACATATCCCGCCTTTTTCAAAGCAAGCAGCAAAAGCCGATAAGTATGTAAGGTAAAATCCTTCATCGATAAATGTCGTTGAGAATCATAGCCAAACGGACACCGGCGGTATAGAGTTGCCGCTCCATGGGTTCTTTCCAATGATAAACATAGTTATAGACATTGCCGTTCCATGTTTTCTGGTAATCATAGATGGCAGATGTGATATGATAACTGTTAATGAGCAACTGTTCGGGCGAAGCCTGCTCAATGGCTTTCCGCTCACAGCCGTACATGTCCAGCAATAACTGTGCATACTCTGTAACAGAATAACCGCGAAAACGGATGAGGTCTTCATCCCAAACCCTGTGCAGGTTCGTTTGCGTGCCAAACCATTTGATTTTAATGGTATTTCCGCCCTTATCGGAGATATGTCCCATGTGCATCGGGCAATACCGATCCCCCGACAAGTGGACATAAAAGCGCAAAGCATCGCGGTTGTTTTTGTCGTTTTTCAGGAGTAGATACAAGCTATCCAAAGCGCGATACAGATTGCCTCCCTGTTTCGGATAATCAGTCAGCACAGATGCGACTTCATCGTCCGTCATGCCGGCTTCCAAATCTTGGAAATGCCAGTCATAACTGCCGGGATATACAGTGTCACTACGAATCTCGTCCGCCCATGTGGACCAGTACACCATACCGTTTTTGCCCAAGACATTATCCACTTGTCTAACAGCCTTCGGTGTCAAATATTCATAGGCAACCAAGGCGATTATACGGTGTCCTTCCGGTCCCCACGCCAAAGCCGGCAAAGCGGATAGAACAACTAAAAGCGACCCTACAAACCTTTTCATATCCATATGTGTCAATTAGTTATGCAAAATAGTTGCCGATTGCGGAGCAACCGTTACTTTTCCGCGATAAACGACTTGGGATTGCTCGTTAACAACACCCTTTTCAACAACAGAAACATAATCAGCGTCAGTAGGCAGAGTTACCGACACAGGTTTGCGATTGGCATTAAAGACCACCACTATATCATTCCACATATCACCGCCGGCATTGTCTTTCAGACGGAAAGCCACCACGCAATCATCCGTATCAAGGAATTCCAGATGTTTGCGCACCAAGTCAGCGTCTCCCAAATGGAAAGCGGGATGATTACGGCGCAAATGAATGAGACCGGCATAGTAATCAAACAAGTCCTTATTCTTCGTCTTCAAAGACCAGTCAATGGCATTAATCGAGTCGGGGCTGCAGTAGCTGTTATGTACTCCTTTTTTGTCACGCATAACTTCCTCTCCGGCAAAAATGAAAGGAATACCTTGGGAAGTCAGGATAACGGTTTGAGCGAGTTTATCCAAGCGTTTCAGTTCATCATCCTTAATAGGATGTTTGCCTTTAGCATCCCTGACACTTGAACGCAAGCGGTCAGTGAGCATCATATCATCATGGCAGGAAGCATAAGCGATCATCTGGGTCGGTTGCAAAGCCCACGGTTCGCGGCTGTAATTGACGCGCTCCATGTCCACCTGCGGATGTGCGATAGCACCGGCAATACCAAAACGGATTGTCTGTTCATGTCCTTTTTCGCCTGCGAGGAATGCTTCATCAGAATCATCAAAGCACGAACCGCGCAGTCCGTCACGCAAATCATCGGAGAAAGCACCAATACGCAGCATTTTGACAATATTCGACTTAGTGGGACGGATATTCTCCGGCGTCAACGGAGTTTCAGCCGCCCAGCCCTCACCATACAGCAAAATAGTGGGATCAATCTCATCCAACATCTCGCGTATCTCCATCATTGTCGGAATATCGTGAATCGCCATCAGGTCAAAGCGGAATCCGTCCAAATGGTATTCCTCAACCCACCAACGCACCGATTCAAGCATAAACTTACGCATCATGGGACGCTCGCTGGCAGTCTCATTACCACAGCCAGAAGCATTGCCGAGTGACCCGTCCTCGCGATGACGATAAAAATAATCAGGAGCAGTCTGCGTAAAATTCGATTGCGCCACATCATATGTGTGATTATAAACCACATCCAAAATCACACGGATACCCGCTTTATGCAGAGCCTGAATCATCTGTTTGAACTCACGGATACGAGAGGTCGGATCATACGGATCAGTCGAATAGCTACCATCAGGCACATTATAGTTGACAGGATCATATCCCCAGTTATAGCGATTGTCGGCAAGGTGTGTTTCGTCCACAGAGCCATAGTCATAAGACGGCAGAATCTGCACATGCGTCACGCCTAATTCCTTAAGGTGTTCAATGCCGGTTTTTTGCCCTTCGGGCGAATGAGTACCCTCTTCGGTCAAAGCAATGAACTTACCGCGATTGGTGATACCTGAACTCGGATGAATAGAGAAATCACGATGGTGCATTTCATAAACGATGGCATCAGCAAAGTTATTCATTTCGGGTCTTTTATCCTTACACCAGCCATTGGGGTTAGTCTCCTTCATGTCAACGATTGCCCCGCGTTTGCCATTGACACCAACTGCCACCGCAAAGATACCCGGGGTTTCATGCAGTTCCCATTTGGATGAGCTATCCCAGACACGGAATGTATAGAAATATCCCTTCCAATCACCACGGACAGATGTCTCAAAGCAACCATCCACCCGCCGCGTCATATGCTGGGATTTGACAGGCTCGCCGCCCTCTCCCGCCTCATACAAATACACCATCACCGAATCGGCATTCGGACTCCACAATGTAAAGTTCGTTTCCGAAGAAGAATAGGACATTTCCCTTGAACTACCGGCTTTGACCGGATAATCATCCACTGAATCATAGTGGGGTTTTCTGCTGACGCACCCCATAAGCACCAAACCTGCTGCCATGAGCATCCATGTTTTTTTCATTTTATTATAGATTTTATAGTTTTTGTCCCATCACCGTATAACGGATACCTTCCCGCTCAATTACCACTTGTCCATTGATAAAAATCTTCCTTACACAAGTGTCTTTGTCCTCAAACATATTGACTATATCCGTCTGACCCTCAATTGCTTTCCGCACATTCGGTATGCCATAGCCGTAATAGTTATCCGGCTGTCTGGAAAGATGCGAAGACATTCTTATTCTTTCCATTATCTGCATATTCGTCTCGTCAGGGAAGGCAGACCACAAGCATGCCGCCAATCCGGCAATCAAAGGTGTAGCGAAACTTGTGCCGTTGCTGTTTTGGAGCAAACCTGTATTCGGATTAACAAGGCATGTGCCAACCCCTAAAGCACAGACATCAGGCTTGATACGCCCGTCCGCTGACGGACCATACGAACTGAAAGATGCCAAAACGCTATCGCGTCCGACTGCCCCGACCGTCAGAGTACTATCCGCATCGGCAGGCACATCAATCCATGGCCATTCTGTCTTAGCGGAATTGCCGGCTGCCGTACAGAGCAGCATTCCTTTTCGCGCCGCAATAACCGCCGCTCGGGATGCACGGCAACTGCGACCGTCCATTTGCTCATATTTATAATTCCACTCCGCATTGTCAAATACGCTGTATCCCAAACTGGTGGATACGATATTCACTCCCAAACTGTCACATTTCTCGACCGCAGCAACCCAGTTATCGGCTTCCTTAGGCGATTCTGTTGAGACTTCTTCCGTCCGCATGACACAAAATGCCGCTTGATTGGCTGCTCCCAAATAGTCATCTCTGTTTCCAGCAATCAATGCCAAACACATTGAGCCATGCTCTGTGCCTTCCCCGTAAAAATCTATCTCATCATCGGCAAAATCGTATGCTCCGATATATTGGTTATTCACACGGACGGAGTCGAACACATCCAAGGTATTTATGTTTCTGAATCCCCCGTCAAGGACAGCAATCTTGATACCTTGCCCCTTGTAGCCCCTATCATGCAAAAGGGGCAGATTCATCATCTCCAGTTGTTGATGACAGTCGGTAGCGTCTGATGTCAATTCCACCTGCATTTTCCGTCGTGGTACCGCCACGTCCGTTGTACTCAAACGGGTTGCTTCCACATTTGTCACAAAAGGAAAACGCCTGATGTCCTGCGCAATATCATCCGTCGCCTCTATTGTCGCGCCATTCAACCATCGCGTCGTATGGCATATTCGTACCCCTTTCTTCTTCAGGCTGTCCAGATACGCCGGACTGACTGCGTAATCCAGCGAATCAATTGCAATCGCATGCCTGAAACGCAACGACAATGCTTCCGTGCTTAATGCCACCTCATGACTACCGTTTTTGTCAACAAACGATACAAACCAAAACGTTAATATCACGCCCAATAATGACATTTTATCACTCCTTGGTTTTCTTTACTTTCTTTCCTTGGAACAATCCCGGCAAGAAAGTTTCCACGGCCCCCATAATCAGCGGTGTCAACGCATACAGCGGGAAAGGTTTCATTTCATCCCGCTTCACATCTACGTTAAACTCCAATGGAGCTTTGCTGTCATTACGCGGATTCGATTTTGGAATCAAATGATTGACGAAATACTCAATTGCTCCTGCATTTTGCTGAACGATACGGATCGGAATATCTTCCCCTTTGAACACACGCCCTTTCATACCATGATACGCAAGCATTACCGTACCGGTTATGTTTTCCGAGTTTCCCGAATACTTGGCTTTCAAAGAGTCCACATGGCAATCCAGCTCCATCGCCACGATTGGGCGCAACATGCCGGTCAGGCAGCTTGTTTCCACCTCTCTTCCTTGTAAATCAAGGTCAAAATTACACTCTTTATCATTATGTAACCTGAATACGCCATCGAATTTGCCGGTACCCAGTTCTGCCGTCAAATTAGCCTTTAGTACATTACCGCGCTTTGTACTGAAATCGCGTGCAACCATTTGAATATTAGTCACTTGCAGTTGTCCGAGGTTCTTGTCAGTCATAAGTACACCGACATCCAATTTCGGCATCATAAACTCAACACGCTTGATTCTCAACGGGTAACTCATTCCAGCAATTACCGTTTGCGGCATCGGGAATGGTTTAGTCGGCTTAAGGCGGTTATCCCGAAATACATCCAAATGCTTTGCCTTAACCGTAATCTTGTCCAATGTCAATCCCTTTGTGAAATCGGTGCGCAACAGGTTTAACGGCGACACTTCTACACTATTCAGTTTCAGGTCTATCCATGTGGACGGTTCCTTTAGAATATTTGCCAACTCACGTTTCGCAACACTATTCCATATCCGCGTATTCCCAAGGAAAATCGGACCGCCGTCCTCTGTTTTCAGATCATTGGCTTCAATCTTTATTAATCCTCGGGCATTGGTAAACTGCAACCGGCTCAGAGACACATCGTATAACGAATCACAATAACCATACGTTGAATCAGCCAAGCAATAATACAAATGCCGCAATTCGACAGTAAGACTATCAGCCTCAACTGACAATTTCGTGCCTTTTCCTTTCATCTTGGCACACGCTTTTCTTACTTTTAAGGAATTGACGGATAATTTCCTGTGTTTAATCAAATCCTTATAGCTAATCATTCGGAATGCCACATTCGGCACTTTTATATCCACGGTGTCGATTTGATTGTTCTTCAATGCCTTTCCGCTCGCTCCAAAATGAATATCCTCCAATTCCACACAACCACTCATCAACAACACATGAATATGGTCAAACTCAATGGTATAAGGCAACTGTGCTACTTCAATAGCCGCCCGTGCTTGTTTTTCCGCAATGCGGCTAACCGCCACATCAGCGGATGTTACCACTAACACGCCCAACCCGAATAGCACGCCTAAAACCCACAAAGTAATTTTCGTCGTTTTCTTCACAATCGCAAATATTTCCCGCAAAATTACTATTTTTTTTTCATTCTTACAAATATTTTCTCAAAAATTTGTGCAACTCATAAAAAAGCACTAACTTTGCGCCGTTTTTGGCGACATATGAGACACCTTATATTTATAATAGTTTTTTCCCTACTTTCCGTTGCTGCTTTTGCCCGTAATTATTATGGTCGGGTTTATACGGAGAATGCAGAACCGATTTGTTATGCCACCATCTATCCGGTGGACGATCCCGTGTCAGGTACGGCAACCAACGATGCCGGTGAATTTCGTTTCTCAACAGGTCTGCCGCCTACAAGCAGAGTGATTGTATCATTTATCGGCTATGAGAAGCGGGAGTTAACCCTTGCCGACATAACCGACTCTGTCACAATCGTCCTCAAAGAGCAACCTATCGCTTTGGAAGAAACGGTCGTAGCGGCAAAGGCGAGCAAACAACGCAACAAGCGCAAACAAATGGCAACTCTTCTCCATGCAGTTTATGTCCAGATGGCAAAAGACTTTTCTGATGACAATGCAGAATACCAAATCGTCAGTGATGTCAGAATGGACTCCGAGGGCGAAGCATGGGGGATGGAGCAAATGATTGCCCGAATCGTCAACCTGCCCGGCATGGGAAACGGCGGGCGTGACTCCGTTCAAATAGCCGGACAATACTGCAAACGCTATTTCAAACAATCCATCCGCGACTTGGCTGACACGCTTTACAAAAGCGATGTACTTGAGCGCATGGACAAAGACATGCGTAAAATGGCGGCTGCCGTGGATTCCGGAGTCGTTGTCCACCAAGGGCTGTGGATGGCTGGAAACATACGATACGACTTTGACAAATACACAGACGACCTCAAACATTGGACCGTTTCCAATGAGTCCGAAGGAGAAACCGTTCTCACACACACCGAAAGCCACAATTGGTTTGGAATTGTCAAATACAGTATCAAACGACATTATATCTTGGATTCTGAAACACTTTCCGTACGCCGTTTTTCGGAGCGCGGCGAGTTATATGTCAATATTCCGTTCGGTTACAAGCTGAATCGCGACCAACTGCAATTGCTTAACCTCCTCAATATGGGCGAGCAGCAAATTGAAAAATTCCGTCTGCGCAAAGCAAACGGGGTTGTTTCGCTCAACACCATCTACCAACGGCAGAACGGACACCTTTATATTTTGGAGAAAAACCTGAAAGCCGATGCTAACATGATTGGCACAAAAAAGATGGACTTGCCTGTCCAAGTGCGCGCAACCCAGCGCGTCACATCGCTCAAAACAGAAGATGTCCAACCCATGTCCAAATCACAAATGACACGCCGTGTCAAGCGTGAAATCGTTCCCGTTTATTAGTTTGGCACACTTTTTGATATTGCTCTTACGGAAATTGTTTATTATTTTGAAATACTGAAATTCTTAATCTGAATAATGGAAACTACTATTGACATCCGTGAACTCCAAGCCCGTATTGAACGGGAGAGTTCTTTCGTGGACACCCTCACTTTGGGGATGAACCAAGTTATCGTTGGTCAGAAACATCTCGTTGAAAGCCTTCTTATCGGCTTGCTCAGCGACGGACATATTCTGCTGGAAGGTGTGCCTGGATTGGCTAAGACTTTGGCTATCAAAACTTTGGCAGACCTCATTAAAGCCGACTTCAGCCGTATCCAGTTCACACCTGATTTGCTGCCTGCCGATGTTCTCGGCACACAAATCTACAGCCAGAAAACCGAAGAGTTCAAAATCAAACGCGGACCTATCTTTGCCAATTTCGTTCTCGCGGATGAGATAAACCGCGCACCGGCGAAAGTACAATCCGCACTGCTCGAAGCCATGCAGGAACGCCAAATCACCATTGGTGAAGAGACATTCAAACTGGACGATCCCTTCCTTGTACTTGCAACGCAAAACCCGATTGAGCAGGAAGGTACTTATCCGCTGCCCGAAGCGCAAACAGACCGCTTCATGCTTAAAGTTGTTATCGGCTACCCAAAAAAAGAAGAGGAGCAACAGATTATCCGACAAAACATTACGGGCGAACGCAAACAGATTCTCCCCATCCTTTCTACTGCCGATATTCGCAAGGCACGCGAAGTCGTTCGACAAGTTTACTTGGACGAGAAAATCGAGAAATATATCGTTGACATTGTTTTCGCTACTCGTCAACCCGAACAATACGGATTGGACAACCTAAAAGCTATGATTAACTTCGGCGGCAGTCCGCGTGCAAGCATTAATCTGGCTCTTGCCGCACGTGCTTACGCCTTCATTCACAGACGCGGATATGTCATCCCTGAAGATGTACGCGCCGTCTGCTATGATGTCCTGCGCCACCGCATCGGACTTACATACGAAGCCGAAGCTAACAACATCACAACTGAAGACGTGATTACCGAAATCCTTAACGCCGTTCAAGTACCATAATTATTAGGAGGTCTGGGAAAACCGGATGAACTGGTATGACCGGTCAAGAATTACTACAACGGGTTAGAAAGATTGAGATTAAGACACGAGGTCTTAGTCGCAACATCTTTGCAGGCGAATACCACAGCCAATTCAAAGGGCGTGGTATGGCGTTCAGCGAAGTACGCGAATACCAACCGGGGGACGATGTCAGGAGTATTGACTGGAATGTCACCGCACGGCTCAACAAACCATACATCAAAGTCTTTGAAGAAGAGCGCGAACTGACAGTTATGCTGCTCGTTGATGTCAGCGGTAGCCGAAACTTCGGCTCTATCAGCCAAATGAAACGCGACATGATGGCGGAAGTCGCAGCCACACTCGCCTTCTCTACTATCGAAAATAACGATAAAGTCGGAGTAATCTTCTTCTCTGACCACATCGAGAAATTCATTCCCGCCAAGAAGGGGAAAACCCACGTTCTTCACATTATTCGCGAACTCTTATCGTTTGAACCCGCCACTACCGGCACTGACATTGCCGGCGCACTGCAATATTTCACCAACGCACAAAAACGGCGTTGTACGGCTTTTCTTATATCCGACTGCATCAGTGACTGGTATCGGCAGCCTGATTCTTCCAAGCAAATGGAAAAAGCTATCATGATTACAGCTAACAGACACGATATCAATTTCATTCAGATATATGACCGCCGTGATGCTGAAATGCCAGATATAGGATTGCTTAAAGTCAAAGATGCAGAAACAGGAAAGAGGCTGTGGGTCGATACTGCACTTAAATCCGTTCGCGACAATTATGCCGCAGACTGGACTAAACAACAAACAGCATTATCTACCCTGCTAACAAAAACAGGTACTAATTACATCACAATCCGCACCAACGAAGATTATGTCAAAGCACTTATGCATCTTTTCCACTGATTTTCCGCACTTAAAAACGATACATTTACGATAGATATACGATACATATACGATAGATACACGATAGATTAGTATAGTAGATAAATAACAACATCATACGTAATAACTAACCAAAATATGCTGAATATCATTCTCGCAATAGTCGTTTCGGCATCTATTGACTCCACGATGCTTTTTATTGGTGACCAGACCGCCATGCACCTGCAGGCTACTTGTGAACCTGCAGAACAAGTATCCCTGCCCGTTTATGGGGAAACGCTTATAGACGGCATCGAGATTGTTGACCGCACCGGCGTGGACACGACATACCTCAAAGACGGTCATTACCAATTAAATCAAACGCTTACACTCACATCCTTCAAGGATTCTCTTTTTTATATCGCACCCATCCCGTTTCTTTCCGGCGATGACACTGTTTTTTCTGACCCGCTGTCACTTAATGTCGTTCAACCGTTTGAGATTGACTCTACCATGGCGATTACCGACATCAAACCGGTTGCAAAAGCACCGATTTGGTGGTGGGGGATTTTCCGATGGATACTTTTGGCTATTCTTCTGGCTGCTTTAGCCGTTGCAACACGCTATCTCGCAATCTTAATCGGACGACGGAAGGGAGTTATTCCACAGACTCCGAAAGAACCCGAACGCCCGGCAGAACAGATTGCACTCGAGAAACTTGACCGGATTAAAGAACAGAAAATCTGGCAAACCGGTCAAACAAAAGAATACCATACCCAACTGACGGATGTTGTGCGGGAGTATATCGGGAAGCGGTTTGGTGTTTCCAGTTCCGAAAAAACATCCGATGAAACACTCCGCGAAATGAAGCCTGTTTTGGCGGAACAAAAACAATTATACGAACAACTTCGCAAGATGCTCTCTTTGGCTGACCTTGTCAAATTCGCCAAATGGACTGCAACACCGGACGAGAATGAGCTTTCTCTACGTACCGCATACACATTTGTACATGAGACAACACCTGTGAATTCGGATAATACCGAAGAACAAGACAACAAAAAAAACGATAATACCATAAATTCCTAATTCGTAAACAAATGGTTTTTGCAAGTCCGACATATCTCTTTCTCTTACTGCTCCTGATTCCCGTAATCGGCTGGTATATATGGGAATTGCATGACGAAGATGCCAGCCTGCAGGTCTCATCTGCCACATCCCTGGCACGAAAAAAAAAGAGTACACGTATTTACCTTCTCCATCTGCCTTTCATCCTGCGCGTAGCTGCTATCATACTGCTCACTATCGCACTGGCAAGACCGCAACTATCCAACCGATGGTCCAAAGAATCCACAGAGGGTATTGACATCATGATGGCTTTGGATATTTCCGGTACTATGATGGCGGAAGACCTGAAACCTAATAGGCTTGAGGCGGCAAAAACGGTTGCCACAGACTTTGTACTCGCAAGACCCAATGACCAAATCGGGCTTGTTGTTTTTGCGGGAGAGTCGTTCACACAGTGTCCGCTGACAACCGATCACGCCGTTTTGGTCAACCTCTTTCGTTCAGTCAAATTCGGCATGGTCGAAGACGGAACAGCCATTGGACTTGGTCTTGCCAACGCGGTCAATCGCATGAAGGATTCGGAAACAAAATCCAAAGTGGTTATACTCCTGACCGATGGTAGTAACAACCGCGGGGATATTGATCCACAGACCGCTGCCGAGATTGCAAAGACTTTCGGCATACGTGTCTATTCCATCGGAGTCGGCAGTCATGGGGAAGCGCGTGTCCCTGTTCAAACACCTCTCGGTACACAATACATGACCATGAACTCTGAGTTTGACGAAGAAACACTTCGCAATATAGCCGCAACTACCGGTGGAGAGTATTTCCGCGCAACAGATAACAACAGTCTCAAATCAATATATAACCAAATCGACCAACTGGAGAAAACCAAACTGCGCGTTCGTGAATTCAGCAAACGATCCGAGAACTTCGCACCATGGTTAATCGCAGCACTACTCTGCCTCATCACCGAGATTTTGGTTCGATACTTTGTTCTGAAGACTATCACAAACTAAATCATAAATTGTATGTTTCGATTTGCTAATATAGAAATGCTTTGGCTGCTCTTGCTTATACCGGCGTTTGTTGCTGCATATATCGCACTCGTCCGGCACAAACAGAAGCAGTTACGCCTGTTTGGCGACCCCGAACTTTTAGCGGAACTCATGCCTAATGTCTCTAAAACGAGACCCGCAATGAAATTTACACTGCTTATGCTTGCATTGGCTTTGCTTATTGTAGCGGCGGCAAGACCACAATACGGGCAAAAAGAAAAAACAGTAAAACGACAGGGCATCGAGGTTATGTTCGCCTTGGATATTTCCAACTCCATGATGGCGGAAGATGTCGCACCGAATCGTCTGGATAGGGCAAAACAGATGCTCAGCAAACTCATTGACCAAATGGTGGATGACAAAGTCGGACTCATTGTCTTTGCCGGAGAAGCATACACACAATTACCTATCACCTGCGATTATGTCAGCGCGAAAATGTTCCTCAATACCATCACACCGGATCTCATTCGCGTACAAGGTACCGCCATCGGGGATGCTATAATGACATCCATCCAATCATTCGGCAGTGAGGAATCGGATGCTTCGCGCGCCATCATACTGATTACAGACGGAGAAAACCATGAAGACGATGCCATTGCCGCTGCCAAAGCTGCAAATGAAAAAGGTATCAAAGTTTTCGTTGTCGGAATTGGTAAACCTGACGGAAGCCCTATTCCTATTCCGGGAACCAACAATTTCCGAAAAGACCGTAGCGGCAATGTGGTCGTCAGCAAACTGAACGAAGATATGTGCCGGGAGATTGCACAAGCCGGACAAGGTATGTATGTACGGTGTGACAATACCAATACCGCTACCCGTGCATTGCAAAAAGAACTGAATACGCTTGCCACATCCGAGTTTGAAACAAAAGTGTATGCTGACTATAACGAACAATACCAAGGATTTGTACTCCTTGCACTACTGATATTAGTTGTTGACTTCTTCATTTTTAATCGAAAAAATAAAGCATTGTCCAAATTAGATTTGTTTAAAGAGAAATGAAACGCATACTTTTCATAACTGTCCTGTCTATGTGCCTTATGCCCTTCACCGTACTGCACGCTCAGAAGGAAGCACCGGATATTCGCCATGGAAATAGCGACTATAAAAAAGAAAACTTCTCCGAAGCCGAAGTGGATTATCGCAGGGCATTGGAGAAAAACAATAAATCCTATGAAGCACACTACAACCTCGGTGATGCCCTTTTCCGTCAGAACAAATACCCTGAAGCGGCAGAAGAATTTACCAAGGCGGCACAATTCATTGATTCAAAAAAGGACAAAACCAAAACAGCTAACACCTTTCATAATCTGGGAAATGCGTTCTTTGCACAACAGCAATACGACAAAGCTATTGCCGCTTACCAACAATCACTGCGCGCGAACCCGAAAGACAATGACACACGATACAACTTGGTAAAAGCAATGCAACTGCTACAACAACAGCAGCAACAACAAAACCAACAAGAGCAACAGAAACAAAACCAACAGCAACAAGAACAAAAAGAACAGCAACAGCAGCAAAACCAACAAGAACAACAACAGCAACAAGAACAGCAACAACAGCAACAACAGCAACAAATGGATAAAGAAACGGCTGAGCAGATCCTGCAAGCATTGGAGCAAGATGAACAAGAGACACAAGAAAAGCTCCAACGGCAGCAAGGATCCAAACGCCGGGTAGAAAAAGATTGGTAATTTACTAACTGCCCCTGAAACATGAAACATTTGATAAAAATAACACTTGCTATCTTGCTTGCATCTGCCACAGCCATGCAAGCTTTTGCCGATGATGTCGAGTTCACTGCATCTGCACCTTCACAAGTCATTGTCGGTAAACCTTTCCAATTGACATATAGTATCAACCAACGGGCAAAAGACCTGAATGCACCCGAATTTGCTGATTTTGACTATTTGGCAGGACCATATACCTCACAGTCTTCTTCCACTTCGTTTATCAATGGCAAACGGACTTCAACATTTACGTTGACATACACCTATACCCTGATGGCGAACAAGGAAGGCACATTCACTCTGCCACCGGCAACGATTACCGCCAATGGGAACCAATATACATCCAACGGACTGCGTATAACGGTACTTCCGCCCGATCAACCGGACATGTCATCACAGCCCGCCCAAACGGGTAAATCTTCCCAATCGGCACAAACATCGTCACAAACTTCATCAGAAAATATTTTTATCCGTACTATCGTTACAAAAACAAAAGTACACGAACAGGAAGCACTGCTGCTTTCATATAAGCTCTACTTTGCAGGAGTGGATGTCGCTCAGTTTACCAATAATACAAAACTGCCCGAATATACAGGTTTCCTCAAACAGGAAATTGAGCAAAGCGATATTCAAACAGAATTGGAGCATTACAATGGCCGCAATTACCAAACCGCTGTTTTATACCGCACGTTGCTCTATCCGCAGCATAGCGGTGACATCAAAATTGAACCTGCTACATTCGAAGCCGTTCTACGTGTTCAGACACGTGCTCAAGTGCGTTCCATCTTTGATGATTTCTTCGGGTCATATACCAATGTAACCAAAATGCTTACAGCTCCGGGAACAACGATTCATGTATCGGAACTGCCTGCCGGTAAACCTGCATCCTTCTCCGGCGGTGTCGGCAAATTTACCATGACATCATCCGTCTCGGCTACTGAGATTAAGACGAATGAAGCCGTTACCGTCAAAATTGATATTAAGGGTACCGGTAATATGAAACTGCTCAAAACTCCCGCCATTGACTGGCCCGAAGGATTTGAAGCGTATGACCCGAAAGTAACCAATAATTTCAAGACCACGACATCCGGCGTTTCCGGCACCAAATCCATTGAGTACCTCGCCATACCGCGTGCAGCCGGTGATTATACTATCCCTGCCATTACATATAGTTATTTCGACACACAGGACAAACAATACAAGACACTCTCCACACCTGAATACACATTGCACATATCCAGAGGTGCCGGAGATTCCGACAATACGCAAACTGTCGTACAGAATTATGTTAACAAAGAGGATATCACACAATTCGGTTCTGACATTCGGTATATACATGTTAATGAACAGACTACCAAAACAGTCCGGACACCAAGTATTGTCTTTGGTTCTGTCAAATATTGGCTGTGTTACCTGATTCCTTTCCTCATCGCAGTCATCCTGTTGATGGTATTCCATAAGCAGATAAAGGAAAACGCCGACGCTGCACGTGTTCGATATAAGAAAGCGAATAAAGTGGCACAAAAACGACTCAAAACAGCTAAGAAACTGATGACAGAGAATAATAAATCCGCCTTCTATGAGGAGATTGAGCGCGCTGCCCTATCCTATCTCAGCGACCGTCTGTCTATTCCTACTGCTGATTTGAGCAAAGAAACCATTGCTGACATTCTCCATAACAAAGGCATTGCAGATGACTTGATTGCACAGGTCAATGATGTCATTTCAACTGCGGAGTTTGCACGATATGCACCATCTGCGGATGAACAAATGCAGACACTATACAACCGTACATCTGAAATTATCAACTCGCTCGAAAACCAAAAATTATGAAACTGCTACTGATATTATTGCTTGCCACCTTCACAGAAGCTAACCAGCAATATGCAGACGGTAACTTTGCCGAAGCTGCAAACATGTATGAGCAACTAATTGCCCAAACACCATCTTCCGAGGTTTACTATAATCTTGGTAACGCTTACTTCAAACAAAACGAACTGGCACAAGCCATTCTTGCATATGAACGCTGCCTCAGACTTGACCCGCGTAATAAGGATGCCAAGTACAATCTTGCTTTTGCACGGTCACGTATCATAGACAACATTGAGGACAATCAGGCATATTTTGTTTCATCATGGCTTCGCACTGTGCGTAATACACTACGCGAGACTACTTGGATGTGGCTCAGTATCATTACATTCATCATCGTCCTTATCGGGGCTATGCTGTACGCATTAAGCAAGGAATTGTGGTTACGCAAGACCTCGTTCTATGTCGCCGTCGTAGCACTACTGATTTCCATTTGTGCATGCGCCAATGCAGGAAGTCTTCATCAACGCGACAACAAACGTAATGAGGCAATCATTACACAGGGCATTGTCACTGCCAAAGCCTCACCTGATCGTAGCGGAACAGAACTGTTCACCTTGCATGAGGGAACGAAAGTGACCATTCACGAAACATTGGGTGAATGGTGTAATATCCATGTCGGGAACAACATCGGTTGGATTAAATTATCCAACCTCGAAAGAATCTGATAAGAATAAAGGTGTATCAAAAACCGGATTGTGACGTACTGAATGCGAACGAGATGCGAACGAGATGCGAACGTAAGTAGCTAAGAAGGAGAAAAGAAAGTGTGCCAAACGATTTTGACACACTTTCTCATTTTATAATTGCGCCAATGCAGTTTTAATGCGCTTTATGGCTTCACGTATTGTCTGTTCATCAGTAGCATACGACAGCCGGATACACTTGTCTTCACCGAAATCCGCCCCTGCGACACAAGCCACATGCGCTTCGTTGAGCAAATACTCTGTCATAGCTGCCGAACCGACCGCCTCTGTCACACCGAGATGTTTAGCCAGACGGCCATAGTATGCACTCATATCCGGGAATACATAGAATGCACCGTCAGGACGGGTACATGTTACATCCGGTAATTCAGTCATTAATGACATAATTAAGTCACGACGTCTCTCAAACGCCAGACGCATTTGCTCGACACAGTCTTGCGGAGCCTTATATGCCGCCTCGGCTGCCTTTTGGGCAATTGTGCAGGCACATGATGTCGATTGACCTTGCAAACGGTTATATGCTTGCCACAGCGCACGGCTCTTCGTTGCCATCCAGCCAATACGATACCCTGTCATGGCATATGCCTTGCTCACACCGTTTACTAATATAACACGCTCTCTGATCTGTTCAAACTCAGCGAGACTGACGACTTCCGGAACATAGGATATATGTTGATATATCTCATCCGACAGTATATATACCTCAGGATATTGCACCAACACATTTACTAACGCTTCCAGTTCCGCGCGGCTATAAACACTACCGGTCGGGTTATTGGGAGAACAGAGCATCACCATTCGTGTCCGCTCGTTCAAAGCCGCTTTTAACTGTTCAGCCGTCATTTTCCAGTGAGTCGATGCGCTTGTCGGTACAGTTACGGGAGTACCTTCCGCCAATTTGACCATTTCCACATAACTCACCCAACTCGGAGTCGGAATAACCACCTCGTCGCCTTTGTTTATCGTCACCATGATGGCATTATATATCACCTGCTTGGCACCTGTGGAAACCATGATTTCACCGGCAGTATAGTTTCCGCCCAAAGTCGCGGCGATTGCTTCGCGTAAAGACGGATAACCGGGAACAGGACCGTAATGTGACCAGTCTTCAGATACGGCTTTGATGGCACCTTGCTTGACATGTTCGGGAGCAGCAAAATCCGGCTCGCCTAATGTCATTGACACTACATCTACACCTTGACGGCGCATCTCTTGGCAGCGTGCAGCCATCTTCAGACTGCCCGACTCACATACCGCTGCAATTCTGTTACTTATCTGCATAATCGTATCGTTTTGTATTTATCTGCAAAATAATATTGTATATCTGTATAATCGTCTTGTTTGAATCTTCAAAGCCGTTATCCTACAATATCAGTATCCCAGCTTTGCCGCATTGCTCTACCATTTCGTCAGGCCATATGCTGACCTGTATCTCACCGACATGTACCTTGTGCAGCAGCACCATACATAGACGGCTTTGTCCTATTCCGCCGCCGATGGTTAACGGCAATTCGTCATGCAGCACCATGTGATGATACATACGTTTTTCCCAATCCTCATGATGAGCTGCATGTAATTGTTTGCGCAGGGATTTTGCATCTACACGAATGCCCATGGACGACAGTTCCACAGCCTTCTCCAATAATGGATACCATATCAGTATATCGCCGTTTAACTCCCAGTCGTCATAGTCTGCGGCACGGCTGTCATGTGCTTCGCCGTTGGACAAACGACCACCAATGTTCTCCACAAACACGGCACCGAACTCCCTGCAAATTGCGTTCTCGCGTTCCTTGGAATCCCTGTCAGGATACTTTTGCAACAACTCTTCTGATGTGATAAATGTTATATCTTCAGGCAGAAACGGCTTGATTTGCGGATAGTGTTCGCATACTATATATTCTGTATTCTTGATAGATTGATATATAAGCCCGACTGTTTTGCGAAGGTATGCCTTATTGCGTTCATCTGCACGCATCACTTTCTCCCAATCCCACTGGTCAACATACAAACTATGCAGTTCGTCTAAGTTTTCCTCGGTGCGGATAGCATTCATGTCTGTGTACAGACCGTTTCCGGCACGCTCGCGCATTTCGCCGAGTTTATAACGCTTCCATTTGGCTAATGAATGTACAATTTCAGCCTTTTCACCGGTACACTTGACTGTAAATGTCACCGGTTGCTCGGATCCGCTTAGGTTATCATTCAGTCCTAATCCTGACTTGACGAATAGCGGTGCTGTTACACGGCGAAGATGCAATGCCGTGGACAAGTTGATTTGAAAAGTATCCTTAATCAACTTGATAGCATGTTCCGTCTCCTGCTCATTCAATAATGACTTATATCCTTGCATATATGTAAACCTCTACAGCCAAATAAACCTCTAACATCTTTACCGTTCTGCCCGCATCGGATTATGCAAAAAATCTTCATATGCCATTCTGATACCGTCTTCCAACTCCGTCTTTCATCAGCGACATGGAGTCACTCATGTCCGCATAATCTGCCTATTGAATATTTTCTAACAACTCCACAATAGTTTGATTGGCATTTCCGACTAACGCGAAATAGTTCTCTTTTTTCTGTTGCCAATCTTCTTTCCTTGATTGTTGGGCATAATCTGATACAACTTTAACAACATCGCCAAAAGAACGGATATTCCGCAACAAACCATATTTTTGCTCCAATACTTTGAAGTTTGTCATATCATTCGGACCCACAAATGAATTGGAACGTATTGCAGGCGTTCCCAACAACGCAGCCTCCGTTGCCATCGTCTGGCTATCGCCCAAATACAAATCAGCATATGATAATACACTATGTATCTGATTACTCGGAGTTGGCAACTGATATTTCCGTAGTTCCATCGGCAACGCCTTTTCAGATGATATATATACCGTCATATATGGTTCTATTGCTCGAATCAACTGCATTTTTTCATCAAACGTAAATCCATTGTTATTTACATCGTGATTCGCATACCATCCGACAAACCGTAACACCGCATACGGACGTTTCAATCCATATTTCTCCACTATAGTCCCGTCTGCTTGAAAGATGGACGGAGCCAAATAGCAATCCTCAAACAACCCGCCTATGCGTATATGTTTCTTTCCATAATCCAACCCAAAAGAACTTGGTGTTACAACCTTGGTTGCCAATGGTACCACATATCTATTCGTCACAGTAACAACCTCTGAATCCGGAAAAATCACAGACTTTGCCCGAACTATTTTAGCAATTATTGTCCCATAAAACGAAGCTTTGGAAACAATCACATCCGGTTTTTCTCTTTTGGCTATCCGATAATAATTTATCAGCAGACGTGGCGTTCCTATAATTTTATCACGCAACGTTTTCTTATGCACACCGAATATCTCATAAGACACATGTTCGTCACGCAGCACATTCAATAACACATCTTTATCACGTGCCAAAACATGTATCTCATGACCATCTTCCTTCAACTGCTGCATTACATACTTAAACTGATAGTAATGCTTAGGATGATTTAATTCAAAAATATATTTCATAACCTTCAAGCCTCATCTGACAAAAACCTCTTAATTACCTTCGCCGGCACTCCCACAGCCACACAATACGGTGGAATATCCTTCGTCACTACACTTCCGGCACCTATTACAGCACCCTCGCCTATTGTTACACCGGGCATGATGATACTCCCGATACCTATATGCGCTCCATCTTTGATAACTATCGGTGCATATTTCAGTTCACAATCCATCACAGGTTTACCTACTTCGTATTGGGATAAGTCACGCTGATGACATAGCAGCATCACGCCACGTGTCACCCATACATGTTTGCCAATTGTGATAAGTTCCGGAGCCGAGTGATCTATATCTACAGTAGCACCAATCTTACTTCCCTTCCCTATCTTCACTCCCGCCATCCGGTAGAACGGGTTACGCATTTGCGCCGGGCTCAAATGCCTTGCAATCCAAAGACATATCCTATTCCATACACCCCTGCAAACATTTCTAATAGTTCTATGATTATTTGCCATATTAGTCTTTATCTGCTAGATTATTCATAAAATAACGACGTTTCCCGTTCTGCAATGCCTCAAACTTATCTACATATTCAATATTGAGTTTGGCATCTTCACCTATATATAAGCGTATCGCTCGTTTTATTTCTCTCTCTTGTGCTTCTGTATATTTTGCAATATCTCGCTCGATTGTTAACGTCACCTCATTCACTCCTGCTTTATTGAATGAAAACGCTTTTACGTCAAAATGTTTCATTATCATGGAGAAACCGGTAGCAGTCATATTATGCCCGTTTTCCAATCGCATCACATCTGATGTTCTGCCGATAATGCGCTTTATTATTTGTCCGTTATATGCATACCCCCCACAATTTGGAGTTAGCTCTACTTCATCGCCGAACTGATACCTAATCAACGGGAACGTATGGTTTAGCAGATTGGTGCTCAGTAGCGTTCCTGTGTTTGGTTCAAAGAAATTGATAATCTCCGCTATGACATTGTATCCCACTTCATAATAATGATAATCCGTTTCATACGCCGTTATCCCGGCATCTCGAGCACCATAGCAATCTCGTACTTTGCATTCATACGTTTCTTCTATTAGTTTTCTGTATTCATCGGTAAGGTTCTCTGATGTTGTGAATACACCTTCTATTTGCCTCAAATCAATACTATGTGTTGCCACATATTGTGTGAAAATATATATAGATGCCGCATAGCCGTATATGTATCGTATCTTCTTTTCACGAATAATGGCTATGTATTTCTCGCATAATTCATCCGTCAAGTTTACTGTATTCATCGGCACCTCATTTCTGATTTTGTCATATATCCGCCGCACTACTGAGGGTTTCTTCGCAAATAGCGACGCGCTACCCATAGCGACAAATGGTTCACCGTATTGATATCCGTATTTGCGCCAATAGAAAATCTTGGCTGCTGTTACATACCCCCATGTATCTTCATCACAGTAATAAAACATCGGTTCACCGGTCGTTCCTCCTGTCTTGCCTTCACGATAGCGTAATGAAGATATATTATCCGGCACTATCTCATCAAAATGCTCACGCGCGATTTGCTTGGTGATAACCGGCAGTTTCTTTAGGTCTTCTGCAGTGCGTATATCCTCTGGTTTCAATCCTCGTTCGTCCATAATACGGCGATAATATATCGTATGGTTATATACATGCTTAATCAAGGCATGTAATTTGCCTTCTTGCCATAATCTTACATCTTCAGATGACCATGACTGCATTTGCTCTACTTGCTTGAGCCATCTTGTAGCACACGTCCCTTTAACTTTTTCTGCAACAGGAAGCAGAATATGCAATCGAATATCTTCCTTGAATTTATTCATAAAGTTCTAATATTTGTTCTTTTATTTGCTTCCAACTATATCGCTGTACTTCTTCGTGAGCAGCTTTCGTAATAGTTTCTACTTTGTCAGCATTAGATACAGCCCATAGCATTAGTTCTGCCATGCGTTTGTCATCATCATAATCAAATAGCAAACCTGTGCGGTTTTCTTCTATAAGATACGGAACTCCACCAACTCTACTAGATATCACCAAGAGCCCTGCATTCATTGCTTCTAACACCGATACTGGCATATTATCCACTCTTGGTGCTGATAAGAACACATCATGCTCCGCCAAATATCTGTTTATCTCTTGATTTGGTACTTGCCCGGTAAATGTTACGTGTCGAAGATTATGATTACGCACGTATTGTTGCAACTCTTCTAATTGCGGACCGCTACCTAAAATTGTTAAACTGGCATCTGGTATATGCTCTTGCACATGCTCAAACGCACGTAATATACAAGGTATGTTGTATAACTCCCGTAAGTGCCGCACACTGATAAATCGTGGGATTTTAGGATTCAAAGTGTGCGTACGTTCTATATCCGGCAATAGGACTATATTGGGAATTACGATGCAAGGTATATTGTACTTATGAAACACATTTTCTAAATATCCGTTTAGAACAATTACCTTATTTGCTCGGTTTAACCATTTCCTCGCAAATTTAGCGTGTTTTGCAAAATAGTTCTCTGCATCGCCCCCATGATATGTCACAATAATACACTTCCGACATATTTTCCCTGCGACTATCCCATATACTATTGGTAGCATTCCTCTATCCGAGCATCCGTGGATGTGCAGTACGTCATATTTCCGAGCAATGAAGATTAACTGAATAAATTTCATTATACGCTTCAAGACACTTCCATAAGTAGAAAATATGGAAGTTTCATATCCGTCCAAAGATATGATATGACGATAGAGCATCTCAACCTGGCCGCTGATTCCACCTATCCCCTCACGATAATTCGCTATGTATAATATTCGTTTCATTTTATATTACAAAGAGGATATACTCATTATTCACAGCACGCTATAGTCCTCTTCCTTTCATTTTAAACCAGTTCCATGCAATAGCCGCAACAAACATGATAATACTCCAATAAGCAAACCATCGCTTATATTTTTTCTTCGCCACTACAATGGACAGACCATACGCCGCAAACATATTGACTATCGAACTATCAATT
This sequence comes from Paludibacteraceae bacterium, assembly GCA_905235225.1. Taxonomy (GTDB): domain Bacteria; phylum Bacteroidota; class Bacteroidia; order Bacteroidales; family Paludibacteraceae; genus Colicola. The sequence goes on from CAJOKE010000001.1 coordinate 93,819, forward strand.
CCACCGGAAAGAAATGTTCCAACCTGCTTGTTTGTTTCACAAGTCATCTTAATCTGACGGCATCAGATATTAGAAACTCGCTCATTTGAACGGCTTCCTCATAAGATCTAGGGGATTCAAATCTGCAACTATTGCTATACAAATCCCAATATTGCCATATCTTCAACTCTCCTGTTAACTGAGAATATGTAAAGCATTCTCCGGGATTCAGTTTATTCACCTCATTAACAATAGTATATGGTGAAGGAATATACTGCATCGAAAAATAACATTGCCTTGCATAAGGGTTTATTGTATATTCCTTTCCTTTACATAATGGCAAAAAGGCAGTATCATATTCGATAGCATGATCACCTACATGGTAATATAGCGTTTTGGCTCCTAACCTGTCAACAGCGCCAAATAGTAACTGCTTGCAAGAATCATATAAAACAAATGCAAAATCTCCATTGAGTTTTTCAACACATTTTGTTCCATATTGATGGTACAACTCAATTACCATATCATAGGATTGAACATTATATATACATCCTGCTATATCAAGCCAATCACTATTATTCTCTGCTGATTTAATAACAATACGCTCCATTTAACCAAACAATTTACGTTTAACATTGATTATGGCAATCTTCCATTTATTCGGCAACCGCATGAGTATTCGCGTTTTCCAGTTTCCTTTTCCTGCCCATGAATTTAATCCTCTTGTCTCACAATATGTGTTCTCACTCCTGATATATTCACCCGTTGTCTTTCGCGGGCTGAAGTAAACTGATGGAAAAATATGCAAATCCTTATATTCCTGCTCTGCACTGGTTGCTGCAAAACCATTCTGCAACATTTTTTTTGTTAAATAAGTTACATTCGGAGTGAGATCCATACTTCCGTCATCCATTATAAATTGGCGTTCCGCATAATAACTTAACATTTCTCTAACCCACTCGCCATGCGCCTTACTGGCAATTACTCCCATCATGACCGGATTATGTTTGCTTCCCTCAATACCGGCAAATGCCTCAAACTTATCCATCAATTCATCAAATGGCTTATACACCACAAAATCCACATCCATATATAGTCCGCCATATTGCTCCAATGCCCACAAACGAACATAATCACTTACAAAAGCATATTTCTGACATTCATATGCCTGTCTGACATATAGGCGAGCAGATGCTATGTCAAAATTTTCTTCATTCCACAATATATATTTCCATTCCGGCATATAATGATGCCAAGATGCAATACATTGACGCACCATTTCCGGCATCTCGCCGCGACCGAACCAACAATAATGTATTATTTTCGGAATCATATTAATATGCCATGCCTCGCCCTTGCAACTTAAACCATGCCCATGCTACCCACGCGACAAACATCAACACACACCAATAAGTGTACCATCGTTTATGTTTTTGTCTCGTCATTCTACTGACGCCATAAGCAGCAAATAGCAACTCTATAACATAAGCCGGCAAATGGAATCGGTCGGCATGAACAAATGCGGACTGTATAATTATAAATAAATATGCAATCAAAAAAGAACCTATAAGCACATTATTACGCCATCCTGTCCCCCCATCTTGATTCAGCAGCAGCAAGAACAACGCCATAATACAGAAGAATGACATCACATTCTTCACTACATACCCGGCATGCAACATACGGTGATTCTCCTGATTGGGTGTCTCTACCATTGTTGGAAACGGTATGGTAAATATCATTGGGGCAAAAACCGCTTTGGTCGCATATTTAGCCAAACTCTGTCTTTTGCTGATAACGCCCATACGACTTTCCTGATTGGTGTCACGTTGGGACCAATAATGATCTATCTCTGTCAACACACGTCCTCCGACAAAAAAAACGGCACTCGCCACAAAAACAATCAACAGCAACCAGCGGCGTCCCAAATTTGCAACCTTCTGACTGCTCAAAAATAATGCCATACCAAAGGCAAATGCCAATGACAGGCCTAATACAGTTCTAAAACAAAACGTTAAAACCAATATACCCAATATTGGCATAACTGCCCAAAAACGGAAATTGCGCGACCGCAACAAATTATCCGCACGCTCTAGAAACAGAACCAGAAGAAACACCATCTCCGTCTCCTTCAAATGCATACCGCAATAGATAATATAATGCGGCTCCAGCATCATAAAGATACCCGCCATCCGACCGGTTGTCTCACCGAAGTTCCTACTTCCTAATTTATACAATAGTACACAAGTCAATGCTCCCCATAATGCTTTCAACAACCGGGCAACAATAATGCTATCAAAACTTAGCAAATATACGAACCCTAAATACATCGGATAACCGGCATCCGAAATACCATTGCCTGCTCCAAACTTATAGTCCAAATATGTCTGGAACTGCCCATTCCGAATCAATTGCGCCATCCATTTGGCTTCCTCACCATATTCAAATGAATCCGCTGCATGAAACATAAACGGCTGACCTGTCATCTCATTGAAAAACCAGTATAGTATAAAAACCATAATGACACGGAGCATAAAAGCCATCCAGAACAAATTTTTCATAAACGCCCGCTCTCGCATTCCAGCCCATTTGCGTGTATATGTATTGGATAAGATGAAAAATCCCACGACACCAACTATACCGAACAACCACCAATACCAATACATGGCATAGGCACTGTATCGGACAGACACAACCAATAGTGCTGCAAAATATGCAACAACAGCCTGCTGTGCCATTTGTTTCGGGAAATATGTATTTATCCTATTTTCCACCTTTTATACTTACCAAAGTATGAATAATCCTGCAGTACGACTCAGCCCCGAAAAGATTGATTAGTCGCGCTCGGCGCAAATATGTTTTACCGTTGACTGCCAAAGATAATGGGAATACCCCAAATCGTTTTAGACGCTTGATATATCCTCGTCTTTCCGGATAGAAAGTCCTCGCCACACTTGTCAACACCCCCGCAGCCATACTACTTTGCATATTATACAGCCAAGTACATGCCGGTTCCTGCATACGATACGTGCTATATTTTTCAACCACACGCATACAATCTTCATTGTTTTTCCGCATCTTATACATGTCCCCTTGAGTTTGCGTGATACTTCCTTCCCGCACATAGTAATTATACACAATCGTAAGGGTACTATTTACACGTTTCGCCCGCAACATCATCCGTGGCAACCATTCCACATCCTCGAAATGTATTCCGGGAGTAAAAAGCACATTACCCTTTTTGGTTTGCAGATTGTGGAGCGGTGTTGCCAAATCACTAAAGATAAGACTCTTTCTAATTACAAACATTACGGCATAACAACTATACCCCATACGCATATTCAAATATGTTACTCCGTCAACCACATCCATCCGGGGATCAACCTCATGAGGATACTTATTCGGCATAAACACTTCGTAATCACTTTCCTCATGTAGCCCATTCACACATTCGTTCTTTAATCGGACATTCTGATAGTCGAACCGCAAGACATCCAAGTTCTCGCGCTCACATTGTTCAATCAGTTTACCAAGCACATTCGGTTCCCAATAATCGTCACTGTCTACGAAGCAAACATATTCTCCGCATGCAATCATCAGTCCCGCATTCCGGGCAGCACCAAGTCCGGCATTAGATTGATGAATACATTTAATCTCCTTCCTCAAATCTCCTTCTTCAAATGCACGGACATACTTGTCACATATCATACCGCTTTCATCCGAACTTCCATCATCTACAAGAATGATTTCGTAGTCATCATAATCTTGTCTAATGAGTGATTCCACACACTTCTGCAAGTATGGGGCGACATTATATACCGGCACTATGATACTTAATTTTACCATTACTCAAAAAATCGCACAAAGGTATAAAAAAAAACATACTTTTGCAAATATTTTTACAATTTGTATGTTTTTTAGTCTAAAATCGTTTCCTTCTGTATGATTTGCCCAATCACTTATTTCCAAACTTTCATATCACAATATCTTATCATTATGGTATCACAAGATAATCATTATTAAATCATACGACTCGTTTACGGGAGAGATACGGGACGGTTACGAGCGGATAAAAACATTCGTTATCACATCGACTGCAAAATTAATACAAAAGTGACTTTTGTGTATCATAAAAAATATCTAATCTAACATTCATTCCGACAACACATTACAAATCTCCCAAAATTCATCTCGCATTAACTCTCCATTTAACCATGCGTCTAAAATTTCCAGACGAGTGTGAATTTGGTTCTTATAATATTGACGTAATCTATAGGCGATACGAGTGCACTCTGTTTTGATTAACAGTTTTTCCTCGGCGACTAACTCAGAATCATCATCATTGATTTCCAACACAACGCGGTTTACAGACAATCCAATCAAAATATTATTTAATTGATAATATGTTAATCCATATTTATCACCTAACAAATCACTTATTGTTTCGATTATATGCAGTTTACCCTTTTCCTTGTTCATGCCGAAAGCAATAGCAAGAGTATCGACAACTGATTGCTCCATATTCGATTTTTTAGAACGTATATAATTGAATGACAAACATGCTGCTATAACCTCTTTTTCATCATTGGAATAAAGCCAATCACATATCTCCTGTTCAACCTTTTGGGAAGCATCCTCGATGACTACCTGTAATGGCAGAGAATATGGGGTCTTATTCTCCGCTTCCTGTGCCATCCTTTTCAGTCGTTCTTTATGGTCGTCATCCAATAAATGGACATTAGGGATTATTGTAAAATGAAGAATTTTGATAATATAACGGATTCCCTCTTCGATATTATCCATGTAATTATCAAGTAAAACTACAGGGACATTGTCCGGCATACGTTTACTCTTAATGGAATCCCACCAAACTAAAATATCATCCGTTATGTTCCTAACTTCTTCCGCAGACCAAGAATAATGATCGTCTGATACATTTATAACATTATGGTAACTTATTTCGTTATAGCCACGCGATATTGAAGTATTCTTTCCAAACAAGGGCGTGACGGAAAAATATTTACAGAGTAACTCTTGAGGATTTATATATGCAGGGTGAGGTAAAAGGGCATATACTGAATATGTATATAGTTCTAATCCCTCAGGAAATCCATATGCGTTTGTTGTACTCCACAACGCCTTTGAGAATGCTTCTTCTTGCTTTGGGGTCAAAAGAGTCTTCCTACAAACAAATTGCAACCGGTCAAAGGCTAAAAAACGCTCAACTTTAGAACCATAAAGCATATTGATTACCTGATTGACTCGCATTGCGTCTAACTTAATTCTCGCACTATCAATATTTAAGGACAAGTAGTTAAATGGTTCTTGCTTCCACAAAAAATGCGGATTACTGTTATATTTTGGGAAGGGCATAGCAAATAGTTCTGCCAATAAGTTCCCTTGTTCTTGAATAGAGAAAGATTCAATAAGTCTCTTAACTAATATCTCCAAACCATTTATTTGCAAATTAAGAGGAGTGGAGAAAAACCGACCAATAACTGACAATAACTCATGGCGGACTTCAAACGATGCTTTTGTAACTAATCGAGACATTATCTCCGGTAAAATCGAGTAATAAGCTTTGCGTTGGTCTGATGCTTGGACTGAGTCTGATAAAATATAATTACAACATCCAATATATCGTTTCAATATATCATCTACCTCGTTCCGTGATTTATGGTTCAAATATTTTCGAGTCCAAATTTCATGAACAATATCTTTGCTCCCTAATCTAAATAAAGTGGCATTCACTACCCATGGGTAGGTGTCACTAATATTCGCCAAAGCAATAGTTATAGACTCTTTATCAACTGTATTTACTAAAGGTAAATGCATCGGATAACCCATATCCTCTATTACACGGATATACTGTTGAGCCAAAAAGTAATCCTTGGATGGCTGACCAAGAGTAAAACTTGTTGTTATTCGTCCTAAATCGAATGCTGCTTTTCTGTTCTCATTATTAATGTCTTTTACAGGTCGAATACAATGTTCAAAATAAATAAGCTCACCAGCCGGATCACAATCGTATTGGCATAGTTCTTTCATTCGTTCAGAATAATCTGCACGTGATTGGGATTTCGTGACATAGACTGATTTTGAAAACCTAATCCTTTCTATTAACAGTAAAATTACTGATTCAACTGATACAAAATTATAATCACTATTAACCGGCACTAAATTTTGTGATTCACGTTCCTCACGCAATGCGTCTTCCAAAATATTCTGCGCCTCGCTTATATCAAAGAACTCAGCAATTAATGATGCCATCTTTGCTTTCCAAAAAGGCGAAAGAGGATACATTCCCCACTCCTTGACATGTTCTTCTAACAAATGTAATTCAAACATGTAAATATCATGAAGACATAACTCATAATATAATTCAGCAATTGTATCAGCCTTTAATCGGTTACGTCGGGTATATAGGATGTCGTACTCATTTTTCCATTCATTCTGCATACCCGTTTCTCTATAAAAACGAAGCAATGCCATATGTAAATAGAGCCACATTTGCTGTATTTCAGACCAATCCCATTGAGAGTGATTTTTTTGTGTCAAAACACCTTCTTCCGCTTTACCATCTATATTTTCAAATGGAAAGTACCGACTTAATATGTCTCTATATCGGTCAACATCATCCATTGGGATAGATAACGATGCTTTTTCAAACAAATCATTATACTCATATAGAAGTTGAATATCATATGGGGCTTTTATATCTTGCCATATTACATGGGGGAAATAATATAACTGATCCATAATTCGACGACGCTTTTGATATGGAACGATCTTCCACCCCGGATATGACTCGCGTTGCTGTTTGAGGCACTTAATCAAACTTTGAGCAGTTATCCCCTTATTATGAATTCCACCAATAGGAATTCCTCTTGTTCCCCATTTTTCAGGAGCAGAATGAGTTTCATGCAAATATGATACTACATCCATCAATGCGTTATAGATATCGTCACTACTCTTACACATCGGGGCTAAATCTACCATTATGATGCGTCTTTTATCTAATAACTTGAGTTTGGAATCCTGACAATTAAAATATCCGATTAGATATATTCTCGGCATATTATCACCTAAATTATCACGAATCCAGCCAATCCACTTAAGGAAATTAGGGTCATCACCTGAAAAGCCAAACAAACATAAAGTATTTTCAATCAAGGATTGCTGAACAGTATTTACTAATATTGCGTTGTCTATCGGATAACGACGATAATCTTCAGAAGATATGACATATGGAGGATTAGACGGAAAACTACCATGCAGTTTGATGATACGGGGAGAATGAGATAATACTAATTTTTCTTTGGAAACAACTCGCTCATAATTCCTATCTACGATTAAATCTGCAGCACGCTCCAATAATGTATCATAATTAGTCGTTAATACATCAGCCCAAGGCAGAGACATAAATTTTTTATGCAACTCGGATGGGAATAACTTCTTGTCCGGTATGCTGTCCTCGATAAATCGATTCATTTCCCCCATCCCTTTTGAGGCTTGAAACTCGTCTGCTATATTTAATACATCCAAATATTCTGTATTCGGTCTGGATGACTTGTCATACAATTTATCCAGCATTAAATCTGCCAATTTGGACCAAGTTGGCGGATTTGATACAGAAGAATCCGACTTGATAGCATTGATAGAGAAGCCTGCACCGACCATAGCACATGCATGACTTGGTTGCATCCATAATCTTTCAGCTATCTCGTCAAGATACTTTTTTATTTTGGATGGAATTTGCCTCTCGTCTTTCATGGTTTATTAATTACATCATCAACAACCTGCTATTATTCTTCCCAATTGATCTGATGTGACGAACTCCACATCCGGCCACCGTTTAACTATCTCTTGCAATAATCGCTTGAACATCGGTAAAGTTCTATCTGTATTCTTAGTTTCTATCGAACCTATAAAGTTCAAACGATGTACACATATATTGGCAGCCTTTCCCCAACGAAAAGCAATCTCAACTCGTTGCAGGCAATCCATAACCCAATCATAATTTTCTTTTGTGGATGGTTCAAAGAAACAATTGCGATGAAGACGAATCAATCCGGATCTCGTTTTAGTCCCTTGAAAACCACGATATAACACTCTCACGCCTTTGTCATCTCCGAGAGGAATCTTTTGTTGAAAAGTACTCTGGATATATCTAACTCCATGATGGACTAAACAAGGTTCTATTTTCGGACTCCATGTATAGGTAGTAGGAATAAACGAAAGGGAATTATAACCGAATATATCTTTGAACATCTGCAACGCATCGCTTATAATCGACTCAAAGTCACGGATATCTGAATCTTCAGATGAATTAAACGCTCCCATATAATAGTCCTTAATCGACGGATCCACATGGGAAGTCAATCCCCATACCTAAATCAAAGGCTGTTCGTGTCACCGGATCACCCTCACGTAGTGTTTTGAGCCATTTTTTTACATACAAATGTTCGCGACCATGGCTCTGCGGATGGAAAACTCCTGCAGCCATACCTTGCTTCCACATGGCGAAGGCGTCTGCATGCGCAGCATCGCGCTTGAGCGTTTCCGTGAAGGGTTCAAAGAAATACTGCGTAAAATTGCTCTCTTTTATCTTATCAAAGACGGGATTAGCAGATAGTGTATTAGCCGTTATTACTGCCGGATGACCATTCTTGTCCTTAACGGATTGCAGGACATCAAATAGGTTCTCCAGATCATGCTTCGTAGCCAAATTATCATATCGGCAATATGGATCTCTATCAACATGGATGCCATGACGTAAAAATTCCTTGTACACCTCATGAGACGGCATACGTATAGTCCCCCAGTCGTCTGACTCGATTACTACCAAATGGCGTTTTGTCCGCCATCCGAACATATTATATAGTTCCTTGCGGGTTAGCATTATCAAACAAAATCTCCCTTTTGTATCTTGAACCATCTATGTGGCACGTGAATAAAAATATATCTTATCCCAAACAGATATGGGAGTTTCTTTGCGAACTGCAAATAGTACTTCCATTTTTCTATTCCAGATAAATTATCTACTATACGGTAATAATACAATGCTATATATTTAGGATAATCTTTGAGATGTTCTTCCGCTTTCGACAAATAATCAATACGGAATCGGCATAGACATTCTGCAATCTCTTTTTGTTTTGTAGCAGTTAACGATCCGGGATTGGCTCGATACTGATAAAGAACTTTCGGCAAATGTGCTAATTGGCAATTATCGTTTAGGCGAAGAAAATACTCAAAGTCCTCAGCCAAAAATAAATCCACTCTATACTCACCTATCTTTTGTGCGATTTCTGCTTTGTACATAAATGCTGCACCAATGAAACAATTGAGGGGCAATCGTAATTCTACGTCGTCCGGGATTGTATGGGTGCCTAACACATTGCCTTGCATATCTATATATTCTTCATCTGCAACAACAAACCCCACATCTGGATGTGTATCAAAATAGTTTACAAATTCTTCCAACATCGTAGGTAATAGCAGATTATCATCCGATGTCCACGTCCAGAGTTCACCTTTTGCCTCGCGAAAACCATGATTGAGTGTAGCCGGTAACTTGGAGTTTTTCTCATTAGAAAACACGCGAATACGTTGATCTTTTTCAGCATACGATTGCGCCACTTCTAAGGTATTATCCGTAGAGCAGTCGTTCACTATGATCAACTCCCAATCTTTATAGGTTTGCGCAATAACACTCTCTATTGCCTTACCTATCATCTTTGCCCCATTATAACAAGGCAGTACTATAGATACTTTTGGATTTTTCATATATTTTCTTGTATTGACAAAAACACCATATTTTAAATTCATCGGTTAGTTTTTATGCTTTAAAACAGATGAAATACATTTGTCACATAATACAACTAACCCTATAGCATTGAGCCATTTTCCGATGAGGAAGAAACGCCCCTCACCAGCCAATAATAATGAGAAGAATAGCAATATATAAAGTGTTATCCATGTTACAAATCGCAAGTCACTAATGTCTCTGATTATAAGCAATAATCCCATGGCACCGCCTATTAACAACAGCCACGCCAATCCCCATGAAAGTAGTACCAATCCATTGGATATAAAATGACGAATACCTGTGTGTCGGTGATTGAAATTTAATGATGGCGGTTGGATAAGGAAAGTCATTTGCTTGTATGATGCACGTATACGCCATAAGGGATGCTCTGTGATATAAGCATTCTTATAACGCGTCATCGTTTCTACAAGTACACCTTCCAAAGAGTCCTTTTTGTAACCGGAATTCAGTATTTGATATTCTTGACATTGTTCTGCCAACATATATAAATCCTCTTTGCTATATTCGTTAGTGTATATGTGTGATGGTAATTCATGATTATACGTAAAACCTTCACACGGCATAAAGAATGTCCCTAAACCACCCCACTCCGTATGATTTTCACCCCAAACACGCACCATATTGCGCATTGCTGCATTAACCGGGTCGTTTTTTCCTCCGGCATACATTGTATTCTGCATAGGTGCAAAAGTATGTAACGTAACCGCGTTACGAATAGTAAAAGGCAAACAAATAACAACTAAAGGCAAAGACATAATACCCACATAGGTGGCCCATCGTTTGAAATTAAATATCTTATTAGCAAAGGCCCAATCAAAGAAACAGAGCGCATAGATTGGAAGCAAGTATGGTTTCATAACAGAAGCCATGGCAAGGAACAATGCCGCCCAGCCCAATGACCATAAATTGCCGGTTCTATTGAATCGCACATAAAAATATGCAAAGCATATTAGTTGACTCGTTGCAATAGCGTCTGTCGCAATACGTGGTAAATACAAAAGACCAGTATGTAAAAGAAATATACAACACGGGAATAGCCATACCCACGCTTTATATTTTATATATGGTTCAACTATCAGCATCAGCAAGATTATCGCCAATGCATACCAAAGAATCTGCAAAATAGCTAATGCATCAAGGGCTTTTGGCGTCGGCAAAAACTGCCTGAATAAATAATAGTATGCACCATAGTATGGTCCGCGACCTACATTTTTTTCTTCAACTGAACCTACACTATATTCACCGGTCTGGATATATTCTTCAATCTGGTCTAAATAACTATGTGTGTCACCACTATCATAAGCGATGAACTCCCCCAGCTGCAGATGAGCATTATAGGGAACGTTAAAATCTTTAATTCCCCTAAATAGCATAAACGTCACCATCAATATATATAGTATCAACAATGACCATTTATTCATTCCTGATTTTGTAAAATCAATCTTCATAATAACATGATGTTAATTGAAACTAAAACCTTTTATCACTTCACATATCTTCTCCACATCTTCTATCTCCAGATCATAGAACATCGGAAGACGAACCAAAGTATCTGCATAACGATCACATTCCGGGAGAGCACGACCATCGTGTTTATCGACATAATAGGCACTGCTATGCAAACTCAAATAATGGAATACAGCCAATATATCGTTGTTCTCTTTGAGATGTTTAATGAGAGCGGTACGTTCCTCTAAGTTACGACAAATCAAATAGAACATATGAGCGTTGTTACTTGCGTAATCGGGGACATCTGGCATTGAGAAGGGAGCAACCCCAGCCTCTTTCCGTAGGTTTTTCCCTAAAAGGGACAACCTTTCGTAATAACAGTTCCAGAGAGCCTTACGCTTAGCTTGGATATCATCAAGATTTTCTAATTGTGCCCAGAGGAAAGCAGCATTGATCTCTGCCGGTAAGAAAGACGAACCCATATCTACCCAGCCGTATTTATTTACTGCCCCGCGGAAAAACTCGGCGCGGTTGGTGCCTTTCTCCCATATGATTTCTGCGCGACGGATGAATCGCTCGTCGTTGACTACCAACAAACCGCCCTCACCTCCGGCGGTGATATTCTTCGTCTCGTGGAAAGAGAAAGCGGCGAGATGACCGATGCCACCGAGTGGTAATATAGTAGCCTCTTTCCGTGGGTTTTCCCCTGAAGGGGCAAACCGACCATCGCAACACCTATGCGAGATATAGTAGCTATCAATTGCTTGGGCGGCATCTTCGACTACGAGAAGGTTGTGCTTCTGGGCGATAGACATAATAACATCCATGTCACATGCGACACCTGCATAATGAACCGGTACGATAACTTTGGTACGCGGAGTGATGAGGGATTCGATAGTCTCTGCATCCATATTCGGATTGCGTTTCATGGAATCCGCAAAAACGACTTTTGCTCCCTCGCGGAGAAAAGCTAATGCAGTACTAACGAAGGTATAACTTGGGATAATGACTTCATCACCCGGTTTTAAATCACACAACATCGCACACATCTCCAACGCGTCTGTACCGGACGTTGTTAGCAGACATTTCTTAAAGCCATAGCGTTCTTCAAAGAAACGTTGACATTTCTTCGTAAACTCTCCGTTTCCGGACAACTTGCCGTTATATACGGCTTGATACATGTAGTGCGCCTCTTTACCAGTGAGATGTGGTTTATTAAAGGGTATTCTCATACAAAAAATATTATTATTCCAACCATTATAATTCCAATTGCTCCTATCTTCCTCCATCCCAATTTCTCTTTAAATAGCATAAACGCCAACAACGGTACAAAGAGATAACTCATAGACTCTATCACGCTTACCTCTTTTGCCTGCACACCGTGGCTCATGCAGAAGATATTGAGAATCAGACTACAAGCCATGATAGCATAGCCGCCTATCACCCACGGATTGAGGTATTGACACCAGAAACCAACATAATTCTTTCGTGCCCCCTGTTTGAGCAACATCTGCGCACATGCCGCAGCAAAGACCGATAATATGACGAGAAGGTAATACATTCTATGTTTGACGTTTGATGTTTATTCCTTGGCGTATAACACAATACCTACAATTATTACACAAGCACCTAATATATTCATTGTCGTAATCGCTTCGCCAAAGACCACAAATGCAAGCAACATCACGAATATCAAGCTCGTGCCTTTAAACATATATGCTGTACTGAGTTCAATCCTTTTCAACACTTGCTGCCAACAGATTGCATATAGTCCCATCACGCCAACTGCTGAAGCTAAACCGATGCAATACGCAAACGATAAAAACTCTTGCTGCGCAGCGTACTTCGAGAAGAGCGATGTACTGGCATATAGCATGTTTACTGCTAACAAAGCAAAAATATGTTTAGCATTTAGCGTCATAGTATATCTATTACCCTACTCATTCGTTCAATTAAGTTCATTCCATCCCAAGTCAGCGAGAAAGCCGTTGTCTCGCCAAATGGAACAATTCGATCGATGCCAATCAGTCGGTTACTCAGCACGAAATCTTCCAGTTCTTGCTTCTCAAAGCCAAAGTACGCCAAGGTCTGGTACTTATTGTTCACAATCGGAGCAATCTCGTTCAATGAGGACGCAGTATATTCCGTAAAGTACCCACCGGCACAACGGAACGAATCGATGTCAGTCGGCAGTTCTGCAATCTCCACACGTCGTAAGAGGTTATTCTTCGTATGCTCCTCGCTTGTCGGCATCGCGCATGATTGTTTATATAACGCTGTAAGCTTATCTACAGCCATCACTTCTTGGAACTGATATTTCTGCTCAGCCACTTGCTGCACTGCATCCCAGAATAGTTGTTTTGCTTCCTCTACATGACTTCCAGTCCATACCACCAGATGCGGAGCAGAACATGCATTCTGGTCAAAGAGGTAGGTATCGTTGTAGAAGCGCTCAGCGAGCTGATTCAAGTTTTCAGGATTCAATTTGTCAGTTGTCAGTTCATCCGAATTGATGGCAGCGATAGAATATCGATCTGCAAAACATATATCAAAAGCCCTTGGCGGGATAGCATTCTGACGGATAGTAGCAATCGTAGCATCCCCACCCCATATCACACGTACATCACACATCGCGGAGAACACTTCATTGGCATTACTCTCATGCGGATAGCGCACAACAGCAAGCCGTTTCATTCCTATCTCGCACATATGTCTCACTATAATATCCACTTGCAGAAATTGCTTCTGAGACACGCGTACCACATTCGTATTCCCTGCCAGCAAACCGGCTACTACCGAATAAGCAAAGTTGACCGGTACGTTACTCGGAGCAATGTGGAAGATTATGCCTCGACCTAATCTTATCACTGACGGCTGAATGCTGACTACTGATTGCTCTCGTAGCTTCATTAGATTTCCTCGCCTGCAGAAGAATGCAAACGTCACCACATCCGGATAAAGACGGGATTGCGGGTCATGCATAAGGGCTTTGGATAGCGCATCCAATGCATCTATCACCTCCTCTGCGAAAGGCACTAATGGACGCTCATCCAATGATTCCATGGAGCCATGAAGCCATTCTATGTTATTGATTTCTTTCATTTACTTAAACTTAGCTGCATATGTATCACTACATCCACGGATCTCCGCATTTTTCAATCGTCCGTTTATCTTGAAATACTTACCTTTTCGTCCACAAGGACAGTCATCTTCGCCCAAAATGACACCTTTATCTTCGGTCAGCAACACATGCCCCGGATAACTCTCCGGTAGCACACTGACCACCTCGATAATACCTTCTTCGCCAATCTCTGCCAGGCTAAAATCCAATGGTCTTCTTATCAGTACATCCGAGAACACCGATGTATGCAAGTGTCCGCACTCACACTCCATATATATCGTTCCGGTCTGTTCCACCATACCGTAATAATCATGGATATTCTCCGGCAGAATACCACACACCTCATGCAACCGCTGCTTGAACTCAACCGGCGATACTTGCTCGGATACAAGTTTTTTCCATCCTCCTCCATGAATCAAGATACCTTTGCTCAGATCAGGACGATAGCCGGTTTCCAACAGTTTCTTATAGAAATGCTGCCAGATCATAAAAGTGAAACCAAAAAGGAAAATGGTTTCTCCTTGATGCTCATCTAAGAATTGCTTCAGTCCCTCAACATCCAACTCCATTTCCTCATTCAGCGCATATTGTCGTTTACTACCGAACATTGAGAATCCCAATATTCCGGCTCCGCGAGCAGAAAACATCGCACGGTTTTTGATTACCGCCGAACTATCCAAAATCAGCATCGGCACACGTTTAGTACCTAAGAAATCCGAAACTATCTTCGTTAAGCATTTCGTTTGTGCTGCAGAGGTTGCTCTATCTAAAAAAATCTTGCTTACCTGCTGCCCTGTTGTTCCGCTGGAAGTCATTGTTTTTACTACCTCTTCTTTAGAGCACGAACAAAGTTCCATCTCTTTGAACAGGCGTACCGGCAAGAATGGCAATTTGTTATATTCCGGCAAGTTATTGATATCCAGTCCCACAGCATCCATCATACTCGCATATGCTGCACAGTTTTTATAATGTACACGCGTCAGTTCCTGCAACCGTGCATTTAGCATCAACCGTTTTGCCTCTCGGTCCATCGAATACGGAGCAATCTCTAATATTTCGTCTATTGTATGCATTATATCATTTGCTGTAATTGTAGATAATCAATCTTACCGGATGGCGAAATGGGAATAGTCTCTATCTGCTTTACTTGAAAAGCAATCGGATTAAGCCCGGTCTTGGCTGCTAACAGATCAATAATCGTTTTCTCTAATCCCCCTTGCGTTACAAAAACCGTCACCTTATCATCTACTCCGACACAAGCGCAAGAGGTTGTGATTGTTTTTACGATCTGCTCAATCTGGTCAAGGTTACAACGATTACCCCATATCTTCACAAAGCGTTTTTTGCGCCCTGTGATATAGTAATATCCGTCTTCATCCACTCGCGCCATATCGCCGGTATGCAGGATACCATGGTTATCATCGCCTTTCATTAAGTCCCCCGCACACTCGGCATACCCCATTGAGACATTCTCACCCTTGTAAATCAGTTCGCCATCTTCTGCCAGCGAGAACTCTCCTCCGGGGATAGCGACACCTATACTGGCATATTTCTCTTCGGCCTTCTCCCACGGCAGGTAACTCATCCGCGCTGTTGCCTCCGTCTGTCCGTACATTACGACAAATCGCTTGCCTTGCGACTTTGCCCATTGGATATATTCTTTGGCTATCTCTGCATTTAGTTTGCCTCCGGCTTGCGTCATCGTTTTCACGGAAGGCAGGTCCATCCGCATGAACCGCAGTCGTCTCAATAGTTCCCACGTATAAGGCACACCTGACATGGAGGTAGCCTCGTTCTCTTTCAGGAAGTTCCAAAACTCGCGCTGCGCGTAGGTCTTATCCGTCAGCAGAATCGTAGCTCCTTTTAACAGATGGCTATTGATGATGCTTAGCCCGTATGAATAATACATCGGCAGCATCGTTATCGGTCGCTCGTTCTCGTCTATCTGCAGATACTCCGCAATCGATGTTGCATTGGCGAGTATATTGCGTTTCGTCAGTCGCACTAATTTCGGCGAGCCTGTACTGCCGCTCGTGGTCAAACATAACGCCAAATCCGGATGACATTTCGTTTCGCCGGGTTTGTATATCTTCCGCAAGTTCTCAATCGTCTCGGCATCTTTGGTTGCATCCAGCAACACCACCGGTGCTTCGGCCTCCAAACAAGCCAG
Source organism: Paludibacteraceae bacterium (assembly GCA_905235225.1). Taxonomy (GTDB): domain Bacteria; phylum Bacteroidota; class Bacteroidia; order Bacteroidales; family Paludibacteraceae; genus Colicola. Next base: position 110,370 of record CAJOKE010000001.1, read on the forward strand.
ATATTCCACAACGCTCGTTATATCATTCCGGCACAAGCAGAACTGCAGAACACCTTTCTGCAACTCCTTTGCCCTCGCTGCCACCCGCTCCGCCAACTCTCCATACGTCAGTCGCGTTCCATCATCCGCGATGATAGCAAGACGAGATGAATATGTATCTATTCCGAATATCATGCTTTCTTCAGCATCTTGTACCTTTGATTTCTTACTTTGTATATATTTTGTTGTATGTCTTTTGTATGTCTTTTGTATGTCTTTTGTATGCAAGAATTTTAGGAAAGGACAAGCATCCATTCACCATATTTTCTTCCACCTTTTCTCTCTATGATACCTTTCTTTTTAAGCGATGAAATAGCCGTATTTAGCGAAGAAATAGCAATATTGTAATTAAAGCTGATTTCTTCTTTGGTTATAGAAGAATTTTCACTAATAGCTATCACTACTTTCAGCTGATTTTCTGTTAATCGTATACCCCGGTCTATCAATTTCTTTTGTATATCCTTTTGTATAATAGTATTTTCTAATCTTTTGGTAAATCCAAGTGGCAAAGGAATGAGCACCGTGTACACATCTTCATCGTCTATCTTGGGTTGTTTGCCGGTATAAACTGGTGTGTATTTATAAATATTTCGAATTCCAGACCCAAGATGTTCTGCGCGACCAATTTGGACAAAAAAATTAGCCATATGCGGATTTTTAGGATATCGTGTATAATTCGCTAATGTCACAGGTCCGGCTTTTAGTGGCTTGTTTGCGTTTTTTGCTATTATGCCTTCCTTCGTAATCTCTAAAATGGTCGGTATTGCATTTTGATATTCTCGATGCACCAACATATTGGCAACTATCTCACGAAATATCTTATCTCTCAGTGATATTCGCTGATCTCCTTCTTGATAGAAATTATCGGGCAAATGCTTCGCCAAAAATTCCATGAGTGCTTCATAATCATCAATGATATTACCATATAATGTCAATCTATCATCATATCGGTCAGTATCTTCTATACGCACAACGGCATCAATCCTATAATATGGAAGTACACTCTGAATCACATCTGTCTTCCCGAATAACATTAATGCCGCTAATGTAAATCCTTTTTGACCTGTCATATAGTCTTGATGGAAAAGATTCGCTTGTTTAAAGAAATCCATCTCACTTAATGTCAGCCATGGATGTGTTGAATTTGTATTACGAATTAGATTTTTGGCTTTCTCTATGGTATCAGATTTCAAATGCTCAAGACGTACATATGGATATATTTGATTCTCTGAATATTGCTGACTCTTACGCAGATATAAAGCACTTATGGCGGTATCGGTTTTCAATTCAAAGTCTCCATCAGCACTCCTATCATAGATTCTCCCCGATGTATGATGAACTTGGCTACTTGAGGGAACGGATATAACGATTACTTTCTTGTTTTCTATATCAACAATCTCCGGTTGTAACAAAAATGTAGGGGATAACTTTTGCGGATTGTTACTCATATTGGCAATATTCTTGCACAAAATTGATCAATCACTATTGGGTTTACACCTTGAGGTATAGTTCTGTCATCTTCCACTCCAAGTAATATAATTCCTCCATCACGATTCAAAAACGCACACACCGTCTCATATAAACTACCGGGAACCTCCGCCCATGCTCGTTTATACTCTAATGTCCGTTTCTCACGTTCTTTTAATATGTTTTTTAACTCATCTGATGTCATTATGCCTTTTGTTTCCGATTTTATTATTGTGCAAAGATACTACATTTTTTCGACATATACAATAAAATAGGAAAGTTTTACTAAAATTTTCGTATTATTACGTATTTATTCTTCCATCGGATTCTCTTTCTTCCACTCCCAAAGCAAGGAATTGAACTTCCATGCATGGGCGGTAGTATATTCCTTACCATTAGATGCCTTATGGTGCGCAGCCTCATAATCCGCCTCCATTTGTGCAGTCAGTTCGGCGTTTGCTTCGATAGCATGGAGTTGCTTGTGCGCGTACGCAAAAGCCGCAGAGTTCCATTTCTGCCGAGGAGACTGTTTTGCCTGATAGCCTTCTTCGCGCGAACGGAAATACATCTTGCCCGTTTTCTTGGACATATAGAAGTAGCCGTTGCTTTTGCTACTCATTTTTCCATGTAACTCATGGATAAAATCTGCTGGTATTACTTGGGACATATCGCTAAT
>CAJOKE010000002.1 GCA_905235225.1 Paludibacteraceae bacterium
TAGATGACGTTATAGAACCAATCTGTACCACCATCAGCATTGGGACGGAAATAAACGGTGTATTTGCCATCTTTGAGAATTTCGCCATTCTCGCCATAGGCATTTTCCATACCATCCGGATACCATTTATTGATGTTTTTACCGTCCATGCTTTTGGCAATCTTGAACATGTCAGTAGTTTTCAGATCAATCGTAACCATGAACTCATCAATGCCGGCTGCAGCTTCCGTGTTACGGGTAAGTTGGTAGGTCTCGGAAACCTGCCAATCAGTCATGCTACCAGCTACATAATAAATCGCCTCTTCCACGGCGTTTGCAGTAAGAGCTGTCATCAACAGCGCGAACAATACAAAAAGACTCTTTTTCATACACTTAAAAATTTGAGGGTTAAAATCGACTGCGAAATTACGGCTTTATTTTGAACCGTACAAATAAAAATGCAAAATTATTGTAAAAACCGGCAAAAAACGCAAAAAATCCCCCACCCTGTGTTGCAAGGCGGGGGAAAAGAAGAATGATTACTTCTTTGTTTGTTGCTCTTGATTATCGTTCCCGTGGTTTATCCTTTCGGAAAGAGAGAATAAGGAACGGCACAACGGCAATCGCCAAAAGGACAACCGTCATGATAATAACAGATGTATCCATAATTTTATTCTTTCATTAATTTCACAAAACATTATTTTCCAAATAGAAGACAATAGGATGTGAAATGAATTACCAGAAAGAATGAAACGGAAAACCGATTGAACAAGCGGGGATATTTAATTTGTGAAAAGCGTTGTCCGCCCACCACAAGGTGACGCGCAACGTTTCAGCGATGAGCCGAATGCTGTTTCTGCGAGACACTTGCGGGAAACGATACTGTGAAGCGGGAACCCGCCTATCACGTTGCATTTGCGCCCAAAAGGGAGCCGGTGTAGTAACTTCCTGCCAGTCCGGCATGAGCGGACAAGCGTCCGGCATATCGACAACAGTCTGTTGAGGAAGAGAAGATCGGTTCTCAGAACAAGTGTACTCCACCCCTTGCGGCAGATGAAGCGGCAGGAGCAGAACAAGCAGAACAATATATTTGAAAACGGTACTCACAAAAAGAAATGCAGAGCCATAGCGAACCATGACTCTACATTTATAAAAGATGAATTATACCATCAAGGCACCAACGAGAGCAAGAATAGCGTAGAACTCAGGCAGTGCGGCGTAAATCATGGTGTTTGTTTGAACATCATGTCCAGCAGCGATACCGGCGATACCGTTAGCGCAAACCTGTCCTTGACGAATAGCAGAAAAGAGGCAAACGAGACCAACAGCGATACCAATACCGAAATAGAGAGCCGGATTAGCAGCAATAGCAGCCTTGTCCCACATAAGGAAAGCCACAAAACCGTACAAACCTTGCGTAGCGGGCAGAGCCGACAAGATCATGTAACTGCTGCTTTTGTCCTTGTTTTTCTTCAACGCACCTTCAGCCGCATTGGCTGCGATAGTTGTTCCGTAGGCAGAACCTACACCGGCGAGACCTAACATAAGTCCCCATCCGAGAAATCCTAAAAATTCCATAAATTCATTCAATTATTTAATTATTTACCATTTAGACGTTAATTATTTGAAAGGCTGATAGCGAACACCTTTTCCTTCGTAGCCGGAGTTTTTGAAATACTCAACGAAAGTAAGACGCAAGGGGTGAACAAATGCACCAAGCGCAGACATAGCGAGGTTGAGTACGTGTCCGACCAGCAAAATGAGTATGAAGGGAATCCACTGCCAAGTAGCACCGGCAGTCGACCCACCCATAACCATCAAACCGAGGTCGTTGAACGCGCCCCCCAACATACCGCCAGCCAATCCGAGAGCATACAAACGGATGTAAGAAAGAGTGTCGCCCAAGATACCAGTAGCCATATTGTATGTATCCCACAAGCCGGCACCGATATTGACGAGCGGATTTCGTCCCGGGGTATTAAAGATGTAAATACCCAAGGCAGAAATAGCGGCAATGGTGATAAGCACAATCTTGGTGACATTCATCGGCACTGAGAGAGCAAGACAAATAACGAAAGCGGAGATACCTCCGACAATGAGCAATGTCCATCCCCAAGTACCGAGCTGGGCACGGAAACCAAAGCGTTTGGTGTAGCAAACCGCCTTGATAACCATAGCGAGACAGATATGGAATACACCTATCAATATAGCCAAAACCATAGCAACATCGTAACCGCCTTCAAGTCCCTGTGCGGCATATGCGGCTTTGGTGAGATAGCGTACTCCCCCTTCGGTAACCACTTTGCCATTGAGGAAGAGGTAATCAATGCCCGGGAACAAGGCACTAAGATCCATACCGAACGCCGTCCCCAAGAAGAATCCGACCACCAATGTTCCGACTCCCAGTGTGGCAATGATAGGACCAAGTCCTTCGAACATGCTGATTTTCACTTTGTTATAGTGAATGAGCAATCCCAACGCAATGAGCAAAATACCATATCCGGCATCGCCCATACACATAGAGAAGAACAGAAGGTAGAAAGGAGCCAAAACAGGTGTCGGGTCAAACTCTCCATAAGATGGCCAGCCATACATGCCGGTCAGCGGCTCAAAGAGGCGTGTGAACCAATTATTGTGCAGTTTAATCGGCGTATTGTCTTCGGGTTGAGGGTCTTCGGACTCGTAATAAAGAGCCTGTGGCAGCGATTTGAGTTTATCCTCCAACGCCTGCGTATCCTCAATCGGGCAGAAGCCTTCCAATACAGATAATGCACCGTCAGCTTTACTTTCGGTATTGAGTGTAACCTTCTTCCAGTCAATTTGTTTTTCAATATCAGCCAATTCGTTTTGGCAGGAAGCAAGTTGAGTCCGCTGCCATTCTTCAATTTGGGCGTTTACGGTTGCCAACTGCGTTTTGAGTTGCTGAATATCCAGTTCCAATTCATTTGCAGATTTGGTTAACTTGACTTCGGTAGCCACATCCAAATTAACCGCCGTATTATCAAGCGAAACGAAATAGACAGTATCCTTTTGCTCCGCGATAATGACACCCCACTCCGCCACAAACTTTGATTTGGGACACGTGTAATAATACAAGGTGTATCCGGCTTGCTTGAGCTGTGCGACCTTATCCGAGGAGAATCCCCCCCAAACAGCGACGCGGTCAGCCTCTTGCTGCGCAGTGCGGATTTGTGAGTCGAGTTCGTTTTTTACCTGAAGCAGTTGATCCGAAGCCCCCTGACGAATAATACGCTGAATGTCAGAGCGGCGTGTGATAAGTTGCTGAAGTTCAGCATCATCCGCCAGTCCGGCAGCCCGTTGTGTAACATGTACCACCCCCGCATTCCGCAGTTCCTTCAAGAAGGAATCATAGTCGTGATGAAAAACGAGGAATGTATATTTCTTCATCGGAGTAATCATAGAGCAGCCTCCTTTCCTTGTTGCGCATTATCGGCTTCCCGCTGGCGTTTCGCTTTCACAATTTTTTGTGAGGATTTGGAGAGGTTTTCTTCGTCTTCCATGAAGCGTTTGATTTTACGAATAGCGTCCTGGTAGCCCGGGATTTGCACTTTTTCAAAGAGATTAACCTTTTGTGTAGTCTTTTTACGCGCATACTCAAGCAAATCGACTTTTCGATGCACGAACTCCTGCCTGATGCCAATGTCTGCAATGGCTTTAAGTTGCTCAAATCCATCGTAGAACCACTTTGGTGAGTCGTAAATGGAGAAAGATTTGGTTGAATAAACCACTTCCTCAAGAATAGGAATACGTACTCCCGCGATTTTTTTGACAGACATTTTGACATCATCGACATGAATGAGCGAAGTGTCAAATTCTCCCCAGAGCGCAATCATTTTGTCGTAGTCCTTAATGCGCCTGTTCACTTCCTCGTCAAGAGCTTTGACTTCGTCCTTCGCCTTTTTGACTTCCAGACGAAGTGCGGACTCTTTGCTTTGTAGCGTAGGAAGTGTCCTCTGCCGCATTTTAAGGTTTTTCTCCAATCCCTGCAGCGATGTTTTATTAAATTGATAGGTAATAGCCATGAAAAAATCGGATTATTTATTCATTTCCTATTTTGTCATTTATTCCAATATTTATCAACGAGAGCCTGCTTGATATTCACCTCTTCGGGTTTGAAGTATTTAGCGAAGAGTTTCCAAGCAACATCCAGCATTTCCGTTGTGTCGATGTTGACATCAATAGCCAAGATGTCATTACTGTACTCTTTAGCGAACTTGAGGCAACGCTCATCATAGTCGGTCAGATCGAAGCCGTTCTCGAGTTTAGTTTTGGCATTTGCAGCGTCGGCATAGAGGCGAACGGCGGCGTTCATAACCTGCGGATGGTCTTCGCGGGTCTTTTTGCCGGCAACCAATTGTTTCAGACGTGAGAGTGAACGGAACGGGTCAACGATGACTTTACCGATATCAGAGTCACGGCGCAGGTAAAGCTGTCCTTCGGTAATATAACCTGTATTGTCAGGAATAGCGTGTGTAATATCTCCACCGGAAAGTGTAGTAACGGCAATAATTGTGATAGATCCGCCACCAGCCTCTTCGGGGAATTGAACGGCTTTCTCGTAAATCTTAGCCAAGTCGGAATAGAGAGAACCGGGCATCGAGTCTTTGGACGGGATCTGGTCCATACGGTTGGAAACGATAGCGAGTGCATCCGCGTAAAGGGTCATATCGGTCAAGAGGACAAGTACTTTTTCGCGTTTCTGCACAGCGAAATATTCGGCAGCCGTCAGAGCCATATCCGGAATAAGGAGTCGCTCAACGGCAGGGTTTTCCGTCGTATTGACGAAGGAAACGATGCGGTCCAGCAATCCGGCATTAGTAAAGACATTTTTGAAATATAGATAGTCATCATTTGTCAGTCCCATACCGCCAAGGATAATCTTATCGACCTGTGCGCGCAGTGCGACGTTAGCCATTACCTGGTTATATGGTTGGTCAGGATCGGCGAAGAAAGGAATCTTCTGTCCAGAAACGAGGGTATTGTTCAGGTCAATACCAGCGATACCCGTAGCAATGAGTTCAGAGGGTTGTTTACGACGAACTGGGTTCACAGAAGGACCACCAATCTCCACTTCCTCTCCTTCAACCGCCGGTCCGCCGTCAATAGGTTCACCATAAGCGTTGAAGAAACGTCCAGAGAGTTGGTCGCTCACTTTAAGACTTGGAGCTTTACCAAGGAAAACGACTTCGGCATTGGTAGGAATACCTTCAGTTCCTTGGAAAACCTGTAGAGTGACCTCGTTACCCATAATCTTAACGACCTGGGCAAGTTTGCCATTCACGAGTGCAAGTTCGTCGTTTCCGACACCTTCGGCACGCAAGGAACAAGTAGCCTTGGTGATGGCAGTAATTTGAGTGTAGATTTTTTGAAATGCTTTTGCCATTGCAATATTATGTTTTATATTTTACACCTTATATATAATATATATTATCAGCGAATAACGATTTTCCGCATCATAGTACCATCCGAAACGATATATAATCCGGGCTGATGAGGAATCACACGACGCCCCTGCAAGTCATAAATGGTCACATCAGGGTTGGTTGTAATATTCTCAATCGCTTCCGGGTCGGGTTCCGGCTCCGGATCCGGTTCAGGATCGGGTTCCGGTTGGGGTTCAATGTCATCGTCAGGATTGTGTATATCGTCATCCTGCTTAGATGGGTCAAGATATTCATAGAAGACAGCAATACGCTTCACATAAACAGCCTTAGTAGAATTGGTGAAGGAGATCATGAGACTTCCCGTTTTCGGTTCATCCAATTCGTAGGAAAAGACTGTCGGTGTTGTCGTCAATTCTTCTGAATTGCCAATAAAGTTACCGGCGAGATAGACATCCAACATTGCATCGCCATTACTTGCCATAAATGCCTCAACTTCAACTTTTTTGACGCCACATCCAGATGTTTCAGTAGTATAAAAACTAACTCCTTTGGACGGTCTGGTGCCAGAACCGAACTTGACAGCATTATTGTCAAATGTAATTTCAGCCTCGGGATTTCCGATTTTCACCTGCCATTCATATCCGCTCAAATCATTAGTACCGACACCGCATGCGGCAGTAAAGATATGCTCATAGTCGGTGCATCCATTTTCATCCTGGAAACGGCTGTTTTTGATCGTAATATAAATATCACTAACAATATCTGCCGCTGAAATATTCACAAAGAGAGAGTCTTTCGTAAAGGTGACAGCATCAGTCAGCGTTTTTCCCCCACATTCGACTTTAACGAAACAAGAGGCGGCAGCGGGAATGACATATCCGTCTTTTTGGCCAAAACTGATTCCAATATCCTTGATAGAGTTTGTTTTGACATAAGCTCCGTTAAAATTGAAGTAGTCTCCGATTTCAACGCCTTTGAAGTCATAATTAACCCAAAATCTGGTATTGTCTTGAAAAACGGCATAAACGCTACAATCGGTCATCGGATAAAACTTGTCACCAGCCTGTCCGGCATCGGGATTAGAACTGTTTTTCCGGCTTGCCCATCCTAAGAAAGTGTAACCGCTTTTAGGAGTTACATCGGGCAAGGTGACGCCGGCAAACGGAGCCTTTTCCTTAGCCGAAGTAACGGAAGCCGAACCGTGTTCGCCAACATAAAAACCGACTGTACATCCCTGCTCTACTCCCCCATTAAACAAGAAGCGGATAATGCCATTTGTTTCTGTAACATTAGCGAAATTCCACTTGGCGGAGAACATTGTTTTTTCTGTTGCACCGGCAGGGAAAGCATCGCCTTGCTTGCCTAAATAGCCATTATTAACTTGGTCGGGATTATATTTTGGTTCCTTTCCATCAGCCTCGATAATATCCACCAACAGACTTGGTTTGCCTTTAATCAAGACATTAACCTCATCGCCTTCCCATCTGGAACGGACATAGTCGATTTTAGTGAGCAAAAGTCCATGTCCCGGGATAAACTGATCCCACCCTGTTTGCTGGCGGTTCTCAAGAATGAAAAATTCACGCGGATCGGGATTATCGCCCAGTAAGTTAGTTTGACCGCTACGGGTAACGATAGCACAGTCGCCGGTTGTATTCAGATTACCGAGTTGCACATTCATCGGCTCGTTAAGCAGAACAGGCTCTACCCAGCCAAGATAAAAACGTTCGTAGGCACTATATGCAGCCGGAGTATTTCCGCCATTATTGTAGCAACCATGGTCCATGACATCCCAATCTCCAAGCGTTTTTTCAGTTCCGCCTTCGGTGTCGCTTAAAGTAGGCAAGCCCAAGATGTGCGAAAACTGGAATATCATTTCGCCAATTCCGGCACGAATCTTCTTCTCATTGAGTTCGGGGACATAGGCAAAGGTGCTGACCAGTTTATTATCCATAAACAAGTCCTCATCCAACACTCCAGCCTGCGGATAGATGTAGTTCGGTAATTTATCTGTTTCACCTTGTCCGGCATAGACAATTACCACCGCATCCACAAAACCGTCACCATCGGCATCATACTTAGCAAAATCAACACCTTGCTCATGTGCGAGTTCGCAAGCCTTGGCAACCATATTCTCCGCAGCCTTGTCATCCCCATCTTCATCGTTCGCTCCATAATACGAACGCTCCTTAGGCAGAGTGAACGGACCAACGACATCAAATTGAGGCACAAACTTACCAAAAGACTGGTCGCTAAAGTATTTTTGCACCGAGCCGGTAGCCCCGCCGTAGGAATATGACTTTCCGTTAAAGAAGTCATTATACGCATTGACATCATTAGCGGCGTCAAATTGTACATCGCTAAATTCCGCCAATACAACCAATACCTTTTCGGGATAGGCATATTGTCCGTTACTTGCCGCAAAAGCGATGCAAGACAGGCATAACAGGCACATTATTTCGAAATATCGTTTCATCAAAATTATTTCTTTTTTAGTTGAAAGTCTTGTTTAATTATTCCAGATCCTGCGTTCCAATGGTCGCTTGATTCAACATTGCTATTATCGTACTCCATTTTCACACGAATGGTATCAGCCTGATATATTCCCGCCGTATCCGTTGCAATAACATCCACATATTCCACAGGGAAAGCACCATAATCAGTGGCTTGATATTCACCTTCTTTATCCGAGTAAGCCTCGGAATAGACCCCGTGTGCAGAAACGGTAACTCGTATATTCTCAAGCGGTCTCTTTTCATCGTCCGTGACAGTACCTGTTGCATCAATGGTCGCATGTGGACAACCGTATTCTACTAACGGCGGATTTCCATACTTGCAACCAGCAAAGCATCCGAAACCTAAAAGGCTTAACAGTATGCCGATTAACGCATTGATCTTATTTAACAATTTGACTTTCATGCAATTTGTTTTTCAGATAGCAATTCATCCAATTTAGCGCGGTAATTTTCGAAATCATCACTATGGAACTCGCTGTAGTTCATCTGCTTGCAGAGGTTGATGACCCGTTTGAAATATTCGCTGACATCCGTAAAGACATCAAAGTTATAATCATGATGACAGATGTCCATGACCAAGTCCAGCATGTAACGCTGACGGTCCAACGGACAAACGGCATCAATCTTATCAAAGGCATCCTGCTGAAGAATCACGAAGTCAATCACTTCGGATTTCCAGAATTCCTCATGGTAATCAACAGGAACGCCATCATCGCCAAGAATATTGATTTGCTCCTGAATATCCTTACCACGTTGCAGATAGGTTTTCATTTCGTTGACTTTTCCAAGCCATTTATCATCAATGAGTTTGGAAATATATTCCTCAAATTCCGGATAATCAATATATTTAGAATAGGAGTCAATCGGATTAACGGCAGGATAGCGTTTACGGTCAGCACGTGCCTGCTCCAAAGCGTAGAAACAACGTGCCACCTTCTTAGTACCTTCCGTTACAGGCTCTTTGAGGTTACCGCCAGCAGGAGACACCGTACCGAGGAAAGTAACAGAACCGGTACTACCATTATTGAGATAAACGAATCCAGCGCGAGCATAGAATGCGCCGATAATTGCGGAAAGATCCATCGGGAACGCATCCTGACCGGGCAATTCTTCCATACGGTTAGACATTTCGCGCAAAGCCTGTGCCCAACGTGAAGTAGAGTCAGCCATGAGCAGCACACGCAATCCCATTGAACGATAATATTCGGCAATAGTCATGGACGTATAAACAGACGCTTCGCGACTTGCAACCGGCATGTTGGAAGTGTTAGCAATAATAATAGTACGCTCCATCAACTTGCGTCCGGTATGCGGATCTTCCAATTCGGGGAACTCGGTGAATGTTTCCACCACTTCGTTGGCACGTTCGCCGCAAGCAGCGATAATCACGATATCCGCCTCCGCCTGTTTTGAAATAGCATGTTGCAAAACAGTTTTACCTGTACCAAACGGACCTGGAATAAATCCAGTACCTCCTTCGCAAATAGGATTCGCCGTATCAATGGTACGAACGCCCGTTTCCAACAATTTGAACGGCCGCGGTTTTTCACGATAAGCCAAAATAGCCTTTTTTACGGGCCATTTTTGCACCATAGTGACAATGTGGTCTTTACCTTCGGAGTCGGTTAACACTGCGATTTGGTCTTCAATGTGGTATTCGCCGGCCTTCGCAATAGATTTGACGGTATAATTCCCTTCGAAGACAAAGGGAACCATAATCTTATGGGGCTGGTGGTTTTCATCCACTTCACCCAACCATGAAGCCGCCTGAACCATATCGCCGACTTTAGCAATCGGTTCAAATTTCCAAAGTTTCTCTTTGTCCAACGGATAATTGTATTCTCCGCGTTTGAGGAATACGCCAGTTTGCTTGTCCAGGTCATTTTGCAGACCATCATAATTTCGAGAAAGCAGACCGGGACCAAGAGTAGCTTCAAGCATGTGGCCAGTAAATTCAACGGTATTACCGACTTTCAAGCCTCTGGTAGATTCAAACACCTGAACAAAGACATTCTCTCCGGTTACTTTAATAACTTCCGCCATCAGTTTTGTGGCTTTTTCTCCTTCGCCTACTGAGATATAGCAGATTTCATTTTGTGCTACAGGACCATCAACCCCTACAGTAACGAGGTTAGCGATGATACCTTTAACTTTTCCTATTGTCATGAATTTTACAATTTTACGATTAAATTATTATGCATCCAAATGTACATCTTTTTTCATTTCCGCAACCATTTTACGGAAAACATCCTCGCCCTTTTCGGCGGTTAAGACAGTCCAACGGTTCAGCATTTCGCACATTAAATAATATGCGAGCACATTCTCGAGTGAGAAAGTAACCATACGAGTTCTTTCCTCAAGCCATGCAAAGCGAAAAGCGTCCAACATGCGCTCCCGTTCAAACAAGTTGTCGATTTTACTAATAGTTTTCAACTCGGGATCCACATCGTCCGGCATTTCGCCCAAAATATGCTTTTTCAACTCCAACCCATGTTTACGGCATACTTCCGCCGTAAGAATATTATTCATGTCCCTGTTGAAGTCCAACCAATCAAGAATGAACTGACAAGCACCATTTCTGCCGTGTACTTTAAGAAGACGCAACTGCTCTTTATCAGCCTGTTTAAGTGATTCAGCCAGCAGTTCGTCCAAAGCAGCCATAGTCATTGGAGCCTCTTCGCGAAAAGAATCAGCCGAGATGTCAGGCAGTCCTGTCAATAAACATTCGTATCCCATCTTTTTGTGGTTTTAGAAAAGCAAGTCAATTAATTGCGGTCTAAGGAATGACTTAAAGAACACTTCGAATTCCGCATCACCGAATGCCAATTTATAGCCTCCCTTTTCGCTAACAATCTGGAAGTCAGTTTTCAAGCCTTTTACTTCTTCAATTTTTACGCCTTTATCAAGCAGAGCCTTGACATTAGCCGCAAAATATTTGCGCAAGGCTTCGGCATCTTTTGTTTCGATACGCACATCGCCATCTTTAGCCATAGATTCAGCCATTTTGGCAATAACGCCTTGCATAAACTTGGAATCGGCAGTGGCAGCCTTTACATTAGCACTAACGACCTCACCGTTAATGAGATCAACAACAGCAGTCTTGATTGCATTGACAGCCTGCTCCGTGTACAATTTCAACTCCGCTTTGGTGTGAGCGTCTAACTCTTGAGCCTTTTTTTCTGCCCCGGCAATTTTTTCAGCAGCTTCCTTTTCCGCTTTGGCAATAATTTCAGCAGCTTTGGAATTAGCCTCATTAAGGATTCGTTGTGCTTCCACATTGCCTTTTTCTACGCCTTCAGCATAGATTTTTTCAGTTAATTCAGATAAATTCATATATCAATATTTTAGAATAGTCATAAAAACGCGGCAAAATTATAAAAAAAATACCACATTTGCAAGTTTTAAGGTCAAAAAAATGCGAATAATTGTTATCAAACAGATTTATCGCTCTTCAAAAGTACCATCAGAATAGAAAATAACAATACGTTCAATGTTTTTTTTAGGCACCGGGGGCATCTTGGAGTCAATAGAAGTCCCAACAGATTCAGTTTGCTTTTTAGTCTGCTCCGGCGATGCGACAGGTTCTATCGGTTTAATATTAAATAAGGTGTTATCAGGTCCTTCCCCTGTAGGACGGTACATTGAACCGACTCCAAGAATCAACCAATCACTTGAAATTGTTCTGAAACGATTAAGCACACGCTGTAAAACATCCAAACTTGGGTTATTTCTACCATTAATAATGTTACTGATGGTACCAGCCTGAATACCAATTTCCTGTGCAAATTGTTTAGCGGACATATTCTCCGCATCCATCAGTTGTTCCAATCGTTGTCTTTCGTGCATACTAAAACTATTTATGAGAATTAAATATTTACGATCATCTGTAAAGCATTTCACAAAAATCATTACAGAAAAACGGTGCAAAATTATGAAAACTTTTTCACATGTGCAAATATTTTCAATAGAAAATTTGAAACTGTAAAAGTTTTCATTCGAAAATTACAACAGAATTGTAGGAACGCATAAATGCAGACACCAATAATACTCATAAGCAAAATCACGCCAAACCATTACTTTTGATAGGAATTATAAATCATATGGTTATCAGTAATTTACGAAATAATATTGTATGAGTAATTCAGATTATCAGCACTTTGATGCCGAAATGAAATAATACACTTAAGTGACACTTAAGATAAATTCATAATATATTGGTTATGAGCAAAAAACGCTGTAAATGTCTATACATTATCCTTGTGTGATGATATTAATTATTCCTACTCTATTTATACTACAGTACTATGAGAGTCACATCAGGGTAAAAATAAACATTTGAAAAGCCACGCAGGATAGCATTATAAAATATTTGCAAAATTCGAAGCCTTATCAAATGAAAAGTTTTCAAGTGTAGCCATGATTTGTAATTCACATTTCTATAGCAGGTAATACTCAATAGTATATAAATTATGCTTTATCCTATTTATGTAAAAAACCACTATATCTATATTTGCAAATTTTGATTATGGTATTGTTTTGCATGAATTTTGTGAAAATATTTGTATATGTGCTAAAATTGTTGTACATTTGCAGAAATTATCATAATTATGAATCAAGAGCAATGTGGTGAGGACCGTTATTTACGGTTATTGAGCGAAAAATTCAGGTCAAGTAATGCTGTTGTAAGCGAATTGATAAATTTGCGTGCCATTTTAAGTTTACCCAAAGGCACAGAACACTTTGTGAGCGATCTTCATGGTGCCAGTAGTGCCTTTATCCATATGATTAAAAACGCATCCGGTGTCGTGCGGCGTAAAGTTGATGATATATATGGTGACAGCATAACAGAGCATGAAAAGCGGGCGTTATGTGCATTAATATATTATCCGGATGAACGTATTGAGTTGGTTCATAGTGTCGGCTTGATTCATGAAGCAATGCCGGAGAATTCAGGAAAGACAATTACTGATTGGTATCGTCGCCGATTACATCAAATTGTTAACGTGGCAAGAGCTGTAACTGTTAAATATTCCCGTTCAAAGGTACGCAAACTGCTCCCCCCATCCTTTCATTATGTAATTGAAGAACTATTGCACGAATCCAGTATAGAACATGACAGATCAAATTATTATAATGCAATCATTGACGGCATTATCGAGACAGGCAGTGCAGAAGATTTATTGATACAAGTATCTTATCTGATTCATAGTCTGACTATAGATACTATGCATGTCGTGGGTGATATTTTTGACCGCGGTCCGGGGGCAGACAAAATAATGGAAGTACTATCAACGGTACATGATTATGATATACAATGGGGAAATCATGATATAGAATGGATGGGTGCGGCTGCCGGAAATCCAGCACTGATAGCTACTGTATTGAGAGTTAGCACCCGTTATGCAAACATCGAGACGCTTGAAGAAGGATACGGAATCAATTTGCTGCCCCTCGCTAATTTTGCAATGGAAACATACGGAAATGACTCCTGCAAAATTTGGCAGACCAAGGACTTTGAGAACAATCCCCGTCTAACTCGTTCTGCACAACTAATGGCTAAAATGCACAAGGCCATATCCATTATTCAATTCAAACTTGAGGGTCAGACGATATTACGTCATCCCGAGTGGCAAATGAATGACAGATTACTGTTAGATAAAATTAATTATACAAACGGCACCATAACGATTAACGGCAAAACCTACCCGCTTACCGATGCCAATTTGCCAACCATTAATCCTGAATCACCCTACGAACTATCAGTAGAAGAAAAAGAACTAATGGACCAGTTAGCCCGTTCTTTCCGCAAATCAGAAAAATTGCAGAAACATCTGCGGTTACTATATCAACATGGTTCATTATTCCTTGTGAGAAATGGATTTTTACTATATCATGCAGCAATCCCATTAAATGATGATGGCTCTTTTACCGAGGTTGATGTATGCGGCAAGCGGGTTAAAGGTCGTGCTTTAATGGAGCGCATTGATGAAATAGTACGCTGCGCTTACTATGGTCACGGTAAAGAGAAGGAGAACGCATTGGATTATATGCTTTACCTTTGGTGTGGAGCCGGTTCCCCTCTTTTTAATAAAGACAAGATGACAACTTTCGAACGATATTTCATCAAGGATGCCGAATTAGAAAAGGAAAAGAAGGGTGCCTACTATACTTTGGCAGATAAAAAAGAGATATGCGAATCCATTCTTGCCGAGTTTGGATTAGATCCAAAGCAAGGTAGAATTATCAACGGGCATATTCCTGTTCGTACAATAAAAGGAGAATCACCAATGCGCGCTGATGGCAAACGATTTGTGATTGATGGTGGATTTTCCAAACCATATCAGGAAAAAACCGGAATAGCAGGATACACCTTAATATATAATTCTCACGGCATCCAGTTAGTAGAACATGAAGAGTTCGAAAGCCGCGAACAGGCTGTCATTTCCGGCAGCGACATTCATTCGCGTACTCTTTTGCAAGATTTTACAGGTCACCGTATGTTGATACAAGATACGGATTTAGGTAAAGAATTGCTACAACAAGTCAAAGACTTGAAGCGATTGCGCGAAGCATACGAATCCGGAATCATCAAGGAATCGTAATTAAAAGAATGGTTTAATGAAAGAGAGAATCTGTGCTGCCAAGCGACGATGCGCTCTTTCATCGGGATGTTTGTCAGCACCTAAATACTGACGATTATTTGTATATTCGTCAAAATCGCATGCAAAGAAATGTATATTTGCCAAATTACTTTCCAAGACGACTTGTTCCACATATCGACTAAGCTCGGTATTTTTGTTTTTAGTACAGCAAATAATCGTTGTACTATCGTTAAAATTAGATAGCAAATCAAAGTATGCGTCTCTAAATTTATCATAATCCGGTGTTACACCACAAGAAAAGTCATTTCCACCCAACATTATGATAACAAACGGATTCCACTCGCTATTGCCGTAATAAGGGTTCTCCACCGAATCCATATCAAAACGATAACGATAACGTTTAGGCATTGTCCATCCGGGAAATTTTGAATTATAATTGCGGCAAACCCCCATTCCTGAGTGAGCGATTACTTCATAATCCGCATTCAAATGGTGAGCTATCAGTGAAACAAAAGATTTGCAGACATTTTCCGTTTCCGGTGTAAAACGGTCTGTGGAATCACAATTCTCAATACCATATCCACACGTATAACTATCTCCAATAAATTCAATTTGCCTTTTCCTTAAAGGCTCCGCCTGCAAAAAGAAGCCATCCGTTTCGGCAGTATAAAACGTAGTAGTCCCCTGCTCTGCTTCGGTACGTTTCTGCAAAATAACAGAATGAACGCGACGACAGCGTCTAAATACAAATGTGTAGATACTATCTCCTTGAGTGGTAATGACATATGAAGGGGTGTCATCTATTTGCCTATCCACATATACATTATAAAAATTGCGTCCTGAATCCGAAATATGCAATCGCAACGTATCTCCTGCCACGCGAATACGACAATAAACAGCTGTCCAGTCAAATGAAACGGCTCCGGTGTGTTCAAAAGATGTACGACCGACCCAAGTAATACGATTGTCACATGCCGGCATAATTTCTGCAACGGCATGTGACATTGGTAATAACGAAATTACTAACAGAAATATTCTATAAGTAATTTTCCGTTTCATTCAAATGCTCCCATTAAAAGCATGTTAACCTCTTTTGGAGTTAAGAAACGATAGCGTCCACGTGCTACATTTTTCTTAGTCAGTCCGGCAAAGCTGACACGATCCAACGCAGTTACTTTGTAACCGACTTTTTCAAAAATACGACGTACAACACGGTTTTGACCGGAGTGAATTTCCATTCCGATATGCTTCCGATCCTCTTTAGGGAACTCCAAGGCATCAGGTACAATCGTTTCATCATCCAATACTATTCCGTTACGTATAATTGCCTCATCTACTTCCTCTAATTCCCGATCCAAAGTGACGGCATATATTTTCTTCTTTCCAAATTTAGGATGAGTCAGCTTGGCTGCCAAATCACCATCATTGGTCAGTAAGAGAACACCTGTAGTATTGCGGTCTAAACGACCTACCGGATAAATGCGTTCGGAACAAGCATTTTTAACAATATCCATAACTGTGCGACGCTCTTCCGGATCATCTGTTGTAGTAACAGTATTCTTAGGTTTGTTTAGAAGCATATATACCTTACGCTCACGACGAACCGGTTGGTCATGGAACATGATTTTATCCGTTGGCAGTACTTTTGCACCTAAAGATGATACAACTTCGCCGTTAACACTGATAACACCGGCTTGAATAAAATCGTCAGCCTCACGGCGACTGCAAATTCCTGCGTTAGCAAGATATTTATTCAGGCGGATGGGTTTAGTCGGATCTTCATAACGCTGTGCATACTCCTGGCGTTTTTTGTGCGAATAGACTTTATTATTACGCTCAACACGCGGACGGAATTGTTTGTCACCATGTTGGTTACGCTCAGACCCTGTTTGCGGACGTTCACGATGAAAATCAGTACGTTGTTCACCCGGACGAGCATTCGGATTAAATCGAGGGCGACTTTGATCATGCACCACGGCACGTGTTTGACCATCAGCTGTACGGATAAAACGTTGACGGGGACGATGTTCCCCTTTGAAGGATTGTCCTTTTTGCTCACGCGGGCTCTCGCTCTGACGGAAGCCTCCCGGACGACGGGAGAAATTGTTACTTTCGAACATAATAATTTTGTTTTGTATTCACCCTCACGGGCATTATAATTTTGATAATTTTAAGTTAAGGTTAGGAGTGTCGTACAATTGCGGTACCAAACCACAATACGAACTGAACTCCACAGACAACAACAGCCTCAAGCTACTTGAGGTCTGTTGTTGGTGAAAATCATGCACTATTTAAGCCTCTGCAGCTTGCTCAACTGCCAATTTGCCACGATAGTAACCGCAGCTGGGGCATACAGTGTGATAAATGTAATGAGCACCGCAATTCGGGCAGATTGCCAAAGCCGGCATTTTAGCCACGTCATGGGTACGACGTTTCGCTTGTCTGGTGTGCGATTGTCTTCGTTTAGGATGTGCCATAATAATTTTTTATTAAATAACGATTTACAATTTTAGTTTATAGTTCTTCGGGATCTTCCATAGTGCAAAGGTGGTCTTGGAGAAGAGAATCCATTTCCGGATTGCAACCACCATGTTGGTGACTATGCGCCATAGGAAGATTTACTATTGTCAATTCATATGCCAACCAATTAAGGTCAATTTCTCTTTTATTTTGGTGTTTGGATGGCGTTTCATCCAAAGTATCAGCGGTCATGTCGTCTTCCGCATCTACATGAATGTCCATCGGTTCCAAGCAGCGGTCGCAAGCGACCTGTACTACCCCATTAACTGCCACACGGATATCATAATCCATTTCGCGCAGATGTAATTCTGCCTTCACATCAATCTGTCCGCCAAGCAATTCACTCTTTTCAACACCACGAAAATACTCCCCATTCAGGTGAAATTCATAGCGATGAACGCCCAACGCCAACGTATCAAGACAGATTATATTTTCCATCGTTTGCACAAAACGGCTGCAAAAGTACTACTTTTTTCTCAATCCTGCAAATTTTTTTGCATTTTTTTAGCAACTCTCGAATTGACGCAGGAAACGAACATCATTTTCAGAGAATAAACGCAGGTCTTTTACCCTATATTTAAGGTTAGCAATACGTTCCACACCCATTCCAAATGCGTATCCGGTATACACCTTACTATCAATACCACATGCTTCCAATACGTTAGGATCAACCATGCCGCAGCCTAAAATTTCCACCCAGCCTGTTCCTTTACAAAATGCACATCCCTTACCGCCACAAATATCACAACTTATATCCATTTCTGCACTTGGTTCTGTAAATGGGAAATAACTTGGACGCAAACGTATTTTCGTTTCTGCACCGAACATTTCTTTGGCGAAATACAATAACGCCTCACGTAAGTCTGCAAAACTGACATTTTTGTCAATATACAAGCCTTCAACTTGATGGAAGAAGCAGTGGGCACGTGCCGAAATGGCCTCATTCCGATACACACGCCCAGGACAAAGCGAATGGGAGGTTTCTGTGAAGTCATGACACGGGTTTGAACGCTGGATGTATGTGTCCGTAAAAGAATATCAGTAGGTTGCTGTACTCCTTCCTCTTTTTCTATAAAGAACGTGTCCTGCATATCACGCGCCGGATGTTCCGGAGCAAAATTCAATAACGAGAACACGTGTTCGTCATCTTCTACTTCCGGACCGTCTGCCACCGTGAAACCTATGTGTGAAAAAATATCAATTATTTCCTCGCGAACCAAAGAAAGCGGATGGCGTGTTCCTAATTCAATAGGATCAGGAGTACGTGTCAAGTCCAGTTTGTCGGTACATGCAATAGATGCCATATTACCTAATTGCTCGCGCAAATCAGCAAAACGGGCTTCCGCCATTTGACGTAATTGGTTAATCGAAGCACCCAATGTGGCTTTTTCCTCTTTCGGAACTGCCTTGAACTGCTCAAACAACTGCGGGATCGCCCCTTTTTTCGACATATATTTCAGTCGCAGGTTTTCTAATTCTTCTGCATTTGCCGCTTTTAGCACCTCAACTTGCTTTTGTAACTCCGAAATTTGTTCTGCAATACTCATATTGTTCATGTTTTAACGTGCAAAATTACAACATTTTATTGATATGTACAAATTTATTTGCAATTTTCAGAAATATTGTTTACCTTTGCGGACTGAAAACAGTTTGTACATATGAAAATCCATTTAGTTTCCGTTCTGGGTATAGTTTTTTTAGTATGTTCTGCATGTAGTACTCCCAAGTCCTATTCAGAAGCAACTGTCAGCAATAAATATGCCAAAGGGTTTACTATTTCAGAAGAAAATGACTTCACTAAAATTGTTGTTTACAATCCGTGGCAGACCGGTAGCATTTTAGCGACTTACTATTTGGTCAAATCCTCTACTACAAAAACTCCAAACGACGGCATACGGATTCAGGTTCCGGTTCAGCGATTGACCGTTACGTCATGTACACATATTGGATTTCTAAAGGCAATAAACCAATTAGATTGTGTGTGCGGCATCTGCTCTCCGGAAATTGTTTATAATCGCGAAGTATTTCATCCAAAAGACGGTCACGAAGTCATGAATGTCGGTGATGCCATGACACCCGATGTTGAACGTATTGTTCGTACTAATCCTGATGCTGTCATGGTGTCCACATATGCTCAGGGTGATGCGGCAACTGAGAAATTGTGTAGTCTTGGCGTGCCGGTCATATATAACAATGAATGGACGGAAAATGATCCGTTGGCGCGTGCCGAGTGGCTGCGATTCATCGGCTGTTTTTTTGACTGCCTACCCTTTGCTGATTCTATCTTTAATGAAATTTCATCCTCTTATGAAACATTAAAGCAGCAGACTGTCAATATTCATAAAAAACGCAGTATCATGTCCGGCAATAATTTCCGTGGAACATGGTATATGCCGGCAGGAAGTACTTATATGGGAGTTCTGTTTCATGATGCGGGTGCTGAATACTACTATGAAAACGACACGTCACATTTTTCTATTCCGCTTAATATAGAAACTGTAATTCACCGTTTCTCCAATGCCGATGTCTGGGTCGGATGTCCCGCAGAATCGCTGGACGAATTAGCGCAAATGGATGAGAAACATACTTGGTTTCAATCATTTAAGAACGGTGAAGTTTACAATTTTGCCCTGCGTACAACTGAACTCGGCGGGAATGACTTTTGGGAAACAGGAGTAGTACACCCTGAATATATTCTTTCCGACCTCATTCATATTTTATACCCTAACCTGACTACAGATACGACCTTTTATTTTTCCAAACACCTAAAATAAAATACTATGGCTGCTTCTGCAAACCTTTTTAACCGATATATCTGGCTGACAGACATTATCTACTCTTCGCGTCGGATTACCCGTGAAGAAATTAATCGCCGCTGGTCGCGTGCTTCAATCAATGAAAACCATGAGTCACGAATCCCGGAACGCACATTTCACCGTTGGCGGCAGGAAATAGAGCAACTGTTTCACATAAACATTATTTGCGACAAACCGACTAACTCATACTACATCGAAAATGCAGAGGATATAACTTCCAACCGCTTGCAGCACTGGTTTCTGAATGCTTTTGCAATAGCTAATATTGCAAACGAGAATACAGATATCCAAGACAAAATATTATTGGAAGAAATGCCGTCGGATGCACGTTTTCTGACTCCTGTGTTGGATGCAATCCGCTATCATCAGGTTTTAGAGGTAACATACCAGCGGTTTGATGCTGCCGAACCGCATGTTTTCACTTTCGAGGCATACTGTGTCAAGACCTTCAAGTTACGCTGGTACATGGTTGGCCGTCCTTCAGACCACCCCGACCAAATCAGGGTTTATGCGTTGGACCGTGTCAAGACAATCAAACCGACACAAGCGACCTACTCTATTCCCGATGACTTTGACGGAAAGGCGTTTTTTTATAACTGCTTTGGTATTTGGCGTGAAGACAGACCGGCAGAGGTTATCCGCGTGAAAGTCACACCGCGTAATGCCAATTATCTCAGATCATTACCGCTACATCACTCACAAAAAGAAACGGAAACACGGAATGATTATGTCGTTTTCGAATTCTTTCTAAAACCGACCTATGACTTTATTCAGGAGCTTCGGACGCATGGCTCGGAACTCAAGGTTTTGGAACCGAAATGGTTGGCTGGCGAATTTCTGAAACTCGGGGAACAATATACAGAAATGTACCAATAAAGCTTCCGTTTGCAGAGCAGAAGGGCATAAAAAACGCTGAAGCAACTACTCGAGAAAACTCCTGAAAACAGGATTTGAGGTTTACCGGTTCTTTGTAATCCGAACTCATCGCTACGCATATGCGGTCACGGCGGAGAGGTTTCGGCGCGCCATTGAAAGGGCATTTACCTCGTTTAATGAAATTTGTTGAGTTTTCCGGTCTCTGTGCTTCAGCGTGTATGAAATGCAAATGATACTACTATGCTATGTGATTTTGCCCGAAGGTCATACGGTGTTGCTAATTCGTGGGCATATGTATCCGCCTGCTGTAATCTCAAACGATATGCGACATGTACTGCAACATGTGTTGAGCGATAGCCGAATCCGGCTGTAACATAATGCGAATGATTGACAAACTGTGAATAGGCATCCGTTCGCACGGTATTGTACGCCAACTGTTCCGGGGCTTCAACATATGATTTGGCTCCGAATACATTGTTCCAACCGACTGTCGAACCTTCAAACGCATAACCCGCACTTAGGAAAAAGCGGTTTACAATTACACCTTCCAACCCGACACGGACAGTATGATCGTCTTTTATGCCCTTCATATGTGCATAATCATACTGCAAGGAGAGCAATCCGTAATTCTTCAATTGGAAAGCGAGTCCGAAAGATGTCCGAAGTGGCAGTCTCAAACTGCGGTCTGTTCTACGGTTCTGCGGAGTAGAAGATGTGAAATTGGTCAAATTGGATACTCCGGTTGAATCCGTAAAATACAAATACGACCTCATGTCACCGTAAGAAGTTGTCGTTGTGGACATGGCACTTGGTGTCGTCAAAGAGTAGCCTATACGCAACCAACGGAGCGGATGAGCGATTATACCAACCGCCGCATTGACCCCTACGCCGGAATGAGACACATAGGTATTGTTATCCAAGCCGGTGTTAGACCCGAAATCTTCATAATACATAACCGATTGGTTATGATACAAAGACATCACATTCAATGTCAGACCAAGAAACAGTTTATTGGATATATTCCCGCCCCAGCCTAAGGAATATTGGTTCACATATCCACTTTCCTTAATATTTATATGTGTGGTTATTTGCTGTCCTGTTTCCAATACCGAATACCATTTAGTTCCGTCCGGGTTGATTAGATATGTATCGTATGCTTGGCAACTAAGCCAACCGACCTCTGAATCATCCCATCGGTTTTCCGGTTGCAAAGCGGTCTCTTGCAGCCCGTCCGTTTTCAACGCCGCCACATCCGTTAATGACATTTGCTCATCGGCATATCCGGCGGAATACTGGCGGTTGAAGTTTGCTAATCGGTGATAAGATATAATAAAGTTGTTCGCAATCAGACCTCTCACCTTGCCGGTATTCATTAACGAGAACACGAATGAGGCTTGTGTCGCGGTGAAAGTATTATAGGAGCCAATCCTTTGCGGCGTTTCAAACTGATGAACCCTGTCCAATTCCTCTGCTACCGTCAAAGACACTTCCAACCGGCGATATACTCCCAAGGCTGCAGGATTGTCTTTTACGGCAGACGGATCGCCGCCGACCGCGGTCATCGCCCCAGCCAATGACACATAACGGGCTGTACCAATCAAGTCGCTACGGGACAAGATTTGTGCATCCTGCGCCGGAAGACTGCCTGCCAGTAAGAGCAGGCTGTACAATATTATATGTCTTAACTTCTTCATCTGCGTATTACGGCCTTAACAACAGTGTCGCTATGCTGTGTAATGGAATCCTCGATAAATTGTATTTCAACGGCAGGTGCCTGTTCATCCGCAGCAGGCTGTTCCACTATGACTTGCGGATGTTGAACCTGTTCATTAGATTCCCAATAATACACATCGTCTATGTAATAATCATCCGCATACACCCACCGTATTGCGGCAAGTGTAAACACAACAATGAGGAATATGTATATCGGACGATGCTTCATTACACCTTAATATATTATACGCGGAATCCTATTATTTCCCTTACTTCGCGAATTGTTTGAGCGGCACGGATTCTTGCCTTCTCCGCTCCGGCAGCCGCCACATCATCAAGGAATTTCTGATTGGCTTGATATTCCATGATTTTCTCTCGGATTGGCGCACAGAATGCGTTGATATCCGCTGCCAGCTGTTTTTTGAGGTCGCCATAACGGATTGTCATGTTATTATATGCGTCATTAAAGAAATCATACGTTTCTTTTGTCGATACGAGTTCCAAAAGCATAAACAAGTTAGCAATCGGCTCGGGCTTCTCCTGATTAAGTCTTTCGGGTCCCGAATCCGTAACGGCACGCATGACTTTCTTTTTTATCGTTGCCTCGTCATCGCACAAATATATTGCATTCCCTTCGCTTTTACCCATTTTGCCGGTTCCGTTCAGACCGGGAACTTTGACGGCGTGTTTGTTGAAATGATATGATTCGGGTTCCTTGAAGTATTCGACATTATAGATTCGGTTGAACCGGCGTGCAAACAGCCTTGCCATTTCCATATTCTGCTCTTGGTCTTTACCGACCGGCACTTTGTCCGCCTTGTGCATCAGTATATCAGCCGCCATGAGGCAAGGATATGTCAGCAGCCCTGCATTCACATTGTCGGGCTGTGCGCGGACTTTGTCTTTGAAAGATGTGACACGTTCCAATTCGCCCAAATAAGCATTCATATTGAGATACAAATAAAGCTCCAGCACTTCTTTGACATCACTTTGGATATATATTGGTGCTATGTCCGGGTCTATTCCGCAAGCGAGGTATTCACTTAAGATGATTCTCGCACTCTGCCGAATATCTTCGGGTGTCGGGTGTGTTGTCAAGGAATGCCAGTCGGCAATAAAGAACATGCTATCATATTCGTTCTGCATTTGAACGAAACTTTTGACAGCCCCGAAGTAATTTCCCAAATGCAAATTACCCGTCGGGCGTATTCCTGATATAACTCTTTCCATATTGTTTCCAAATTTTATTTATTCAACAGGCAATGTTCGGTTAATCCTCTGGTCGAGACACGTCAGAGTTTCCGTATTAGCGACGCCGGGAATCTCCTGAATGCGGTCATTAAGAAGGTGAAGCAGGTCTTTGTCGTCCTTTGCATAGAGTTTGACGATCATCGCATATGCCCCCAAGGTGAAATGTGTTTCGAGGACCTCGGGAATTTTTTCCAGTTCGGCACTGACGGTCTTGTACATGCTACCTTTATCCAAAGTCAATCCGACATACACACAGAGATTATAACCTAATAATTTGGGATTAACCTGGTAACCTGAGCCGAGAATAACCCCGTTGTCAAACATCTTCTGTACACGTTGATGCACCGCAGCACGACTTACATTACATTGATCTGCGACGTCCTTGAAAGGAATGCGCGCATTTTGGGTTATAATTCGCAAAATACTGCGGTCTAATTCGTCTATTAATTCAAAGTTTTGATCCATACAAAATCCATATATTTCCAAAAAGTGTGCAAAAATACTACTTTTTTTGTGAATATGCAAATATTTTATTACTTTTGCAAGCAAATTGATAGAAAATATGACACTGGAAGAATATATTGAGCAACATTCATCCCCTGAAAATGACGCCTTGTCGCAGATTACGCGCTATACGAATATCAACGTATTGAATCCGCATATGCTGTCGGGTCAAGTCCAAGGTCGTTTCCTGTCTTTTATCAGCCAAATGGTGCGTCCCAAACGGATTTTGGAATTGGGGACATTTACCGGCTATTCGGCTTTATGCCTTGCGGAAGGGCTTTCAGACGGGGGCAAACTTATTACGATTGAACACAACGATGAATTGGAAGAAACAATCCGTCACAATCTTTCTCTTTCCCCATTAGGCAGCAAGGTGGAGCTTGTCATATCAGATGCGAAGCAGTGGTTGCAGCAACGGATTGGTGATAGAGACGATGAGTTGTTTGATTTGGTTTTTATTGATGCGGACAAGCGTGAATATTGCGCTTACTGGGAGTTGGTATTGCCGTTAGTTCGTCCCGGCGGCTGGATTCTGGCGGATAATACATTGTGGGACGGTCATGTGGTTGATCCGCGCTATGACAAGGATAAACAGACACAGGGTTTGCGCGATTTCAACGATGTGGTCACTGCGAATCCAAACGTAGAACAGGTCATTCTGCCTCTTCGCGACGGACTAACGCTCATACACAAGTATTAAAAACTTCGCTTTTGCTCGAATTCATCGATAGCGGCAATCATTTTGTTATGTCCGAAGCGTATGATTTCATCGGCGTGGTCATAATCGAATGAACCGAACTGATTCATTGCCACATCAATATTTATATCCGGCGGACATAATTGTTTCATCAGTTCGCCGTGTTGCTGAATCATCACATCGGACACTTTGTCCAGAATCGTCAGGGAACTCATTTCATCTTCATCCGATTTGCTGAACAGTCGGTCTCGTTGTTCAAGTAGCCGCTCCAGCCATGACGGTTCGTCTGAGTGTTTGACGGTTTTGCTCTCTTCATGTTCGTTGCGAACCCACTTGGCACTTACATTGGATGACACCAATATATCTCCATCGTGGCGGATAACGCGGTTGAGCGGAAGCGGGTTGCATATGCCGCCGTCCATAAGGAGCATATTTCCTTCATGCACAGGCTGCAAGACAACAGGGATAGAGAATGATGCACGGATTGCCTTGTTGAGGTTGCCGGAGCGGAAAACCACCTCATCCCCGGTCTGCATGTCAGTTGCCACCAGCGTCAGAGGAACGGGCAGGTTTTCTATTTGTATATCGGGAATAAGTTCGCCAAGTGACTCCATGATTCGTTCGCCTTTCACCAAATAGCTTTTGGACAGCGAGAAATCCGTCAGTTCAAGCATTTGCTTACGGGTCATTTCCATAAACCATTTCTTCAATTCTTCTAATTTCCCCGCAGCATAGAGACCGCCGACTATAGCACCCATTGAACATCCGGCAACGGAGGTAATGGTATAACCGCGTTCTTCTAAGGCTTCGATTGCGCCGATATGCGCCAATCCGCGACTGCTTCCGCTTGACAAAACCAATGCAACATTCTTCATATTTGGACTAATAAAATAATTTTACGACTCGCTTACGAGAGAGATACGGGACGGTTACGAGCGGATATAATAGAAATGATAATGACCCTTTGCGAAATTTTCTGCAAAGATAATACAAAACCTCTTTTAGTGTATCGTTTGACCAGCATTTTCTTAAAAACCAACCTCTTTTTCTTAAAAACCAATACGAGGTTTCAACCCACGAACAAGCGGAAGAAATTTTGGACGTTTACAGCGATATTTCAAAGCCGAAACTTCCGAAAGTTTAGGGTATAATTTTGTATGTTTAAGGCAGGTAAGTGGCAGGTAAGTGGCAGGTAAGTGGCAGGTAGATGGCGGCTGTCTGAAACATACTAAAAATTCCGAAAGTTTTTTATGAATCCGAAAGAGTATTGTTTGATTTGATGGTTAAAAGTGGAAAGTGTGGCTCAATGCCGCACTTTTTTCCGATATTTTATAGTATAGGGAATAAAATATTTGCGTATATCAAAAAAAAGCAGTACTTTTGCGGTGTTGAATGGATGTTGTTCGGAATGAAGATACGAATAGTGACATTAGGTTGCAAGTTGAATTATGCGGAATCGAGTGCATTGATGCACACGTTGGAGTGTAATGGTCATACCCGTTGCAAGGGAAATGAGGTGCCGGATGTAGTAATCGTGAACACGTGTACCGTGACGGACAGTGCGGATCATAAGGATCGTCAGGCTATTCACCGTATTCGTCGCGAAAATCCGAATGCGAAGATTATACTGACGGGCTGTTACGCCGCGTTATTGCGTCAAAAGCAGTCAAGGGGTGAGGAGTTGATCCGAAAGGACGAAGTGATATTAGATGAGATTGACAAATTGGTTGTCAAAGACGGTTCGCGTTTCCAGCCTGCGTATTCCCGTGAGGACAGGACGCGGTGTTTTCTGAAGGTGCAGGACGGTTGCAACTATTTCTGTACGTATTGCACGATTCCGTTAGCTCGCGGGCGTTCTCGCAACCCGTCAATAAGTCATGTGTTGGATGAGGCGCGCCAAGCAATCGTTGAAGGAGCAAAGGAGATAGTTCTGACTGGCGTAAATATCGGAGATTTTGGTCGTAGTACGGGAGAACGTTTTATAGACCTGCTTTGTGCGATTGATGACATTTCGGGCGAGTTCCGGGTTCGTATATCAAGTTGCGAGCCGAATCTATTGTCGGATGAGATCATTGATTTTGTGTCAAGAAGCCGTCATTTTGCGCCTCATTTTCATATTCCGTTGCAATCGGGCAGCAATGAGGTGTTGCGTATTATGCACCGTCGTTATACCCGTGAAGTGTTTGCCGAGCGGGTGTATCACATCAAGCGCGTTATGCCAAACGCATTTATCGGTGTAGATTGTATGGTAGGTGTGCGTGGTGAAAAACCGGAATACTTTGATGACTATGTAGGTTTTATCCGCTCTCTGCCGGTAAGCCAATTACATGTATTCACCTACTCGGAACGTGCAAACACGAAGATGTTAGAAATGGATTTGGAAGTTGTTCCTGTGCGTGAGCGTGCGAGACGGAGCAAGGTTTTGCACGCAATCAGTGCGGAAAAATTGGCGTCTTTTTATGCGGAACATCGTGGAGAAAGGGGAACGGTGCTATGGGAAAGCAAACGTATCAAGAACGCAACCGGTTCAGATATGATGTGCGGTTTTACAGAGAATTACATCAAAGTAACCTGCCCTTATGACAAAGAGAAAATCAACAAGTTTGAGGAATTGGAAATTGAGTAAACGTCTATACATATTATTATGTGTTGCGGCGACATGTATGCCGCAATGGGGATTGTCAGGTCAAATGAGGAAGGCAGTAGCAGAGACGGAACTGAATGATCTGCAACAAATCGGCTGGACAATTCAGCATAGCAGTCTGTCTTATGACAAACAAACGATTGTTTTTTCAGCGCGCAAATCCGGCAGTACGGAATATGATTTGTATATTGCCAAACGAAATGGAGCCAAATGGTCATCTCCCGAGCCGCTTACAAATGCCAACAGTGCATACGATGAGTTGTTTCCCAGTATAAGCAGTGACGAAAACCGGATATTTTTCGTCCGTCATATTCCCGCCAAGCCCAATGACAAGAAAAGCACAGATACCTACTCTATTTACGTTACGACGCGGGAAGGAGGAAAATGGGACAATCCTCAAACAATAGTTATCAGTAACGGTCATGACATATCCCCTCTAATCATGCCGGATAACCGTACATTGCTATTTGCTTCAAACAGACCAACGGCTGATAAGAAAGAGCAAAACTACGCCATATACTATACTCGTCAATTAGACAAACACAACTGGTATCTGCCGGAAGAACTGCTGCGTGCAGATGAGAAAAACGTGAACTACTACGGGTTGACCATCGATGACAAAGCTTCCGTTCCCACAGTCCGTTTTACCAAACAAGTGTGCAACCGCAAAGATACCGTTTATTCCGCCGAGTTCTTTCCCTTGCCAGCCAAGTGTCACCCGCAACCGGTTAAAACAATTACGGGAACTATCAAGGATTTGGAAAACAAGAACTATATCGCGGGGGTTATTACCGTCTATGATGCAATTACATCCCAAGAGATTACCACCCTTTCCAACCAAGGTAGATACACCATCGCTCTACCTGTCGGACTAAAGTATATTGTTGATGTTACATCACAGGGATATTCGCACGAATATATAGAGTATGACTGTACCGACCTTGCACATGATACAACTGAAACGGAACATATATTGTTGTCCAAGACATTACAAATCCATGTAAACGTGTTTGATGCCGAAACGCAAATGCCGTTGTCACACGTTCAATGCCAGCCGAAGCAATATGTCCGCCCGAACGCAAACGGAGTGGATATTAGTTTGCCCATTGGTAACATATACACTATTCAGTTTTCAAAACAGGGTTATGCGCCCAATGAACTGACCATCAACACAAAAAAAGAAGTGTTATTGCCCTCATCGGAACTGGACATAGACCTACTCCCCGGTAAAGCCCCCCTGAAAGTGCAACTATATGATTTGGACAGCCACCAGCCGGTTTCCGGAAATATCGGGTTAAGCAATCAAGACCGTGAAGAAGAGATAGAATATGCCGATTTGGTTCTTGTCCGCCAGGGGAACTCCTACCTGGCACATATTTGTGCCACAGGTTACTACTTTATAGATACGCTTTTGACAATACCGTATAATACAACCCTACAGAATCACCGAATCGGTCTGCGCTCCATCAAGGAGAAAGAGACAATCCAATTGAAAAACATCCAATTCGAATACAACTCTGCCTCTTTGTTGGAATCATCGTATGCGGAATTGGAGAAGGTTATCTCCCTGCTAAAAGCGAACCCGAGTCTGCGCATTGAATTGGCGGCACACACGGATGATTTTGGGACGGATGCATACAACAACAAACTGTCTCAACGGCGCGGTGAAGTCGTTCGTAAATACCTTGTCAAACATGGAATTGCTTCGGAACGGGTAACCGCAGTGGGATATGGCAAGAAACAGCCGTTAGTACCAAACGACAGTGACGAAAACCGCGCAATTAACAGGCGTGTAGAATTCAAAGTAACAGGAATATAATGAAAAGACCTCTGTACATAATTATATTATTTTGCGCCCTTAGCGTTAAAGGATATAGTCAGGACTATTTTTTGGAAACATTGGACAAAGCAAACCGTTCTACGGCATATGAGGCGGCATATATTCTGTCCGATTACCAACAGTTCCTGCCAACATTTCCAGCTACCTATTTCCATTTGGGTAACATTTACTACTCCCTGATAGAAACCATTCATCCCATTAGGGACTATCGTTCCCTTCGGGAAACCTTATATCGGGCGCGTTTGTATTATGGCAACTGTCTCCACTATGCCCAAGGGCAGAACCTAAAGCCCAACTATTATGAGGGTCTTCCCTATAGCGGCAAAAAACCTGTGTACGAAGATTTGGAACGGTTTATCAAAGTCCGTATGGATTCAGTAGCGTCCATCAACCAAAAATCCGAACATTTATTTCACAGTTATTACAAGTTGGTGAATCGCTATGCGTATTGCAGAACATTATTTACCTCTTTTTCGGAAGATTACAAGCGTGTCAAAACGGCACATTTATTACTTGACAGCGTCCATATTGAACGCTTGTACCACCTGCAGCAAGAGGCGGACTCATTGAATAATGACATTGCTCAGTTGCAGCAAGCATTAGCTACCTACCCGATTGACGGCTACAAGCCTACTTTCAGATTTGAAAAAATCCACTTGTATCGTATAGACGGTTTAACCAACACCAATATACTACAAAACGATGTGGTGCTATGGGATTATGCAGATTGGGTGCGCGAATTCCTTCAAGCACAAAGCAACACATACGCCACCTATTATACAGATTTGGATAATGAGTATCAATTATTGCAGCAGGCTATTGATTCATTGCGCGAAGGACATGCCTTCCGATGCCAATATGATTTGATTCTGGTGAACCGCATTAACAGATTGGATTATCAATCGTACATGGCCGATTTCATCCGACTATTGCAAGGCACGGCGCAAATGTGGCAAAAGACCAGAAGCGGGGTGTTGTCAAAGCAAGATTCTATCAATGACGATTATGCGGAATCCGCTTTGGAAATTCTGTACAATCAATATACAGAGTTGCATAAAATTGAGAAAACACGCATTAATGCCGATCAATTATCGCTGCAAAAATATGCAGGGTTACTTGATAAATGGGGACTAAATGATGTAGATTCATTAGCACGCTTTGCGGATAAAATGACAGACTTGTCCCGTCAAGCCTATTTGACAGGCAGTCAAGCATTTGCAGCCAACATTCGCCCGACAGCGAAACCGGCTGATACCTATGTAAACGATCTGACCAATGAGAAATTCGGAGTCAGAAATCTGAAATTTACGCTATCAGACAGTGTCATAGCCGTCTTACCTATAGAAGAAAAGTTTATGGTTGTCACGCAAGACTGCACCTGCTATATATGTTCCGCACAAGGTGAATTGTATGGAAGTCAGAAACATAAAACTTCTTCACCCGTTTTTGTGGCATATAAATACACCAGCAACACGATTGCCCTTATAAGTGACAATGAGGTGTTGTTCGTTGACACGAACGGTAATACACTATAATTGTTTATTCTTTGTGCATAATTTCCTCTGCACACAAACGGGCAGCCGCCGTATCCGGCAAACACTCCAAGCCATATACCTGAACCGTCTGTATAAGACGGGATATGGTATCATATAATTTATCCATCATTTCCGGAACGATCTTCAATCCGCTGGATGAAGATAGAATATAGGCATATGCTTCCGGCAAACGAAGTGTGTGCATTTTGTTATATGGTGCCTGAACCAATTTCACAAATGCTCCGATACGCCGCATATCATTTTTATAGCAGGGTGTTTTGCCACTCCACGGTGAACCATAGACAAAAGCCCCATCCGCTTTGAGCCGTACAATCGGGTTGTCATCATTAAGCAGCCATGCGTCAGGGAAAGTCTCCATCCATAGCCGCGAATGGGTTGATTTACCGGTTCCGGATTTGCCCAGGAACAAATAACCATAATCCCCTCTGACAGTCACAGAAGCGTGCATCTCCAATGTAGCATAATGCAATGATGTGAACGCGAACAATAACATAGTCGCATTATCAATCGCAAAACGCGTATAGCCGTTAGGGCGTTCATTATTATCCAAGAAAGTAAGCTGACAATGGCTGAAATCCTCGTCTGCTGTAATCTGCAAACATGTTTCACTGTCACGCGAAACAGCCTCACACACCAGCCAATCCGTATTGCGGCGATAAATCTCAATACGGGGCATATCCTCTTCACGATTGTCAGCATAAACAGTTTTCCAATCTTCTGTCACAATGTCTAACGAAGTCCTCGGCTCATTTACATATAAGGTGAATAACGGTTGTCCGCCAGACGGCACAACGGTCTCAAACGGGACATAATTAGTCATTAACTCAAATACATTTGCAGGTGCATCAATAACAAAGTAATGCTCTGCCACACAATAAGAAACTTGTTTACGATTCATGTTTTTTAATTAAATTAAAGCATTTGAAAACCACAGGGGGAACGATATCTGCCATCAAAACGACGGCAACCATTCCGAGCATTGTCACCGTTGCTAAAGAATGCAAGGCGGGATGACGCGCTACTATTAGCGACCCAATGCCGATAAACATTATCAATGCCGATAGCAAAATACTGTTTTTGTACTGTACAAGACGTTCCTCGTTATTATACAGCGAACCGGAGATTAGTCCCTCTGTAATGAAAATAGTATAATCATCTCCCTGCCCGAATATAAAAGTAGCAAGAATAATGTTGACTATATTGAATTGAATGCCTGTCAGGTGCATAATTCCCATAATCCAAATCCATGCTATCACCATTGGTAAAAACGCCGCAAAGGCATATTTGAATTTACGGAAACTAAAACATAGGAAAACAAACACCACTATTGAACATGCCAAGCCGATATAATTAAAGTTATCGCTTAACGATGTAGTCAGCCGCGATTGCAGCGAAGCCATATCCAATTGTTCAAGACATCTGATTTGCGGGGCAATATGGCGTTCAAAATCAATAAAAGCATCGTCACGAAAACCGTTTTCGGACATTGCCTCATGCAACTGATCTATAACATCGTTACGGTGATTTGCCCAGAATGTATTCCATAACTCCGCAGTCCCTAACGAGTCTTTTGACTCGCCAATCTCACCGGTCATCGAATTAATCATCTCAATGTCAGCACGTTGTTGTGAAGTCATATAATTAATATGACTGAGGTTGGAATCAAAAGTCGCCCTTCTGCCGAACCATGCGAAGACGATTGTCAATACGATGACCAATGTCACCACCCAACGGTTATTTTCAGGGTGCCATGTCGATGATTTATTTATCCATTTTGAGGCACGCGAAAATGATTCAAATTTTGGTGTTTCAAACCTGAAATGTGGCAGAAAAACAATAGTAAACAATATTGTTCCTACTAACAGACAGGAACTGAACAACCCTAAATCACGCAAAGCGACACTATGCAAAGGTACAAGTGTCAAGAATGCACCAACAGTCGTTATATTTCCGACAACAAGCGGCATCACGACCTCCTGCAAAGTCTGCCGTGCAGTGTTTGTGTATTGGCGATGAACCAGTAAATGGAGCGGATAATTAACTGCTATACCGATAATTACAGACGAAAAACCCAGCACAATCAGAGACATATTCGGGTGTACTAACCCCATTACACCCAAAGCAAATAGCACCCCATAGCCTGTTGACGCAACAATAAGTGCCATGCTGCGCCAGCTTTTCAAGGATCGGAGTAATAGCAACACAATCAGCACCAACGCAATGGAAATAGCGAGAAGGCTGTCTTTTTTAATCTGTCGCGAATTGCCGACTGCTATCACCGGCGCGCCATTCAAACGTATAAAAACATGGGGATACTGTTCCGATAGTTTATTGATTATATTTTGCAGCCGGTCCACCACTTTGGCATTGTTCATTGTTTCTGTATTGTCATCCGTTATCGGTACAAAAGCAAATGCCAAACGATGATCGGCGGAAAACATGTATCCTTTATACGAAGTAAATGATTTGGTTATATGGTCAGACAGTACTTCCGGAAATAATCCAAGCGGATCATTCACAATGGACGCCGCGATTGTTCCTGCAAACGGCAATTGTAATTGCGCACGGCGCAAGGCAACTTGTTCATGAATACGATTTGCGGTCAGTAATGAATCCCAACGCAGAGTATCTGCAGGTGTAGTCTGGTAAGGAAGTAACTCATACCGGGCAGCCATTTGCTTGCGCATCATGGAGATATCCGCTTCTACTTGTGCATTGGGGACATACTCGGAAAAAGCATCAATAACATCACATATGCAGTCGGGGCAAGCCAATGAATCCTCATGTACTGAAAACAGTACTACTATTTGATTGGCATTATGCTCTTGTTGATAATGTAACAATTGTTCTTTTTCCTTTTCCGTAACAGGAAGAAAATCAGCAATATTCTCTTGGAAACGCAAACGCAATGACGCAATCGCAGGTAAAAGAATCGCCATCAGCATGAGGAAAAAACGCCACCCGCGATGACGCTCCAGTATATCGTATATGTCAACAACAAATCGTTTAAGCATTTCGCTCGTCTATGAACTTGATCGGTTTGCGTGATTTGGCAGGAAAATTGATTTGGTGAATCACATCAACCGGCAAAATCTCTATTATCGGAGCGACCCGAAGCCGGGCGCGGAATCGGTCCTTCAAATCGCTGATAATTTGGGCTTCAGGTTTATAATTATGAGTGACTGCCGATTTATATAAATTGTTAGTATTAATCCCTACCCTGACAACGACCTCATCCGTTCCTGCTAACGTTGTTCGTGCGACAACTACATAGTTATCAACATATTCCGTATTGTCCAATACATCGTATATAGCTGGCGGATAAATAGTTGTACCTTTTAGTTTGATCATATTATTCTTTCGCCCGAGTAAAGGTGTCAACCTGTACGAATTGCGGCCACAGGCACACGGTTCTGTTATCTTTGCGGCAATATCCCCTGTTTTGAAGCGTAAAAGAGGCATTGCCTCAACGCCTAAGGTTGTCACGACCACTTCTCCCGGTTGTCCGTCAGGCACCACAGAACCATCTTCTCCGATTATTTCGACTATGATTAATTCCGGATGTACATGACCGCCGCAAGCATATTCGCATTCTGAAAATGTAGCTGACATTTCGGTAGATGAGTACGTAGCATATAGTTCAACTTCCGGCCATTTGTCGTGAATACGCTGCCCCAACAAATTCAGCGAAAAGTCTTGATTACGCAAACCTTCTCCTATTCCGATTACTTTTTTTATGGAACATTGGTGATAGTCTATCTGATGTTGCTCTGCATAATCAATAAGTCTCAAAATAAATGAAGGAACACACATTACGGCAGTCGGATGAAGGCGTTCTATTGTATCCCATTGCAGTTCAGGAATGCCGTTACCAACACGGATTATCCCCGCCCCGAGATCGCGAATTCCTAACCAATACGCCAAACCTGCCATAAATCGTTTGTCCATCGTTGTCATTAACTGCAGCACATCACCTTTGCTTAATCCGGCGCAGGCAAAAGACTTTTTTTCGTTGTATGCCAAACGCTGCAAATCGTGTTCGCTGCATGCAAAAGTGACCGGCTCTCCCAAAGTCCCGGATGTAGTAATAAAATCAACGACTTCCTCACGCGGCACACAAAGGAAATCCCTGTTGTGCAACTGCAAATCCTTCTTCTCTGTAAATGGCAGACATTGAAGATCCTCTATCGTATGTATAGCTGCAATATTTATTGCTTTATCTGCAAACATCTGCCGGTAGAATGGCGAATGTGCTTGTAAATACCGCAGCTGTTCACAAAGCAACTCTTCCTGCTTTCGTTTTATTTCCTCTCTTGTTTGAAATTCGATATCCATTGTATAAATTCTTTTTTCCATTGTTGTGATTCAGATGTTCCTTTTGTATCACTGCCACCAAAGCCGTGACCGCCTGTTTTATAACGAATATACGTGTGGGGAATGCACTGTTTCGTTAAAGCGGAATCCAGCATAATCGAGTTCTGATATTTTACAACAGGGTCATCTTCGCAATTCACTAAAAAAACCGGTGGACAATCATGTGGAATATGTTTTTCAATGGATAGAGAATCTTGCATTTTTCGGCTCCATTGTCCCCAAATTCCCAATGCACCTCTGCGAGAACGATGATGTTCATTAGGTCTTTTCATCGTCACAACAGGGTAAATGGGACACAAGAATGCCGGTTTATACGGTGACTGATTATATATATAAGACGCCATTGTTAAATGTCCGCCGGCAGAAAAACCCATTACTCCGATTAGCGTACTGTCAACCCCGTAATCGCTTGCATGAGTATAAACATATGCCAATGCCGCCTCTGCATCACGCACCATATTGGGATACTTGCTGCCTAATCCGATTACCCGATAGCCGACGCAATATGCAGAAATCTCTGCTACTCGGTACCGCAAAACAAAAGCATTGATACCCTGTGACTGCAGCCATTGGGCGGTCTCTTCGCCTTCTGTTCGCATATCCAACCAGCAATAACTGCCGCCCGGACATACAATAACCGCAATTCCCGTATTAGTTGCCTTCTCTGCCGGATATGGCGTCAGGGTCACTTTTTTTTGCGCATATTTGCCATTCGGATATAAGGCAACTGTAGCATTGGACAACGCCGACACGAAGACGCATAATATGATTAATATCTTTCGCATACACTATTGGCTGTTTCAACAGCAGTCATTACGGTTCCGCAAAAGCCGTGGACAAAGCAGTTTTGCCCGGTTAACCATAAATTGTCGCACGGTGTTGTAACAGCACCAATGGGCTGTGACAAGCCGAACATCGCGCCTTCCGGCGACAAATAATCATCTCTGTATGTTAATGATGATGATGTGAAATATGTTTCTATACTGCTACGCAGATTGGGATATATTGTGCATACTTTGTCTATCAACTTCTCGGCTTGCTGTGTCTTCCACTCCAGGTATTTTTCATCTCGCGCAATATACCATTTCTCCAACTCCGCATAATCCAACGGCATAATAATCTCCATTGTATGCGCCCACTTGTCTTGCTGCTTCACCGGCATGGTTAGGAATAGTATATTATCCGGCATGATAAAATGGTTATTTTCTATATATTCAAACGATTGCGGCTTGAATTTTATATACACTTTGAATGAACCGGCTGTCTCTTTGGTTGTTGTTATGCGTTTTATCGTTGCAGGATGAAAAACAGGCTCAGTGCAGTATTCCAATAACTTCTTGGGATGCAGCGAACTGATATATACTTCTGCTGTATAGTGTCTGTCGTCCTTTGTTTCCACGCCTTTCACATGTTTGTGTGCAACCTCTATCCGGGTCACGTTTTGGGACAATAATACCCGCCCCCCATGCGCTGTAATATATGTACACAATTTATCTGTCAATTCACGTGTCCCGCCGACAAAACGATATGACCCTTTCTGCAACGAACTGATAATCACATTCCGCGACTCTTCCGAACCGCAACTTTCACCGCCGTACAATACGGAAAAATGGGATTCATCGGCCGGATTACCATGAATGACATCCTCTCCGCATGGTTCAACGGGGACATCTATATCTAATTCATTTAGTACCTGCCGCATTGCTCCGTCCGCTGCCATGCCGGAAACAACATGGATACCTGTCTGCCACCATTCGCCGGACTTTTCATAACTGTATAATCCGCCTCCCGCAACAGGTAGTTGCTCTAAAACTGTTACACGGAAATGTTCCTTTGCCAGCAACGCTGCGCTAAACAAACCGCCTACTCCGCCTCCTAAAACAAGCACGCTGCAGTCCGCACGAAGCAATGACTTGTAATACCGTTCAAAACCTTTTGCCCGCTTACGGTAGCCGACACCAAACGAAATGTCATCAGGCATGACAAGTGGCATGAATTCCATTGTTGCATGGCTTTTGCCTACACGGAACTCTGCTTTTGATAGCAGTTCGTACATGCCGCGAAACAAAACGGGGCTGATTGGTAATCCGAATTTCTCCGCCAAATAAAACGCTCCTCTGTGAAAACGACCAATATCGCCATTCATTGTCCGGCTGCCCTCCGGAAATATCAGTATCGAATAACCTTCATGTACCGCTTCTTCCAGTTTCGGTTCAATGGACTCTATTCCGTCTGCAACAGAATAAAACCCTGCGCGATTTGCCAATTTACCGAAGAACGGATTTTCATACACCCAACTTTTCGCAAGAACCACAGTCTTCGGATTAACCGACAATATGGCTAAAATGTCATACATCGAAGCATGATTGGCAATATATATAACCGGCTGGTCACTTTGCGGCGGTTGGTTGATTATGGAAAACGTATTGCCGCCTAAATGCCTCAGGACAAATCCGGAACCTCGGCTGATACGTTCATGTAAGTTCTCTTTTCCCAACCGGCACCAAACCGAAGCGGCAAAGAACACCAACTCGCAATACAGGGATCTCCAATAGCGTGACGGTAGCCCGTAAACTATTGCCCCAACACACAGCAGACAATTAAGCAGACTGATCCGCGCAAAGTCATAGGCAGGCTTGAAATGAGACACCCGTTCTTCTTTCGGCGGATAATAAACGCGGACCGGCACAGTATATATAGGTACATTATTCCATGCTGCAAAAACCAGCAACTCCAATTCGGACTCATAGCGGGAAGTAATAAACCTATACCCTGTTTTTCGTAACGGATACATCCGATAGCCGGATTGCGTGTCGTCCAGTCGCAAGCCCGTCTGAACTGCAAACCAGAAATTTGAGAATCGGTTGGCAAAAGCGGCTTTGCTTTCCTGACCTTCCAATTTTCCTTCTTCCGTTCTATGGCGTGATCCGACAATAATACTGCCGGGGTGAAGTCGCTCTTTGTTTATCAGCACCGGTATATCTTCCGGGAAATGCTGACCGTCACCGTCTAACGTAATTATATATTCACATCCTAATTCAACAGCCTTGTCAAATCCGCGTTTAAGCGCATAACCTTTGCCGCGATTGCGCGGCCAGGAAATTATAATACACGGCAAATGAGCCGCTTCCAACAGCTCCTGCGTCCCGTCCGTTGAACCGTCAACTGCCACAATGACGTGCTTCAGTTGTTGGCAGGTTCGGCGGACTATATCCACTATCGTTCCCGCGTTATTGTAGGTCGGGATTAACGCACATATATTGTCCTGACATCTTGACATAAACGGTCGTCGGATCGTAAATGGTTACTTGATACTTTTCGTTTCCTAAATCTTTGAAATCGACATTCACTACTTTATCCGGAGTGTGTATGGCTACAAACTTTAAGTTTTTCACACCTTGCAACTGCATCGGTTTGCCCTTGGCATAACTCAATAGTTCTTGGGTAATCTGCAATAGGCATGCTCCGGGCGTAATCGGTCTTTCAGGGAAATGCCCTTTATACACGGCATGGTCGGCATTGGTCTTAATTGTAAAATGCAGTCCTTCCCCGGCAAGGATACTATAGAATCGGTCTTTCAGTATCATTGGTAACGGCCTTTTATATTCATAAATCGGATCTGAGTTTGGTCGCCGTTCTTTTCATACAAAACAACTTCATTGGCATATTCCGCTTTCGAATCCATGCGAATGGTCATTTTAGAGAATAATTGCTTTAATTCGCGCCTTTTCGGCAGCAACACCGTTAAATCACCTTCTTGCAACACATGGAAATCATCGTTCTCTTGCAAATAACTCCCGCTGACACTTTTTAAGATAAGCGTCACAATCTGTCTTACTTGTGCTGATACATTTCCTTTATTGCCATCTACTTCCCACACAAGTTCTTGCGGACTGGTATATTCCCACCGTAGATAATCCGGTTCGCGATAAGTCATATGACCTTTTGACACTTCCGGTTCGGCAAAAAACTGCGATGTCTTTACCTGCTCGAAGTCGGCTGACAGGAATGTCAATACGCCTAATAATATACTCAATAATCCGTTCATCATTGTGCAATCATAAAGCAGCCGCCCATTATCAGCAACACCCCTATCCACTGGTTCCAATGAATGGTTTCATGAAACACCACCATCGCTACTATCATGCCGAATACGTATGCCATGCTCACAAGTGGATATGCGTGGGAAAATGGAAAATGGCGTAATATATACATCCATAGTACACCCGAACACGCAAAACCTGTTCCGGCACCAAGAAGCCACCAGTTCGTGAGAAGCTTGCTGAAAAATGACCATTCCCACACAAATGAAGGAATACGCATTAACGCAAACTTCAACAGCGTCTGTGACCCGCATAATAGCATGCTTTGCAATACTGCCAATAAAAATAGCCGCATATACTCTTTTTCTTTAATTTTCGATTACCTTGCTTTCAGCACAACTGCCTTCGCGACATTGTTCACTGTTTTTCCTACTTTGTTTAGGATATTGTTCCACCGTTCATCCGCTTCATCAAAACCGATAACAAGCACATTCTTCGCCAATCCTGTTTTCAATAAGTACTCGGCATCACGGCACGCATGGGCAAAACTTTCCGGACCATGCGAGAATGTGGAATTATATCCGTGACATTTAAGTTGCATCGCCAGAACGGCTGAAACGGTATTGTGCGTTGACTGCATAAATGAAGTCGGTTTAAGCCCTTCCTCACCGTCACGGCACAACGGGTCAAGGAACTGCATCGTATGGATCATACATCCCCACTCCGTTCCTGTTATAATCGCATCTGGCACACTCACTTTCGCCTGCTCCAAGGTCTGTCGGGCTGCTACTATCACACGGCGTGTTTGTTCGGTCATACGCCGCGCTTCCATGGTGGTCAGATACTGCCGGTAATCAACCGGGGATTCTATGACTGTTTCATAACGGCTCAACGATATATCCTTTATTACACCGTAATGCCGTTGATTCGGTTGGGGCTGTTCGGATAAGATGATACAACTGTCATTTCCGCCAAACGCAAATGAATTGCACATAATATGCTGCAATTTCTTTTGCTCGTTATGCGCTACAGGTATGATTCCGTTCGACATGGGCGTATGCCAGTTGACATTGGCGGGTACAAAACCATATTGCATGCACAGCAGACATATCACCGTCTCAACAGAACCGGAAGCACTCGTTGTATGTCCGGTCATCGACTTCGTTGAACTCACCGCCGGCATATGTTCGCCGAACACCCGCTTGAGTGCATTCGATTCGCTTTGGTCATTATTGGGGGTTGCTGTCCCATGGGCATTGACATAGTCTATTGCCTCAGGGCCGAGTCCTGCCATACGCAATGCGCCCGTCATCGCTAAATAGGCACCTTCTCCGTTTTCGGACGAAGCGGTTTGATGATATGCGTCACACGTATTGGCATATCCCGACACATACGCTAATATCTTCGCACCTCGTTGCAACGCATGTTCTTCTGTCTCTAATACGACATATGCCGCACCTTCGCCTAAATTCAATCCCGCACGGGTATTATCAAACGGACGGCATTTTTCATGATCCAATATCATCAGGCTGTTAAAACCATTCAGATGGAATCTGCTCAAACACTCCGTTCCACCGGCTATGACACATGCCGCATCATCTGCCAGCAACATGTTTGCTCCCGAAATAATCGCATTTAACGCTGAACTGCATGCGGTCGAGGTCGTTGTGCAATAGCCTACTTTGCCAAGCGCATCCGCTATCGTTTTTGTTGTCGAACCCGCATCATGCAATGCGATTGTTTCCAGATTCGCACCATGTTGCCAGTTCAAATAATCGCGTTCGGTTGTTTCCATACCGCCGACGGTCGTACCGGATATAAGTGCCGACTGTTCTAATAAGGTTTTGCTCACACCGGCTTCTTCTATCGCTTCACGCGCAGCCAATATGCCCAACAAAGCGGAACGCGATGCGGGACCGTCATATATGAATCGTTTCCGTATTTCCGCGTCTGTCAGTTTCACTTCACCGACAGGTAATTCCTTATGCGCGCTTTCCAGTATTTGCATACTGCCTATGCCTGATTGCTCGCGCAAAAGGCTTTCAAGGGTTTCCTGTTTTCCGACTCCTATCGCGGAAACAATCCCTGCACCGGTGATGACTATTCTTTTCACTTGGTACGGTGAGCGGCTATATAATCCGCCATCGAGTTTATGGATTGGAATATGGCTTTTCCTTCTTTCGGATTCGACAACTTGATACCATATTGTTTGTCAAGTAATACAATCAGCTCAAGGGCGTCTATGGAATCAAGCCCCAAACCTTCTCCGAATAGCGGTTGGTCATCCATAATGTCTGCCGGTTCCATGTCCTCAAGATTTAACGCATCTATAATTTGCGCTTTCAGTTCTGCTTTTAACGTTTCCATATATGTAAGTTTGCATAATATCGTTCTTCATCTTCCGCTTCTATCCATCCGCCTAACACCGAAGTTGTCTTGTCGCTCAATGTGCATTCTATCAATGGCAACAGCTCTTTCTCGTCTTGCAGGGCGTAATACATTGTCTCACCCGCATATTTGTTTCGGATAGCGATTTCGCCGGTTACCACGTTGGGCAATGTATAGACGAACAAGGATGGCGACGGAAAGAAGTTTTCGGGTTGGATTGTGGCTTCATAGGCTCGGTCATTCACTATACATCCCGACTTTCCTGCCAGCACGATTGCCCGGTCTCCACGCGCGACGAACCGTTCTCCGCCTTCTTGTTGCAGAAGCAGCTCGGATGCGATGAAACCGACACGGCTGAGCAAGTCCATTTTATAGAACTTCGGATAATCGCCTACGTGCTTGCGGTATAAATCGGCAAGCGGCTCTCCATTGGTCAATATGACATGTGCTATTGATTGCATCTCTTGTATCTCACGGCGGCATTCGTTCCCCCGAAACCGCTTAATAGTTTGACAAACTGCATGGATTCTCGCGGTTCTGTTTTGCGTACATCCGCACTGACGGACACGGGATAAGTCGTACCTTGCCGTTCAAAACCTTTCGTCGGCAATATAAGTCCCTGTTCCAGCGCATACAGACATAGCATAGTTTCTAACAACCCGGCCGCACCGAGGGTATGTCCGAAATATCCTTTCAAACTGTTGGCAGCTGTTCCGCTTAATCCGGCACGATGAAGGGCTATGGACTCCATCTCGTCATTGTACAGCGTTCCTGTCCCATGCAGACCGATCATGCTTATTTCTTCCACGCTCACATTCGTCAATACATCACTCAGGCAGCGATAACTACCCTCGCCCGTGCGGCTCGGACCGGTTATATGGTTGGCGTCATTATGAATACTGCCCGCTTGGTATTGCCAGTACATGCTTGGTTCGGGATGACGTTCCTTA
The DNA here is from genome assembly GCA_905235225.1 of Paludibacteraceae bacterium. GTDB lineage: Bacteria > Bacteroidota > Bacteroidia > Bacteroidales > Paludibacteraceae > Colicola. The sequence goes on from CAJOKE010000002.1 coordinate 42,675, forward strand.
CACCATGTTTCGTCTGCCACAACCATCGTCGCGACTGCCTCGCCTAAATTGATGCCGTCACGTTCGGCGTCAAACGGCTTGCAAGGATTGGCGGATAACGCTTTCAACACATCGAAACCGCTGCGGATAAACTCTGTTATTATATCACAGCCTGTCACAATCGCTGCTTTGTACTTTCCGCTCTCTATCAGCCGTGCGGCTACTATCTGCGCACACACTCCGGATGTACAGGCATTGCTCACCACTATCGGCGGATTCGGATTGCCGGTACGCCTGCATAGCTCGGTTGCGGGAGTCCATAAATCCAATTGATCCCCTTTGGTCGAAGACAATATGACTACCGTCTCCTTGTCCGTTGGCGACAACCTGTCTCCGCATGCACACATGACGGATTGGACGCAGCGGGTCACAAAATCATCATCGGTTGCCATCCTCCTTACGGGTTCGCCACCGCCTTCCCCCGCAAGAATCGCTTTCAGGTTGGTCTCAAAACCCTTACCCAACGAAGTTTGAATATGTCCGCCAACCCAAATCATACCAACGCTATCTTCAAATCCGTCTCTGCAACCGCTTCGTTGTTCTCTGAATACACGGCTGCCCGGACCAATGTTATGTCAAAAACCTTTTCCACGACCTCTATTTTTGTTCGGATAGTCTCTCCCGCTTTCGGCAAACGGTGTATATTCATCTCTTTGACCGCACCGATATAGCCTATGCGGATTGGTTCGCCTTTCTCTTGGGACAACTTGCCGATCCATGCGGCTGCCGTCTGCGCCACATTCTCCAACAATCCCGCTGCCTGAAGTTGCCCCTCATCCACCAATATCCCGTCTGCGGGTACAACCCACATCGTCAAGGCACTGTTTTCGTTGCTCTCGACCAGACAATCCACCATCACAAAAGGCGGGCGTTGGGGTATATATTCGGTTATAGCCATTTTTCCTCTGACCAGAAATCGTAATAGTTGTACAGCTGCGTCGGATACCGTCGGATCATTTCGCTTAGCATTGTCCCGTATTGATTGGCAAGGGCGTTGATTCGTTCCCGCACTTTGCCTTCCATGGGTATCGGCAGTGCTTTGACATAAATATGGTACATCCTGCTGTTATCTTTGACCACAAATACAACCAGCACTTTGTCTTCCCTCGTCACTGCCAAGGCAAATGGTCCCATGGGTAGTTTCGCTTCTTTGCCCAAAACTGGCACACTCACCGTCTTGCCGTCGCCTACACGCCTGTCTGCAGGCATGGCAACAATCTCGCCGTTCGACAGCGCATTGCCGATCGCATAGACATGTGACATGTCTTTCTGCAAAGGGATTAGCGCGATATTATGGCTCGCAAGGATTCGCTCCCTGTTTTCCATCACCACTTCCGTATCGCCTGCATACAGCACCACATGCATCTTTTTCTTCGGGGTCGTCAGTTCGTATCCCGCCATCTCAAAGTTGCCCAAATGGGAACTTAATACGATAAAACCGTCCTCCTTGTCCGCTATATCATAGAACAACTCCTTGTGCTCTATCACATACTCGAATCTCTTTCCCGCATGTGCTGCAAAGCGGTCTATCACCACCTCACCGAAGTTGTAGAAATTCCTGCATACACTTCGCATACTCTTCATGCGGCTGTATCCCAGACGTTCTCGGAACAATCGGTACTGCACCCTCACAGTCGAAGGGCGGAACAGCATGTAAAACGGCAACCATAGTACCATCACCGCATACATCAGCCGTATATCCGTCCGGCGGAGCAGCCATATCAATGCACGTTGCATCCGCGGAGTGCCATCCGTCTTACCTGTCCATTTGGCTGCCATGACGAACTATCTCTCCCACTATATGTTCTGCCGCATGTCCGTCGCCGAACAACTGCGGAAAATGGACAACTTTGCCGCACAGTTTATCATATGCCGACAATATACGTTCATAATCGGCATCCGCTATGATTCCGGCTCCGGCTGCTACTATCTCTACCCACTCCGTTTCCGGACGCAGGATAACACACGGCGTTTCAAAGAAAAACGATTCTTTCTGAACTCCGCCCGAATCGGTCATCACAATACGCGCATGACGCTCCAACTCTATTATGTCAAAGAAGCCCGCAGGTTCGGTTACGATAAAACTGCCGCAGTTCTCTATCCGCTTCAGTAACTCTGCCGGTAACTGCTGCGGAAGCATCTTCCTCGTTCGCGGATGAAGCGGAAGCACCACTTTCAATCCCTCTGCCTTGGACTGCTCGCGTTCGGCTATATCCGCTAATGCACGGAATATATTGCTTAGATTCTCGGCATTATCCGTATTGGCTGGACGGTGTATCGTCGCCAATATGAATCGTTTGTCTTCCAACCCGAACCGGCGTAAAACATCCGATTTCTCCGCCGCCATGTCCGCAAAGTACAGCGAGTTGTCATACATCACATCTCCGCTCTTGATAACCTGCTGGACACTCCCGTCCGCAAAATGACGCTTCTCGGTCATGAATCCCTCGTTTCGCAGGTTGTTCATCGCCGTCTCTGTCGGGGCAAACAGTATCGTACTCAATTGGTCACACACAATCCGGTTTAGTTCTTCAGGCATGGCCATGTTAAACGACCTTAGCCCCGCTTCTATATGATACACAGGCACATGCAGTTTGCCCGCCGCAACCGCTCCGGCAAGGGTGCTGTTGGTGTCTCCGTACAGTACCACACCGTCTATGTCACGGCTTAGCAGCACCTTCTCTATCTCCATAATCATCTTCCCCGTTTGCTCCCCGTGGTTGCCGCTCCCGACATGCAGATTGATATCCGGCTCCGGAATACCTAACTCACGGAAAAACACATCCGACATGTTTGTATCATAATGCTGCCCCGTATGCAATATCACCTCGCATATATCATCACGCTTGGACACCGCACGGGACAACGCTGCTGCCTTTATTATCTGCGGCCGCGCTCCTATTATCGTCAATATCTTCATATCAAAACATCAATTTCTTCATTCTTAAACATCTATATCCACATCCCCGAACATCAATATCCACATCCCTAAACATCAATATCCACATCCCCAAACATCAATATCATCATGCCTAACTATATTAAGCGTGCAAAAGTACTGCTTTTTTTTGACATACGCAAATAAATACCGCTTTTTTCTTTTTGACCGTTTCACACACCTCCGAATCTGCAATCTTCATAACTTACTGATATTCAGCACCCATTATCGCACTATTATTGCACTATTATCGCACTATTATCGCAGTATTTTTGCACTATTATTGCAGTATTCAGTCCTCGGATACGGCACTTTGACCTGAAGATAGGCACTTCGGAAACAGAAAAAAACATACTTTTTTGCAATTTTGCATTTTACATTTTGAACATTGAACTTTTTTTTGTACCTTTGCACGCTTAAACAAGTTTTGAAACATGCACAAACGGGAATATATTGCAGGGGCGATTACCATAATACTGGCAATTTGTTTGTTATCCATGTGGGGATACAACCTCTTGCATACGCTCTATGAGGAGCATACGGCTATTGTCAATGGCACGCCTATAACCTATCTCATCAAAGGCAAACCGACCGGAAAACCGGTCTTGCTCCTTCATGGCAACGGTGGCAGTCACAAGGACCTCTATGTTATGACCGACTTGTTGGCGCAAGCGGGATATTTGGTCTGGGCACCGGATTCGCGCGGACAGGGGGCCAATCCGCCACTAAGCGAATACCACTATGCGGATATGGCGGATGACATGTATCACTTTGTGCAGGAAGTCATTAAACCTTACTACAACCGCCCTCATACCGCACAAGCTGTTTACTATAAGGTTTCAGAACTCACCGCCGCGCTTATTACAAGTTGCGAAAATATCAGCCGTCGTGACAACGCCCTTGTCCCGCCTGCCGTTTTTGGATGGAGCGATGGCGGAATTATCGCCCTCATGACCGAAGTCAATTACCCCGGGACATGGTCTGCCATTATCACCAGCGGGGCTAATATTAATCCCGATTGCGGAGCATGGGACATTGAGGCGGAACGGGCGAATCCGGCGGACACTTCCGCTTTGTACCGCATGATGTTATACGAGCCTCAGATGACCGCGCAGGATATGGCTTCCATTCAATGCCCCGCCTTGATTGTGGCTGGAGAAAATGACCTTATCAGTCTAGAACACACACATCTCATCGGGGATAATATCCCTAATGGACAGGTTATGATTGTCCGCGGCGCGGATCATGGCTCGCATATTGAGCATAGCCCCAAAATGGGACGGATTGTTGTTGACTATTTGAAACAAATAAATTATTGATATGAAACTACTCGCATTACTGATGGTATCCATAATGTGCGATACCGTTATTCCTACCGACACCGCGATTGTCGGAACTACTCCCGTGGACACTGTTGCCAAACAGGATACCGTTCAGGGATTTCAGTTTACAACCGTTGACAGCGTAGCTATTACCCCCGTTAAAGATCAGCACCGCAGCGGAACTTGCTGGGCGTTCTCTACCATCGGTTTCATTGAGTCTGAACTCTTACGCATGGGAAAAGGTGAATTTGACTTAAGCGAAATGTTTGTCGTTAGCAAAACCATGATGGACCGCGCAGAATACTGCGTTCGCATGTACGGAGATGTCAAGTTTGCCGCTGGCGGAAGCGCATACGATGTCATTTATTGTATGAAAAACTACGGACTGGTTCCGCAGGAAGTTATGCCCGGCATACAATACGGAACCACTGCCGCTGATACCCTGCCCGTACACGCTGAACTGGATGCCTTGGCTGGCGGATATGTCAAAGCTCTCACTACAAGCCGCCTCAAAAGACTCACCCCTGTATGGAAAAAAGGACTGCAGGCTATCTATGACACATATTTGGGCGCATGTCCTGAAACATTCACCTATAAAGGTGAAACCTACTCTCCGCAATCGTTTGTTGAATCACTCGGATTGGTGGCTTCCGATTATGTCAGCATTACAAGCTACACCCACCACCCCTTCTATACACAATTTGCCTTGGAGGTTCCTGACAACTGGCGTATGGATCAGATGTATAATGTTCCTATGGAAGATATGATGACCATTATCGACTACGCCATCACAAACGGCTATACCCTCGCTTGGGGGGCTGATGTCAGTGAACTCGGTTTTTCGCGTAAAGGTATTGGACAAATGCCCGACAAAGACAACGGTGCCGACTTGACCGGCAGCGATATGGCTAAATGGCTCGGCATGAGCGATAACGAGAAAAAAGATGAGTTTACAAAAAAACCGCTGGACGAAATGGAAATCACTCAGGAACTTCGTCAGCAGGCATTTGACAACTGGGAAACAACCGATGACCATGGAATGCAGATTTTTGGTATCGCAAAAGACCAGAATGGAAAAAAATACTATATGGTCAAAAACTCTTGGGGAACCGTTCGCTCCGATTATAATGGAATATGGTATATTTCTGAGGCTTTCATGAAATTCAAAACCAATGATGTCTTGGTTCATAAAGACGCTATTCCTTCTCCTATCAAAAAGAAATTGGGAATCAAATGAACGCAGAACAAGGGTTTGAGAAATATTACCGCGGTCACCATAAAGGTATCTTCTTTTGGATTCGTAATGCCCGGGCTATTTCGCTGCCACAGTCCGCTTTGCCGGCACTCTTGGCTATTGTGATGTGTATCGGCACACCGGGATTTACATGGTGGCTGGCTGTTCTGGCATTTGTCGGTGTGTGTATCGGGCATTTGGGAATGAACCTCGCCGACGACTACTATGATTATCGCCGTGATAGCCGCATTCGCTCTACACTGTCAAGCAACAGCATTCGCGCCAGAATGGACAAATGTACCTATATCAATAACGGAGATGCAACTATTAAAGACTTGCAAAAAGCGGTCATTGTTTTTCTTGCCATCGCCGGTGGAATCGGCATTATCTGTATGTTCGGACAATGGTGGTTGCATGGCTGGAAAAGTGCCTTATGGGTGGCATTATATGCGTTGGCGGGACTGACTATTGGTATCAATTACTCGGGTGGCGTACTGCAATTATGTATGCACAGTCTGGGTGAATTGGTAATTGGATTGATGTTTGGACCTCTTTTGATGTTGGGGATGCAGGCTGCCGTTTGTGGCATTCCGTTCTCTTTGCCCATGGCGGTCATGTCGATTGCTATCGGATTACTCGTCACGAATATCCTGTATGTCCACTCTGTTATGGAAACCGAAGCTGACGCCGAATTGGGTAAAACCACTTTTGCAAGACTTTTCAAAAGTCGTACCACACAACTGTTTTTTGTCGCCGTTTTTGCGCTTGTACCATTTGCGCTTATTGTCTTGGGCATTGTTCTTGGATGGTGGAGTTGCTGGTACTTGACTACTCTGCTGACTTTGCCGATGTCCGTTTATCTAATCTATTCCCTGTCCCGCTTCGTCAAAGGACTGCCCACTAATGACAATCCGCGTTGGTGGATGGGACCGATGACCGAGTTCGACATTTTCAAGGAAACCGGGATGGATTGGTTCCTCATCCGTTGGCTTCTGGCACGGAATATCGTAATGTACTGGTGCCTTATTTTGATGATTGTTCAAATTGTTATCGTATGCTGCAACTGATTAAACAATATTCCTATTTGGCTTTGTGGTTTGTTCGCGCACGGTTTTTCGGACGAAAAGCCCCCTTGCAGACGGTTTTGTTTATCACCGACAAATGTAATTTAAGGTGCAAGCATTGCTCCGTTTATGATATCGTTGGGGGCAAACACCGTCCGTTTGACGAAATTGTCGCTGACCTGAAATATAGTTATGACATTGGGAGCCGTTTTTTGGATATTGAAGGCGGGGAAACAACATTGTGGAAAGAAGATTCTAAAAACCTGAATGATATTATTGCCGCTGCCAAGCAAATCGGGTTCTTTTCCGTTACTATCACGACTAACGCACAACAGGATTTTTCATGGGTAAACATGGACAGCCTCTGGGTTTCCATGGATGGAGTCGGCAAATACCATGACGCAGTTCGTGGAGAAGGTACGTTTGCGCGTCTGGAAAAGAATATAAAGTCGTTCCATGATAGCCGCCAATCAAAGCAAGCACCCCTCACGGTTAATATGGTCGTCAACAAACTTAATGTGGACGGATTGGAAGAAGCATTGGAATACGCGAAAAATAATCCTTCCATCGCACAAATATCCATCAATTTCCATACCCCTTTCCCTGGTACGGAACACTTGATGTTGGATGATGAAGCAAAAGCCAAAGCCTTGGATACCGTCATCCGTTACAAGCGTAAAGGCTACCCTATTATGAATAGTATTTCCGGACTCAAAAAAATGTACCCTCAATACATGCAAACTCATAATGTCGGCAGTCTTTGTTGGGTAACCAATTTTATATATCCGACAGGCGACAGAGGACTCTGTGTTGGCATTCAGTCTCAATTACTTGACGGGCGTCTTGCTTATAATCCGACAGATATATGCAAACATTGCGGATTCTGCATGTCCGGTGAGATGGCAAGTGTTTTTCACTTTTGCCCGGACACTTTGTTCGCTGGATTAAAACTCAGAATGTAATGGCAGCAGAAGGTTTATATAAGGACAGGGGATCTAAATTCCTCGCTTTTGCAGAACATATCGCCGATGAAAACGAGGCAAAAAGCCGAATCGCTTGGTATAAAAAGAAATACCACGATGCGCGGCACGTATGCTACGCATATCGCTTGGGGGAAAACCTCTGGCGCACTAAAGATGACGGAGAACCGCATGGCACCGCCGGACTGCCGATTTTAAGAACCATCGATGCTAACAAATTAGATAATGTTTTAGTGGTCGTCGTGCGTTATTTCGGGGGTACTTTACTCGGAACAGGAGGATTGATGGTCGCTTATCGGGAAGCGGCCAAAGCTGCATTGGAAAATTATAAATAAATACATTATGGATAAATTCAAACAAATTCGTGCTTATCGTAATAGTTGGCTCCTACCGTTAACTGATTGCCTTTTCACTATGCCGTGGCTGCACACCTTGGTCTGGCGTAAAACGAAAGGCATTAAACTGTCGTACCTTCAAATTGATGGGAAAACAGAATCAGAAAGCCGGAAAATCATTGAACAGGACATAAAGCACGGCGCATTCTTTATGACTAACCATCGCGACATCGTTCTGGACGCTTCTTGGGTTACTATGCTCCTTCACGGGCGTTATTTCAAACGCCCATATGTCGGCATTGGAGATAATCTGCTCGTTAAATGGTATGTCGAATTTGCTTTCCGCTTTAACCACGGCTTTATTGTTAGGCGGCAAGGTGGACCCCGCGAAATTCTGCAAAACTCGCTTCTGCTCTCCGAGTACATACAATATCTCCGTAAACACAATAAATCCATTTGGCTTGCACAACGGGAAGGAAGGGCTAAAGATAGCAACGATAGAACACAACCCGCTGTCCTTAAAATGCTCACCCTGACTGCCGATAAGAATTTGACATTCATCGACCAGGTCAAAACACTAAATATCTGCCCTATTTCTTTGTCGTATGAATATGACCCCTGCGACTATCTCAAAGCAGCAGAAATGCAACTGAAAAGGGACAACCCTGACTGGAAAAAAAGCAAACAGGATGATGTAAAATCCATGCTTACCGGTTTGAGAGGGAAAAATGGACATGTAGTCTTCCGAATGACACCAAGTATCAACCACTGGATAGATGCCCATATGGAAGAACTGAATCTCATGTCTAAAAACGACCAGATACAAGCTGTTGCGGAGCAAATTGACAGACAGATATTTGCTGCATATGAAATCTTTCCGCGTGGCACGGAATTTGATAAATATATCGAAAGTCGCCTTGCCCTTATTGATATTCCTAATAAAGACAACGCTTTCTTAAAAGAAAAACTATACGAAATGTATTATAATCCTGTTAAAAATCATGAACAATACAAACAACATTAAACGCGCTATTTTTCCGGGATCTTTTGATCCTTTCACCATTGGACATTATGACATAGTTAAACGCGGACTCGGTATCTTTGATGAAATCGTTATCGGTATTGGTCGTAATGCAACTAAAAAAGAAACTTTCCCTATTCGTGAACGTGAAGAGGCTATTCGGAAAATATTCAAAGACGAACCCCGAATCTCAGTTCAGATATACGATTGTTTGACCGTGGACTTCGCTCGCGAAGTGAATGCGCAGTTCATTTTGCGTGGCGTTCGCTGCGTACAGGACTTCGAATATGAGCGCAACATGGCGGAAGCCAACAAAAGTATCGGTGGAATCGAGACTATTTTACTCTACACTCGTCCTGAATATGCTCATATTAGTTCCACCTTGGTACGCGATTTGTATTCATATAACAAAGATGTAAGTGCCTTTGTTCCTAACCACCTGCACTAATATGCGATACACTGCTATTCTTTGTGCGACAGTAATAATGTCCGTTTCTGCCTTCGCACAACAAAAAACGACAAGAATTGACCGTTCGTTGACTATCTTCAATGATGTTATGCGGCAATTGGATATCAATTACGTTGATACACTCAATTACGAAGACATCATTGAAACTGCTATTAATCAAACTTTAAGAAAGGTTGATCCTTACACGGTTTATTATCCCAAAAAGAAAGATAATGACCTGCGGATGTTGACTACCGGAAAGTACGGTGGAATCGGTGCAATCATACAATTACGGGAAATAGAAAATGCCAAAAGTAAGGATGAAACGCAGATTATTATTGCCAATCCGTATGAAGGCAAACCGGCACAACGGAACGATGTTCTTGCCGGGGATGTCATCTTGGCTGTAGATGGCGTTTCAACCAAAGGCAAACAGGTTTCGGATGTCAGCAATCTGCTCAGGGGTATCCCCGGCTCCATAGTTAAATTGGAGTTACTACGTGACGGACAACAAATTACACGCGAATTCCCCAGAGAGGACATTCGTATGGAACCAGTTGATTATTATACCTCATTTAAGACCAAGGACAATAAATCTGTTGCCTACATTGCTTTTAATGAGTTTACAGAAGGTTCTGCTGCCGATTTTCTTAAAGCACTTAACACATTGACAACGCGCGACCACTCTACCGGCTTGATTTTGGATCTGCGTGGTAATGGCGGAGGTATTATTGAAGAAGCCATCCGCATCGTTTCCAATTTTGTACCAAAAGGGACAATGGTTGTTGAGACAAAAGGACAGATTGCCATTTCAAATCATACCTATACTACAACTACTGACCCTGCCTACCCTAACCTTCCCATGGTCATTATGGTGGATAAAAATTCTGCATCGGCAGCTGAAATTGTTAGCGGAGCTTTGCAAGACTTGAAACGCGCAAAACTGGTCGGACAACGCACATTTGGAAAAGGATTGGTTCAAAATGTCAGACCTATTGCTTACGATGGACATTTGAAAGTCACTACAAGCAAGTATTATCTCCCTTCTGGTCGCTGTATTCAGGCTATTGATTATTCCGAAATACAGAAAGGAAATAAACTCAAAAAAGATACAGCAGGTGGTATCTTACCTGATATTGTACTCAATGACTCGGCTAAAGTGGATGTAACCTATGCACTTTATACAAAACACATGTTCTTTGACTACTCGGTTTTGTATTATCGCTCACACGACAAAGTGGATCTTCCTGAAGATTATGTCGTTTCAGATGAGACCATTGAAGACTTCTGCCGGTTCCTCGAAACAAAAAACTTTACGTATGAAACTGAAACAAGCAAATTCTTCCATGATATGATGGAAATGGCTAAAAATGAGGATATTGACTCTACAACTCTTGCCCGGCTTAAAGAACTGGAGCCGCAACTCAAACCGTCATTCCAAGACGCAATCAAACGTAATGTCGATGAAGTAAAGGAATTATTAGGAGCTGAAATTATGGAGCGTTATTATTTCCAGAAAGGAAGAATTGCTTATCTGCTTCGATTTGACAAGGAACTCAAACGCGCTCTTGAAGAGTTTTAGACCAATGTATATATCCGTATATACAATTTACACACCAGAATATATGCTGGGCAAACAGACAATAATCACCTGCCAGCGCCCACAGAACAACATATAGTACATCTATTAGGAACCATATATACCATTGTTCTCTGTATGCAAGAATCATTAGTACCTGCGCCAATAACGCAGGTACTGTTGTAAATGCGTCTAAATACGGCTGGGAATCATTCGTAAAATGCGATAGACATAATCCCGTAATATAGGAGCATACAATTAATAAAACAGACATTATCGCAATAAATCGCATTGATAAATGACGGGTGGGCACGGATTCGGCAATATCCTTGTTATCATCTTTTAAACGTTTCCGCCATACATAGACTCCGTATATTTGTGTTATAAAGTAATAAGCATTTATGGCAAGCGTACCATACAACGACTCCTTATAACAGATATAACTATATGTTAGTATTTGAGCAAAACCAAAAGCAAAAGTCAGAATATTTCCTTGTGAACACAATATAACAGAGCATATGCCTAATAACCCGCAGACGAGAGACAACGCCGTTTGCTTAGTAATTAAAAATGTAACTACCTGTACGCTCATGCCGACAATTAGAAATGCCCACATAAACGCATTGTCACGGGTAAGGATTTTATTTCTTCTTGCTTTCTGCTGCATCCTTTAACAACTCCTGAGGTTTACTGTCTAATTGAGGTATAGCTGTATAATCGAATGTTTCTTCGAAATCCCAATTGGCACGTAGCGATAATTTGGAAGGGAAATAATAAACCTTCTCCGGCTGGCGATGCTTTAACCAATCACCCGTAGTCCATTTTTCGTTACCGTCCTCATCTATAAAGAGACGTAGATAATATGTCTTGGGTTCAAGGTATTCGAATTTTGTTCCCGACTCTTCTGCCGCTAACTGCTTGACTACCTCATCTTTATCATTGAGCAGTTGTAGTACTGCCTTTGGCTCATACGGATTAAGTTTAACGGTCAGTGTCGAATATTCCTCTAACGATTTAACTTTCAATTGCATTTTGTCTGCTTTATTGCTAACACCGTATATATCATGAATAGCCGCAGAATCAAGTCTCAGTTCATACATCTTCTCTGGTTCCCACTTATATTGGACAAGCAAACTCATTTTTGCCGAATCCAACGGGATTATTGTACAAGCCAATGGTTTGTATGTCGTATCCACCCTTTGGAACAGGTGAATACTGTCAACCTCATAGTTTGAAATCGGAGTCGGACAGGTTAGAATTAGAGGATTATAAACATCAAATGTTGCCGAAGCATTCGATGAAATCGACAATACCGGTGTTTTTTTATTCTTTTCCATCTGTGCCTTTGCCTTCTCGGATATGCGCGGCGCACGGTACACGGCAAAAACAGTATCTGTTTGTGGCACAAGGTTATACAATGAATCAGACTTTAGATATGTCATTTCAAACATTAAACTGTCCATCCTTATGGCTGCCGAATCGGTCAACCAGTAAACTAATGTATCCTTTGTCGCATTGGCTTGTAACAAAATATATTTAGTCCAGTCAATCCACGCAGAATCATTGGCGGTCGAATCAACTTCAGATGGACGTAGTGCTTTGATTTTCGGTAATTCATCTTGGGGAGCAGCAAACTGCAAACGGAAATAATGTGCTGCTTTGTCACGATAACAACGTTGGAAATAGTGCCGCTGTTTGTCTTCTTTGAAATACCATAATAGCAAACCGGACGGCTCGTAATACGTATAAGCAACAGCTTGTATTGTATCTACCTCACGTAATGCAATGGTATCTTTTCCCAAAGAATCAAGGACTACAGCTGCCCGCCATGTTGTGTCCTGCTCTATCTCTGAATGACAAATTGGTGTAATAAGTGTATCGACAAATGCCAACCCTTCTCCCGGTTGATATAAATAATCCCGGCTCACATCATTTAGTCCATATAACCTGTATGTCCCTTCCCGAATGTTTCTTACGGTAAAGAAACCATTACTGTCAGATTTGCCTATGCGGGTAAATGGTATCGTCGAGAAAGCACTGTCATGTTTATTGGCGTGAATACCGGCTATCACACCTGAAATAGGATTCAGATCCTCGGCATTTACCACATAACCATTGATTTCCAACGAATCTATATGGTCACCGGTAGAAAACGAAAGACTGTAACCGCGAAGCGGAACCTTCTCGTGAAAATCACATATTGCGTCACCGAAATCTATAGTGTACGTAGTACTGTCTCGGGGCGGCTCGTCAAATACAAGAATTACTTTCTTTCCGATTGCCTTTACTTCAGGGGGACGTTGCTGTGGGGGAGAAATCAACACATGCTTACTGACATCGTCTAACTGCAAATATTCATCGAAATGAATCTCAATTCGTTTACCGGTGTAGTTAAGCGTTCCGCTAACTGGTACCTCTTTTAGTACTGTCGGTGGAATCGAATCTTTTGGCCCCCCTTGTGGACCCATGCCACGGTTTGCACAACCCGCCATAGCGAGTACAAGCATTACCCAACTACAATGTTTCAAACGTATATCCTTCATTTCGCAAATAGGCTATCACTTGGGGAATTGCTGCCAACATCCGCTCATTCGATTTTAGCGAATCATGAAAATTGATGATACTCCCGTTACGAACGTGTTTCTTTATAATGGAAACCATTGTATCCGTCGAATAATGGGCATCATAATCATGCGTTAGCACATCCCAAAGCACAATTTTATATCCTGCAGCTGATAGAGCTTTCTTTTGTTTGAAAGTTATTCTGCCGTATGGCGGACGGAAAAGATCCGTGCCATTCAACACTTTATCCGCCATTACGACATTATTCATATACTCTATCGTTGAATAATTATACCCTTTTAGGTGATTGTAAGTATGATTTCCCACCCTGTGTCCCTCTCTCACAACACGCTGTAGCAAATGCGGGTACTTGGTTGCATTCTCACCAACCATAAAAAACGTGGCACTTACCTGCTCACGTTTTAGAATATCAAGCAACTGCGGCGTGACATCTGGTATTGGACCGTCATCAAAAGTCAAATATACAACTTTACGACTCTGGTCGCCCCGCCACATCACGCCGCGGTACATGCGTTGTAACCAACTCGGTATTTGGTACATTAAGGCCATGCCAAGGCACTTGCACCTAATACAGCGGCATCTGCCTCTTTTAAGTCAGAGAACGCCACCTTAACCTTGTCACGCCACAAGGGCAGAACATTTTCATTCAGGGCTTTCACCACTGGATCAAGAATCCAATGTCCGCTCTTTGCCAATCCGCCGAAAAGTATAATGGCTTCTGGTGCACTGAATTCCACAAAATCTGCTAATTTGCGGCCAAGGATTGTACCGGTATAATCAAATATTTCTTTTGCAACAGAATCTCCCTGTTCGGCTGCATCATATACATCCTTAGATGTGATATTATTGACATCCAAATCACGCAAAACGGTTTTCTTTTTGGACGATGTCACAATTTCTTTTGCTGTACGGGCTACTCCTGTTGCTGAGCAATATGCTTCCAGACACCCTTTCTTACCGCAATTACATTGGCGGGCATCTTTGTCATAAGATACTGCCGTATGCCCCAATTCACCGGCAAATCCGTCATGACCATACACAACCTTGCCGTCTATGACTATACCGCTGCCGACACCAGTACCAAGAGTTATCATGATAAAGTTTTTCATGCCCTTGGCTGCACCATAAGTCATCTCACCCATTGCTGCTGCATTGGCATCGTTGGTAATCTTACACGGTAATCCGAATTTTGTAGTCATTAATTCCGCAAATGGCACATACGCCCCCCATGGCAGGTTCATCGCACCTTGGATAGCACCGGTATAATAGTTCCCGTTCGGCACACCCGCACCAATTCCGCGAAACATATCAAAACCGCCAACTGGCTCTACGATTTTCTCTGCTTCTGCATACAATGCGTCAATGTAATCGTTGATTTTCGGATACTGTTGCGTCTTGATTGACGTACGAGCTAACACATGACCACGCGCGTCCACAATACCAAGAACGCTGTTGGTGCCTCCCATATCGAGGCCGAGTACATAAGGTTTTTCCATACTATTATGATTTAATAAAGTTTGTTAGAGCAATATTATAAGGAGTACCACAACTGGAGTTGCCAGCAACAGACTGTCAAATCGGTCCAAGACACCACCATGACCGGGCATAAAGCGACCGGAATCCTTGACTCCAAGGGTTCGTTTCATTAGGCTTTCCATCAAATCACCTAAAGTACCTGCGACTGCAATCATTAACGCAAATATCAAAGCATCCATCAAAGGATGAGACCAGTCTGCAAACCACCCTGCTCTGTAATAGATATAGCCTGCAAGGAGTGCAAATGCAAAACCGCCAAACAATCCTTCCCAACTTTTGGCAGGAGATACACGAGGGAACATTTTATGGTTGCCGTTCTTACGTTTGGCGGTTAAACAGCCTATACAATAGGCTCCTGTATCATTTACCCATATTGTTATGAATAGTGCCAAAAGAATAAACTTTGACTTATCTAATACCACATTCATTAACGCAAAAGGAACGGCTATCATTACCTGGGAAACAAGAATTGAACCCCATTCTTGAATAGGATTCTTTTCCTTCAGCCATAATTCGGAGAGTATCAGCACCATTAGCAAAATAACATATGCGACCTGAATCCACATCATTTGTCCTATGTGAAGACAATCTGCATTAAACATCAGCCAAATTATAGCAAACAATAAACCACCGGCAAGCATAGATCCTACACGGACAAAACAGGATGTATGTAACAAAACATGTTGCTCACGGACAGCTAACATACTAACACACATGAACAATACTCCGAAAAATATCGGATGAACTAAAATGCTCGATACCACAAGAGCTACATAAACTGCTCCGGATAGCGTTCTTTGCCAAAATGAACTCATAACAAACACGAGGTTTACAACGTTTTATGACTCCAATTCCTATTTTTTTCAAAAATTTCTTGCAAAGGTACAAAAAAAACACTACCTTTGCAAATTATTTTGAAAATTTATTGAAATTTATGCTTTCTGAAGAACAAATAATGAGTCCGGACGAACTGGAACAAGTCGAATACATGTGGAATCTGATTCCCGATCAAGATCGCGCAGGAATGACTAAGGGAGACATCCTGTTTGTTCTTGATGTTATGGATGACTTCCTCGCTGATAAGGGATTACTGGTGTTTGACGAGGCAACTGGAGATGCCACATATTTGGATGGCGATATCGATGAAACCGAGCAATTGGATTATATCCGCAAAGCGGTTAAGGAAGACGGTCGTACCCTGACTGATGTACAAATTCAGTTGATTATGGATGCCGAAATCCAATATGGTGTTGCACAAGGTTATTATGAGGAAGAAGATTAGTGAAATGTAGCGTCATCATATTAAACTGGAACGGGGCGAATGTTCTTAAACAATTTCTACCGAATGTTTTAACCTTCACTGATAGCCCTGATTTTGAAGTTATTGTTGCTGACAACGGTTCTACCGACAATTCTATTGATGTCATACAGCAAATCAATACGGAAATTTTAACACAAGGCATTTCCCAACCGGCACGTATCTTCGAATATGAACAGAACTATGGTTTTGCAGAAGGATACAATCATGCTATTTCACAAGTTGATAGCGAATACGTCGTGCTGCTTAATTCAGATGTAGAGGTTACCAAAGATTGGCTTTCCCCACTGATTGCTTACATGGACCGTCATCATGAGGTGGCGGCTTGTCAACCAAAAATCCTTTCATGGCGTTCGAAACAGGCAAAAGAGCATCCCGTCAAATTCGAACATGCCGGAGCTGCCGGTGGGCATATTGACTACCTTGGATACCCGTTTTGCCGGGGGCGCATGATGGATTATGTTGAGGACGATCATGGACAATATAATAAAACCGAAACATGTTTTTGGGCTTCCGGAGCATGTATGTGTGTCCGCACAGAGGTATATAAGGCACTTGGTGGTCTTGACAAAGGTTTTTTTGCCCACATGGAGGAAATTGATTTATGCTGGCGCATGAATTTACGTAGTTGGTGGGTCGCATGCGTGCCGCAGTCTGTTGTTTATCATGTTGGGGGAGCGTCCTTGAACTATGGTAATCCCAGAAAGACATACCTTAATTTTCGCAACAATCTATTGATGCTGTATAAAAATGCGTCACCTTCACACTTGTTTTGTCTTCTTATCACACGTCCGGTGTTGGATTTTGCCGCTGCAATGAACGATCTCGTACATGGTCGTGTTCGTAATGCCTTTGCTATCATACGGGCACAATGGGCGTTTTTGTTCCTTATACCTAAATACATGCCTGTGCGCAGAGAGAATCGACGCCACGCAACGGTCAAAGACATGCTAACTATATCCCGACGCAGTATTGTGTGGGATTTCTACATTCGTCATCTGAAGAAATAATCGGATTAGAATCCAAAAGAGAAACCTACCATGGCGGAGAAATTCTTGCCGTGATAGAATGTTGGAGCAAATTTATTCAGATAATATTGCGCCGTGCAATCGGAGCCTGCATCTTCTGACTTGATGGATTGGGTTAGATTATCGTATCCGCGCGCATGGTTGTAACTCAAATTAACCCGTAAATACATATTCGGATGTACCTCGTATATTCCGTCTAATGCGATTATGGAATTACGGAATATGGCCTTGTTAAACGGTTTTTGCGAAATGGTTTCCCCTATCCCGCCATCGCTTATTTTTATTCCTGTCGGTGTGCGGTAAACACGCAGATAAGCATACGAATTATACTTGGTATCATCCGTATAACTGAGTTTGAGAACCATGCCTTTATAAGGGCGGTAACTTATTTCAGTATATATGGATTGTGCATTATCACCCATATAATGTCCCATCTGGTAACCATTCGACTGCCATGTCAAAACGTCTATTGAATGAGTATAACACGCTATATAAGACCGCATAAACTCGCCCTTGAGACTTAGCCCTTTAATA
The DNA here is from genome assembly GCA_905235225.1 of Paludibacteraceae bacterium. Lineage (GTDB taxonomy): Bacteria > Bacteroidota > Bacteroidia > Bacteroidales > Paludibacteraceae > Colicola. Next base: position 60,634 of record CAJOKE010000002.1, read on the forward strand.
GGCCAACCGCTCCAGTCAAAACCGATTAGATACGAAACAGGATTGCGCTCTGTATTGGACTTTTTCAGACGATTGAACTTGAACTCATCCAAATAGAAAGAGCCGTATAATTTAAGGTGTTCAACAGGACGGATGGTTAACGTAAAGAATGCTTGCGAGTTCTGATTTTCTACGCCAAGCCCTTTTGTCAGCAGATGATCAAGTGACTTATAGAATGCAAACGGAATAAAATATGCCGCCTGAACATTCTTCTCTGCATATACAATCGAATTACCAAAAGCAAACGATATATACTTTATAGGTGTAAATGTAAACATGTTGGCAGCCATAAACTTGTTATGCGGACGATATTCCTTATCTGTACCGCCTGCCGTATTGTTCTCTATATAATAACGTGTAGAATCTACTACATTGCTCACTAACCATGCGTGAAAATAATCAAATTGAAACCACCTGCAAGGTGTAAGTTGAAGTGAAATCATGGGGACTGCCGGATTTCGCCCGGATAGGATATTCGAGCTATGATAACTGTCACCCCAACGGATATTTTCGCGCTGAACACTTATTGATCCGAACCATGCATAAAGAGATATACCGCCTTTGCTGTCTGAAAAATCACCTCCGTAAGTTGCTTCCTTATATTGTACACCGGCTTCATTGTTAAGATAATTCGGCTTCGTCAGTTTGGCTCCGTCTATCTTATCACTGTTGGTCGGGAAATATTTATCGCGCAAACCCACTGTACCATTATAACTGACATCTCGAAGCGAACCCCAGATTGATACATGCTTGGCTATATCCATTTTTATATCTGCTCCCCACCAACGCTTGATTATAGCTCCTTTTGTTGAGGCATACAAATCCATACCGAGAATCGGCTCGATAGACATTTTGAACTGCTTGTTTTTGCTTATATATGAAAATTGCGGATTGGCAAGAGAAAGATTGTAAGTCTGATGATCTGTATATTGAACATAATTATCCGGCACAGTATCCCGCTCTAATGCGAAAACATTGAGATAGAATTTCAGTTCTTCCTTTTGCCTTTTGTTAAGCAGAGAGTCCCTACTCTGTGCATCCACAAGCATTTCCGCCACCTGTTTGCGTGAATAAGGGCGGACGGCTGTTTGGTGGACTATCACACCATCTGTCAGCAATTCGTCCAGAAAATCATATATCATGGTGTAATTCAACGGCACAGGTATATTCTGTGCCGTCAACGGAACTATCAACATGATAGAAACTATCAGAACGAATACTTTCCGCATTACTTCTTATATCTTGCGTTCAGCCCGTCTATTACATCCTGGGTAATGTCATAGCCGGCAACTTTGTTCATCACCGCTGCGTCATTAAGAATAAGATGATAATGACCGTCAGCATTATATTCACGAAGATACTGCTGTACTGAATCTGCTAACTGAAGTGTCAACTCATTTTGCTGAGCCATGAAATCGTTACTTAGTTTTTGGCGGAGATTTTCCAAATCCTGCTGTTTCTTCATCAACTGCTGCTCCTTGTCCTGCAAACGTTTCTGTTCACTCTCGGCACGTTCGCGGCTCAAAAAAGCATTTGCCTCAAGCTTGCGCTGAAAATCCATCACATCGCGCTGAAATGTTTCATATTCCTTCTGAAATGCTTTTGCTTTTGAATCAAGTTGAACGGTGGAAGTCTCATAAGCCGACATCAATTTGTCTGTCGATTCTACAGCAAGGACATAGTGTTTTAGAATCGAATCCGTGTTGATAATAGCTATTGGTAGCAGCTCTGAATCCACTACCACTTCTTGGCTGACGGGTTTCTTCGTGCGGGGAGTAACGGTAAAAAATACAATAAATAATGCTACAACCGCTGCGCACAATACTGAATTGATAATAATTTGAATTTTGTTCATATCTGTACTATTTATTCGTTTTTCTATAGTTCGTTGACATTTATCTTTCGTCTGGAAGATATTTTAGCTTCTCTATCTTGGGAAACGGCACAATGAATTCCACGCTCTCTCATTACCTTCGACTGGGAAATATGTTGTGACGAAAACCGTCCGTTTTTCTTGAAAATAATCCGAACTGATAGCAGCAATACTGCCACTAACACAAAACCTATAACTATAATCACCTTCATTATTACACGACAAAATCGTGCAAAAGTAATACATTTTTTTTATATCCGCAAATTTTTTTGATAATAGTTGGCAAAAAAACAATTATTACACATTTTATCTTTTGACAAGTCTAAGTGACATTTTTCATTATGTTGTATTTTTCAGTCACTCAAAAGAGCCGCCACTTACCTGCCACTTACCTGCCACTTACCTATTGAAAAAAGTATCATTTTTTACCGTTATTTTGCAAATTCTTTGCTTTTATTGCACGGCTTTTTCCGAAAAGTGTATAAAAAATTTGTGTATCTGCAAAAAATGTTGTAAATTTGCAGGCTAAATTGTGGAACTAATAGAATATCTGATAAAATGGCAACTTTACAACAACAGCAATCTGGTGCATTGTATAATGCGTTAACTGCCGGCAGTAAAATTATCGGCACAGTAATAACCGACTCTGATTTCCGCGTGGATGGAACCGTTGAAGGCGATGTCAAATCAAGCGGTAAAGTAGTTATTGGCGAACAAGGATTGATTAAGGGAACTATTTCATGCCAAAATGCTGAGATTATGGGGAAACTCGAAGGCAAAATTGAAACACAGCACACACTTGCTCTCAGGGCTACTGGTAATATCAAAGGAGAAGTGACTACACAAACACTTATCGTTGAACCTAACGCGATTTTCAACGGGACTTGCTCTATGAATAAACAAGCTGCACCGCAAAAAAAATAAATTCAATTCTTTAGGAAATGAAAATTAAACCGTTTCGCGGAATTCGTCCGCCTAAAAATCTTGCCAAACAGGTAAGTAGTCGTCCGTATGATGTCTTAAACTCCGAGGAAGCCCGAACTGAAGCAGAGGGAAATCCCATGTCATTATACCATATAATTAAACCGGAAATCAATTTCGAACCCGGGACAGATGAGCATGACGAACGCGTTTATCAAAGTGCATTGGAACACTTCAAACTATTCAGACAAAACGGGTGGTTAGTGCAGGACAAAAAGGAAAATTATTATGTTTACGCCCAAACCATGAATGGTCGTACACAATATGGATTGGTGGTGGCTGCATGGGTGGAAGACTATATGGAGGGGAGAATAAAAAAACATGAATTGACACGCAAAGACAAAGAAGAAGACCGCATGAAACATGTCCGCATCAACAATGCTAACATGGAACCGGTATTCTTTGCCTATCCGCACCGCGATGACATAGATGCCATCGTCTCTGATGTAACTGCCTCTGAACCTGAATACGACTTTATTAGCGACTTGGATGGATTTAGACATACTTTCTGGGTAATAGAAGACGAGAAAACAATTCAACAGATTACCGCTATCTTCTCAACAATTCCCGCCATGTATATAGCCGATGGACACCACCGCTCTGCTGCTGCTGCTTTAGTCGGGAACGAAAAGAAATTGCAGAATCCGAACCATACCGGAAACGAAGAATACAACTATTTCCTTGCTGTTTGCTTCCCTGACAATCAACTGAATGTTATTGACTACAACCGCGTAGTAAAAGACCTTAACGGATTGTCTGAAAATGAATTTTTGGCAAAACTGGCAGAAGATTTCATCGTTGAGAAAAAAGGGACGGATATCTATAAGCCTGACAAACTTCACAATTTCAGCTTATATTTAGACGGTGAATGGTACTCGCTGACTGCTAAACAAGGACGATACGACGATAATGATCCTATTGGCATACTGGATGTAACGGTATCATCCAACCTTATTTTGGACAAAATATTGGGAATCAAAGACTTACGTACTGACAAACGAATTGACTTTGTCGGAGGTATTCGCGGTTTGACCGAACTGAAACGACGTGTGGATAGCGGAGAAATGAAAGTCGCACTTGCACTCTACCCCGTTACCATGCAGCAAATCATCGACATCGCCGACAGCGGGAATATTATGCCGCCTAAGACTACTTGGTTTGAACCGAAATTGAGAAGTGGACTTATTGTACATGAACTCGTATAAATACACCTTATATATATTGCTTGTTGGCTGCCTGGTTGGTGGTCTTTCGTCGTGTAGTATTAAAGCCCGAATTAAAAAAGCTGACAAAAAATTTACTATTGGTGAATACTATGACGCAGCGGAGATTTATCGTCAGTCTTATGGACATATTTCTTCTAAAACCGAAAAACCGCTAAAGGCACATGTAGCATTTTATCAAGGTGAGTGTTATCGGATTCTTAATAACTCCAAAGCTGTGAATTGCTACCAAAATGCCATTCGGTATAAATATCAGGATTCCATCGTTTATCTCCATTTTGCGCAAGCACTCATGTACCAAGGCAAGTACAAAGAAGCGGAAAAGAATTACAATATTTATCTCGAGGCACATCCCGATGATTATGTCGCGCAAGCAGGTCAATATGCTTGTCGGCAAATTCCTGAATGGCGCAAAGAAACAAGCAGATATAAAATTTCCATTGCGAAGGAGTTCAATCAAAAGCGCACATCCAACTTCGCACCCGCTTTCATCGGACAAAATGGCGATGCGTTAATGTTTACCAGCAACCGTCAGGAACAAAATTCTGGTGGTAAAAAGAAATTGAAACGACCCAGTCCCGTTACCGGAGCACAATCATTCAACTTGTACTCGGCACGGAAAGATGCCGCAGGCAAATGGCAAGATATACAATTAGCAGATGGCCTTTACGGCGATAGCGATAGCGAAGAAAACGAAAATGACAGCACTGCTAATAAAACAGGTACAGCCGAAATGGGAGCGTGTTGCTTTACTGCGGATGGAAAAACCATGTATTTCACGTTTTCATGTCCGGTTAACGGTCAGGACCTCGGTGCTAAAATATTTACCAGTTCACGTGCAAGCGGCTCATGGGCAGAGCCGCAAGAAGTAAAAATCTTTAATGATAGTTCCATTACTGTCGGACACCCTTCTATTTGCCCGACTGGCGATACGTTGTATTTTGTCAGTGACGCCCCGGGCGGATTTGGCGGTAAAGACATTTGGATGGCGGAATTAGACGGCAATGAATGGTTGAATCCGCAAAACCTCGGTCCAAGAATTAACACTTCTGCTGATGAAATGTATCCGTGTATTCACCCGGATGGTTCTCTCTATTTTGCCTCTAACGGCCATCCGGGATATGGAGGACTGGATATTTTCAAAGCTGAACGTGACTCTACAGCTGCTAAAAATGATAGCATTCCGGTTGCATGGCTGGTTTATAATATGGGGACACCATTCAATAGTAACGGAGACGATTTCGGTATCACATTTGCCGGAAATTCTCAAAACGGTTTCTTCACATCCAATCGCGCACAAAAAAAAGGGTTTGATGAAATATATAGTTTTGTTCTGCCGGAAATGGAATTCCTAATTAACGGTATTGTTACCGACAATAACAATGAACCCATTGCTGAAGCAAAATTGCGCTTGGTCGGTAATGATGGAACTAACTCTAAAATGAGCGTGCGTCGTGACGGAACATTCAAAACGAAAATCAACAAAGACGCTAAATATGCTATTCTTGCTTCTGCACGAGGCTATCTCAATCAATCAGCTTCTATCAACACCTATGATTTGAAAGATAGTAAAACATACGAACAGCATTTCACTTTGGCACCGATTTCTAAACCGGTAACGATGGACAACATTTTCTATGAGTTTGGAAAATGGGAACTGACACCGGCTTCTGAGAATGGCTTGCAGGCTTTGGTAAAACTACTGAATGATAACCCGAATATTACAATAGAGCTTTCTGCACACACGGATTTTGTCGGAGACTCTGTATCCAACCGAACACTTTCCGAGAAACGTGCGCAATCTGTTGTGAACTACCTGATTAAAAACGGAATAGAAAAAGAACGCCTGACTTCTGTCGGCTATGGGGAAAACAAACCTGTAGTGGCGGATGCGGCAATAAATAAAAAGTATCCATTTATCCCGCAAGGGCAAGTCTTGGACGAGAAATTTATTTTGACTTTGACACCTGCACAGCAGGAAGATTGTCACCGGATTAACAGACGTACAGAGTTCAAAGTTCTTAAAACAACCTATAAGTTGTATTAAATTTTAGTTTAGAATGAAGCAATATTTGGATTTATGCAGACAAGTGTTGGCTGAAGGAACACGCAAAGAGGACAGAACCGGAACCGGAACGGTGTCACTTTTTGGTGCGCAAATGCGCTTCAATCTTGATAATGGTTTTCCACTGCTTACCACAAAAAAACTGCACTTGAAATCTATTATCTACGAATTATTATGGTTCCTGCAAGGTGACACTAATGTCCGTTATCTACAAGAGCATGGGGTACGTATTTGGAATGAATGGGCGGATGAAAATGGAGAATTAGGCCCTGTTTACGGGCATCAGTGGCGTTCTTGGCCCGACTATAATGGTGGTACAATCGACCAAATCAGCCAAGTGACGGAAATGATTAAATCCAATCCCGATTCACGACGCCTGATTGTCAGTGCTTGGAATGTGGCGGAAGTAAACAAAATGGCACTGCCGCCATGTCATACGCTGTTTCAATTCTATGTCGCTAACGGACGGTTATCTCTGCAACTTTATCAACGATCGGCGGATTTGTTCTTGGGAGTTCCGTTCAATATCGCTTCATACGCTTTATTGCTCCAAATGATGGCACAAGTCACCGGATTGAAAGCAGGTGATTTTGTACACACTTTAGGCGACGCTCATATTTACCTCAATCATATTGAACAGGTAAAACTGCAACTTACACGTGAGCCGAGACCGCTTCCAACCATGAATATTAATCCGGATGTAAAAGACATCTTTGCATTCCGATATGAGGACTTTCAACTGCAAAATTATGACCCGCATCCGCATATTGCCGGTGTCGTGGCGGTATAAATTTAGTATATGATTTCTATTATTGTTGCTATCAGCGAGGAAAACGCTATCGGGAAACAAGGTGGTCTGCTATGCCATCTGCCGGATGACTTGAAACATTTTAAGCTCATAACAAGCGGAGCTACCGTTATTATGGGGGAAAGGACGTTCTTTTCGTTACCTAAACATCCTCTGCCTAATCGACGTAATATTGTCATAACCGATGTTGCCGGAAAAGTCTTTGAAGGAGCAGAAAGTGCCTACTCCATTGACGAGGCGGTACAAATGGTCAAAAACGAAAATGAAGCATTTATCATTGGCGGTGGAATGATTTACCGGCAATTTATGCCTATTGCTGACAAATTGTACATTACGCACATTCACCACTCATGGAAAGACGCCGACACTTTTTTCCCTGAGATTAAACAGGATGAATGGAACTTGGTTAGCGAGGAGAGACATACTGCCGATACTAATAATCCGTTCGACTACACATTTGCTGAATATCTTCGTAAATAATGGATTCTTTATATGAAAATCAAAGCCAATTGTAAAATCAATATCGGACTGCGGGTCGTTAGAAAACGTGCTGACGGTTATCATGACATTGATACCGTTTTCTACCCCGTTTACGGATTGTATGACGAATTGGAGATTATACGGATTCCCGACTCTGCCGAAGGTATTGAGATTATTACCAATGGTATTCCTTTGGACTGTTCTCCTGATCAGAATTTGATTTATCGCTGCTATCAGCAGATGGCGGATAATTATCCGATTGGCAATAAGGTCATCGTCACACTTGACAAACATATTCCGTTTGGAGCCGGATTGGGTGGCGGTAGTAGCGATGCTGCCCACACTGCGATTTTACTTAACGATTTGTTCCATTTGCATCTATCCCGGCAACAACTGGCGGACGAAGTAAAATCATTAGGTGCGGATTGTCCGTTTTTTATTTTTAACACACCATGCCATGCTACGGGAATCGGAGACGAGTTGGTACCTGTTGATTTTTCTCTGGCTGGCAAACGCTTGCTGATGATTAAGCCGGAAAACGGCGTTTCTACCAAAGAAGCATATAGCGGTCTCATTCCAAGCGGCAAAACATTAGGACCTGTGTCTAATTGGAAAACATGGACCAATGATTTTGAGAAAACAGTGTTTGCCAAACACCCTGAAATAGAATACATAAAAAAACGCCTGATCGAATCAGGCGCAGAATATGCGGCAATGTCCGGCAGCGGGTCAACTGTCTTTGGACTTTTCCAGTATAATCCTGAAGGTCGAACCGCGGCCGACTTGCGAATCCTTGAGAATGAGTTTGCCTCGATGATAATCTTCAATGATACGCTTTGATAGCGATAAACCAAGTCCCCATCCGCGTTTTTTGGTGGTGAATCCGGGCTGAAATATTCGTCGCTGTACACGCCGTTCTATGCCCTTGCCGGTATCCGACACATCTAATAACACACTATTCTCTTTTTCATATAGAATGAAATTGATTTCACCGACACCGTCCATGGCATCTATTGCATTTTTTATGAGATTTTCAATCACCCACTCGAATAGAGGTCTGTTCAGCATGACTATTATGCCGTTTTCATTCGGACTATGGAATGGGAACTGGCTTAGCTGACCGGCAGAAAAATTGATAGTTACCTTGTTGGATGTACGTGTACGCATATACGCCATCGCAGATTTCAAAACGGGAATAAGCGGTACAGGTTCCAATTCCGGTTCACTGCCGACCTTAGAGAACCTGTCTGCTATCGTTTGTAATCGGTTGATGTCTGCCCGCATCTGCGGTATCAAGTCATCATTTGCATAACGGGACTCTAATAAGTTTTGCCATGCGTTGAGAGATGAAATCGGGGTTCCTAATTGGTGAGCCGTTTCTTTAGATAACCCTACCCATACACGGTTCTGTTCATTACGCTGGGCTGACATTAGTGCAAACACTGCTATGATTATGAATATGGCAATCAATGCAAACTGAGCATAAGGGACATAGCGTAGCTGCGTCACCATGGTTGATTCGTCATAATAGATATATTGCACAACTCCGTTACCGTCTTCACCTGTGAATCGGATTTCTATTGGACCGTTTAGGGATGTCGGATCACTGACAGGACGCTTGACATTGCGCATATATAACACATTGCCCGCACTGTCCGTCATATAGACGGGGATAGTGGTATTACGCTCTATTATTGTTGAGTAGAAATCAATATCCTCGTCCGGGGTGGCTAAAATCAGTTTTTCGGTTGCCTGAGCCCATATCTGCACACGCTCCTGCTCCTCCAACGCTAATTGGCGTGCCAGATTATTAGTATAGAGTACTGACGCCACTACAATCAGCATCAGTACTCCGAAAATAACCGATAAATAGGATCGGTAACTATTCATTTGCCCAAAATCAATTGTCTGTATTAGTCTTTAGAATAAATTTGGCAAAATTATCTCCCAAATTCGAGAAACCCTCACCAAGCAGCGAACTCCAATCGCCCTTCTTGCCGCCTTTGCCGTCCAATTCGACACTTGCGATAACAGCGTCATCCGATGTCTTGTGCAGGTATATGGTCGCATTTATTTCACCGTTAGATGTCATGTTGCCCGGACATACTAAAATAAGGTGCCTTGATGAACTCCTGAATTCCGATAACGCGGGAACCGAAATTGGTATTGGCTGCGGAAATGAAGCCCGCATAAAGGTCGCAATACTGAATATCGCGCCAGTCGCCTTCGGAAAACTTCTGCTCGGCAAGGAATGTGTTAAATGCCGTTCCGTCATAAAGAGTGCGGTTAAAATCAAACTGCATTCCAATCCGTTTTACATCATTTAGGACATCAAAGGATCCATTCACCTTTGGCTTTGCATTTAAGCTGATAAATGCTACTGCACATACTGCAATTAAAACTATTTTTTTCATGACTTGTTGGTTATAATTGATATTTTTTGCAAAAGTACTGTTTTTTTTTGAAAATGGCAAAAATAATTTGCAGATATGCCAAAAATAATGTAATTTTGCACAATTAAACAATTTAATTCTTTATTCTATGAACAAGAGCAATATTATTTGTGCTGTATTGGTTGCGTTAGGTCTTGCCCTCGGCGGATTATTCATTGCAATGGGTATTAACAAAATAGCTACCAAGGACCGTGCTGTCACGGTCAAAGGGCTTTCTACTCAGGATGTCAAGGCTGACTATGTGGTTTGGCCGCTTTCTTTTGGATTTTTGGGGAATGACTTGTCTGCACTGTATAAAGACATCTCCAATATGAACGAAACGGTGCGTAAGTTCCTTATTAGCAAAGGATTTGCCGACAAGGACATTAAACAGGGCAACATCAGTGTCACTAATAACTGGCAAAGTTATTATGGCGACAAACCCGAATACCACTATACCATCAACTCATCCGTTATTGTTTCCACCAATAACGTGGATTTGGTGATTGCTAACCAAGGATGCCAGTCCGAGTTGTTAAGCAAAGGCTACCTTATTAATTCTGATGAATGGTCTCTGGATTACCAATATAATGGTTTGAACGAACTGAAACCGCAAATGATTGAAGAAGCCACCAAGAATGCCCGTGCCGTTGCACAAAAATTCGCCGATGACTCAAACAGCCGGTTGGGAGGTATCAGGCGTGCTTCACAAGGGCAGTTCTCAGTAGAAGATGACCAATATCAGCCTTGGATTAAGCACGTTCGCGTTGTAACTACTGTTGACTATTTCTTGAACTGATAAATGACTATAATATGAAAGTAAGAGTTCGTTTTGCTCCTTCACCCACCGGTGCTTTGCATATTGGGGGGGTTAGAACCGCGTTATATAATTATCTCTTTGCCCGCCAGCATGGGGGCGATATGCTCCTGCGTATTGAGGACACTGACTCCACCCGTTTTGTACCGGGTGCCGAGAAATATATTATTGAAGCTCTTGACTGGCTGGGAATCGGAATTGACGAAGGTATATGCATCGATGCTCCGAACGGGAAAGGTGACCATGGACCATACCGTCAGTCCGAACGACGGGATATTTATCATCAATATGTCAAACAATTATTGGACTCCGGTCACGCATACTATGCTTTTGATACGCCGGAGGAATTAGAGGCAAAACGGAAAGAAGTGCCTAATTTCCAATATGATGCAAGGACGCGCATGTCGATGACTAACTCGCTGACTTTAGGCGAGGATGAAACGCAACGCCGCATTGCTGATGGCGAAAAATATGTTGTTCGCTTCATGGTTGAGCCGGATGAAGATGTTACGGTGCATGACCTTATTCGCGGTGATGTTGTAATTAACAGCAACATCTTGGATGACAAGGTTTTATATAAGTCTGCTGACGATCTGCCGACTTATCACCTCGCTAATATTGTAGATGACCACCTGATGGAAATCACCCATGTCATACGTGGTGAAGAGTGGCTTCCTTCTGCCCCGCTGCATGTGCTGCTTTATCGCGCTTTCGGTTGGGCTGACACTATGCCACAGTTTGCACACTTGCCATTATTGTTGAAGCCGGACGGAAACGGCAAACTGTCCAAGCGAGACGGCGACCGTCTCGGATTCCCTGTCTTCCCGCTGGAATTTCACAACGATAAAGACGGGACTGTTTCATCCGGCTACCGCGAATCAGGATATTTCCCCGAGGCGGTCATCAACTTCCTCGCTCTGCTCGGTTGGCATAATACCGGCGATCAAGAAATGTACTCTATGGACGAACTGATTCAGCAATTCAGCTTGGATCGCGTCAGCAAATCCGGGGCTAAATTCGATTACGAAAAAGGCAAATGGTTCAACCACCAGTATCTTCAATTAAAATCCGATGAACAACTGGCGGATTTGTTTGCTCCCGTTTTGGCGCAACATGGCGTACACGCGGATAAAGAAGTGGTGGCTAAAGTTATCGGGCTGACCAAAGATCGCGTTAACTTCGTTCCCGAATTATGGGAACAGACTAATTTTTTCTTTGTTGCTCCGACTGTATTTGACGAGAAATCACTTGCCAAACGTTGGAAGGATGACAGTCCGCGTCACATGCAGGAGTTGATTGCTGTCTTAGAGGGCGTTAACGAAGCTGACTGGTCTGCTTCCTACCCGACCACCGATGACAAGGGCAATCATATTACCCGTTGGCACTTGGATGATGTGGTTATGCCTTGGATTGCCGAACACGAATATGGTGTCGGTATTGTGATGAACGCTTTCCGTATCTGCTTGGTTGGAGCGGCACGGGGACCGCATATCTGGGCTATCACAGATATACTCGGAAAAGAAGAAACGCTCCGAAGAGTACGTGCTGCGTTGGGTCTGATTGTAAAATAGCAAAATGCAAAAATTAAAGTGTGTCAAAATCAATTGGCACACTTTTTTTTTGAGTTTCTTAGCCGCATCACGTTCGCATTCAGTACGTCACAATTCGGCTCAACAAACATCGCCATTTGGTATTTATCGGCGGCGGAACTGTCCTTGCTGCACTTTTTTCATCAATTTGGATGTTTGGTCGAATTGTTTTAAGAATCGGTTTACTTCCACAATCGATGTACCGCTTCCTTTGGCAATTCTGTCTTTTCGGGAGCCGTTCAGGCAACCCGGATTGGCACGTTCATATGGGGTCATGGAAGATATGATCGCCTCGATTGGCTTGAATGCGTCATCATTTACCTCTACTCCCTTCATGGCTTTATCCATACCGGGAATCATTCCCATGAGATCCTTCATGGAACCCATCTTCTTGATTTGCTGCAACTGGGACAGGAAATCATTGAAATCAAACTGGTTATGGGCAATACGCTTGGATATACGCCGGGCCTCTTGCTCGTCATATTGCTCTTGAGCGCGTTCTACAAGGCTGACTACATCACCCATTCCGAGGATTCGGTCTGCCATACGAGCCGGATGGAATACGTCCAATGCTTCCATCTTTTCGCCCGTACCGATAAATTTAATTGGTTTCTCGACTACCGAACGAATAGACAATGCGGCACCACCGCGCGCATCACCGTCTAATTTGGTAAGGATTACACCATCAAAATCCAAACGGTCATTGAATTCCTTTGCGGTATTAACTGCGTCCTGACCTGTCATGGCGTCTACGACAAACAGCGTTTCGGACGGATTGATTGCATTCTTGATAGCCGAAATCTCCTGCATCATCTGCTCATCAACTGCCAAGCGGCCGGCTGTATCAACGATTACGACATCATAACCGTAAGTCTTGGCTTCTTTGATAGCCGCTTCGGCTTTGCGAACGGGATTGGATTCTTCCAAACCAAGATACACCTTCGCATTGACCTGCTCGCCTAATACACGTAATTGCTCAATCGCTGCAGGACGGTACACGTCACAGGCCACAAGCATAACACGCTTGTTCTTCTTTGTTTGCAAATAATGGGCTAATTTGGCGGCATGGGTCGTTTTACCGGAACCCTGCAGACCTGCCATCAGAATTACGGCGGGATTGCCTTTCAGATTCAGTTCCACGGACTCTGACCCCATAAGCTCGGCCAGTTCGTCATGAGTGATTTTCACCATCAACTGCCCCGGGCGAACTGCTGTTATCACATTTTGACCGAGAGCTTTTTCTTTTACGCGGTCGGTGAATTGTTTGGCTGTTTTGTAGTTGACATCTGCTTCCAATAACGCCTTGCGGATGTCTTTGACCGTCTCCGCAATGTTGATCTCTGTAATCCTGCCCTCACCTTTGAGGATCTTGAAACTGCGTTCTAACCGTTCACTTAAATTATCAAACATAATTGAAATACGTATTTCCCTTATTTTACATCAATTTTGCCGCAAAAGTACAATAAAATTCGCACATATGCAAAAAAAAGTGCATTTGCCTGCACTTTTTTAGGCATTTGTCGGCATTCTGATAGCTTAATGGAGTTTTGGTGTGCCTTAATTGTTTCTCCGTCATCGGTCAGAAATCGTTGTAAAATATCTGAAATAACTTAATAATAGCCTAATAATAACCTAATAATAACCTAATAATATCCTAATATTGGAAGCTGAATATAAATTAGATATTTGCACAAAATGATTTTTTGGCGCACCCGTATTTTTCCATTTCATGAAAATAAAAAAAGAGAGCGAGGCAATGCCCCACTCTAAATGTTTACACATCGGAATAATCCTTATTGTGTATATCTTTCAAATTTCGGTGCAAAGGTAATATTTTTTATTGAAACGTACAAATATATTCGTAATAATTTGCACATTTTAAATAATAATTGTAATTTTGCACCAAATTTACGTTCTTTGACATCATATAATTTCAAATTTTGCAATAGACAAGTCCTAAAATAACAAAACGCTACAGGGCACAAGGTTCTGGAGTGTTGTGTATATCTTTCAAATTTTGCAATAGACAAGTCCTAAAACAACAATAGGGTTAGTTGCGTTCTATTTGGTCGAGTTGTGTATATCTTTCAAATTTTGCAATAGACAAGTCCTAAAACAACAAATTAGTTTTTAGTGTCAATGGGATAATAGTTGTGTATATCTTTCAAATTTTGCAATAGACAAGTCCTAAAACAACGTCGTTCAAATGTCAATAACTCGCAAGTCCGTTGTGTATATCTTTCAAATTTTGCAATAGACAAGTCCTAAAACAACGATGCTGCTCCTACACCTTTTTGGCGGTAGGTTGTGTATATCTTTCAAATTTTGCAATAGACAAGTCCTAAAACAACTATGCAACGCACTTTGACAACGTATCAATGTTGTGTATATCTTTCAAATTTTGCAATAGACAAGTCCTAAAACAACTAAAGTTAGATTTCCTCGACCGGGGTCGGGTTGTGTATATCTTTCAAATTTTGCAATAGACAAGTCCTAAAACAACTGTTTTTGCACCGATTTTCACTGCAGAAGAGTTGTGTATATCTTTCAAATTTTGCAATAGACAAGTCCTAAAACAACAGTTTCGCGACAATGGTAACAATTACCGCAGTTGTGTATATCTTTCAAATTTTGCAATAGACAAGTCCTAAAACAACACGACTAGTCTAACTACATGTAAATCACAACATTATGTAATGTTTTAGGATAGAAAAATGCAGGCGAATCATATCGTCTGCATTTTTCGTTTTTCTAAATAATTATTTTTAAAATAACTCCAATTGTTGAATAGGTTGTTCTAATGGAGACTTCTGTTGGCAATCAAACAATTCCATATCCCCAAATTGTTTATCTGTAATTCGCATGATTCCTACTTTACCATACTGTGGTAACATATTTCTAACCCTTCGAATATGAACATCAGCATTTTCAGCACTTGGACAATGGCGCAAATATATACTAAACTGGAACATAGTAAATCCATCCGAAATAAGTTTTTTTCGAAACTGTGCATATGCTTGTCTCTCTCTCTTCGTTTCGGTTGGTAAATCAAAAAATACCAAAACCCACATGATTCTATATTCACTAAATCTTTCCATACAAAAAAGCGCATCTACTGACGCGCTTCTACCATTCCGGATAAATAATTTTTCTTGCTTCACCGGAAAAACACTTTTGAACACTATTTGCTGTCGTTTGAACGGCAATCTGTAATGGACTTCGATGATTATCAATCACTACATCTACTGTAGTAATACTCAATAATTCACGTTTAATGTCTGTGGTCAAATGAGAAATATCATTAGCATGATGCATTATATTAATGACCAATTCGTCCACAAAAGGTCTATATGGTTCCATTATATCATCAGCTAAACAATAGGCATTATAGCGATTATGATGATGGATGCCTAATGTAGGTAATAATCCTGCTGCGACAAGTGCGCGAGCCATTAGAGCACGAACGATAGCATAACCGTAATTAAGTAAATTATTTGGCGGTTCACCTTCCCTTCTACGTATGAAATTAGGATTTTTGAAAATATTGCGCCAGTAATATGCAGCCGCTCTGCCTTCCAGATTATCTGAATCTCCGGATTTCACCTGTTTCGACCAAGCCAACATGTTTTTGGTTTCCACACATTGTTTAGCTAACATATACGCTTGCCCTGCTATCTTATTTGAAATGGTCTGCTGCCACATTTGTTTTCTTAAAGGTTCACTGGCATTTATTTGTTGTTTAAACCGTTCAGACTGAATATGATTAGTGTCCAATGGTAAGGTTAGACCTTTCGGCAAATGTTGGTCATCACATGTTATTATAGCCACATTATTATCAATCAATGCAGCCATTTAAGCGGTTGTAATGGTAATTTGTTTGTGATCAAGAACTATTACTCCTATATCTTCTATAGGTAATGTACGAATACTTTCAGTTTTAATTATATCTGATAGATGTTCGGAATTTTCTATTTCCGGATATTTAACCACGACTTGTCCCAGCTTAAGGCTGAGATAAGTTGGGTTCATAAAACCAATTACTCGCTTTATCATAGTTTATGAATATGACCCAATAAATCGACTTTTACTTTATGAGGGAATTGACTAAACAATCCTCCAAAACTACGGATGGGAACTAATGCTCCTAACGCCATGCTTGCATTACGTCCATTTGCCGCCCCCTCATATTTGTCATCCACTTTTGTTTCCGTATGATAGCGAAAAGTATAATCGTGAGAACTTAATTTTTGTACTCTATATAAATGCTTATTCAACGTAGCATAATCTTGACATTCTATAGCATCATTGAACTCGTCGTCCTCCATACCTAAAACAAACATTTCATTTTCTTGCATGGAAAGGACAAACAGCCAATTGTCCTCTGGCAATTTAGCTAAGAACTCTTGAGGCATATCTTTATTAAGCACACTATCCCATACTTCATGCGGATTAGTGATTACGACCGGCACGCCATATCGCTTGCGCTCCACCGCATCCCAGAAACTAACGACCATTTCTTGGTATTGTCCCTCTTTATCTTTGTAAATAGCAATATGGTGGTTGTTTCCTTTCTTGGCAAAGCCAATTGGTTTGCCTGCTTCGTTATATTTAACCGGCACTACTCCATTTTCAGAAAGGCTTGTGTAGCAACGGTCACTCTTAATCTCCATACCTTCTGCAGAGAAAAGCGGTTCCTTGAAAGCGTCTTTTCCCCGCTCTGCAATACGTTTTTGTACAAGTGCGCGGATAGTAGGATCAACAATATTCTCCGGTTTCATAGAAGGATGGTCAAGAGGATATTTAACCGTAAACTTATCGCCCAATTTGCCATAAATCGTTTCTTCTGTCAATGCTCCGCGAGGCACTTCTATTCCGCGTTGCACAATCACACGTTTTCCTCCTTTGTATATTGCACGGCGTGCCGGTGTGGTCACTCGTTTTCCGGCACGGAAAGATACGAGAATACCATCTACAGCCTTGGTTACATCATCAACAGAGAAATGCGGCTGTTCATTAATCCATTTCTCCAAGACAGATTTCTTTTCGTTATAATGCGTGCCGACCTCCTTGACTTGCTTTTCCATAAAATCATGGGACGCCTCCAGAGTATTCAAACGCTGAATATACCCCTGTTGTGTCAAAGCTACCGTAAGTGCATCGATAGCATGATGGCGATGGTCAATACGTTTGGTCCAATTCTTAATTCGTTCCTCGGTATGTTTTTGCCCAGCATGTTCATAATCTACGAACTCGGTCAATCCTTCTACCTGACGATAGCGCGGCAAATTAAGTGTGTGCAAAATCTCATCATAGCCCCATTGGTGACGCAAGAAATCAGTTACACTCCCGCCACTTGTCCATACTTGGCGGATACCCTCTTGCAATACCTCTACTGCCTTAACGGCAATATATTGGCTTTGCCGTAACTGCCGCTCTATAAACTCTGTTGGGATATCTGTTTTGTGCCATAGGAGGTGGTCACGCTTGGTCTTGCTGATACGTTTCGCGGTAAATGCCTCATCTACACGGCGTTTGTATGCCTCAAGTTCGCCAATTGGTTTGGTTTCCATATACTCCATTGCCGTTTGGTTGCCTTTCTCTTGATTGCATCGACGGCAAGCACATACTTTATTGCTGAAGCTGTCATCGAACAAGATGCTACGCGGAATAATATGCTCAATCTCTACATCGGCTCCATTGAGGAACTCGGCTAAATCAATGGTTTTGCCACAATAGAAACACTGATGCATACTTTCCTCCCACATCTTATATTTTTGTATTCGCGAGCGCGAAGGACGAATACCAAACTCGGCTATTTTGGTGGCAATCTCTTTGTTACGTCTCTCATTCTGCCCCATTGCCCGATATGCACTCTCACGCTCATCCCTACTCTGCTTTAACTCACGAGCTAATTCTACCCTTGCTTCGTCAATCTCCCCGTATTGGTCTTTTATTGAATTAACGATATTGATCATCTGGTTAAGCACTTTCTCTACCACAGGCTGACGCAGTTGGTTCTTTTGCAGCAGTTGGATGCGGGCACTCAACGGACGTAGCTCGCGTTCCTCGCGTGTCATGCTATTGGAATGATTGACATTGATGCGATTGTACGCTTCGCTATACATCATTCCGTTCATCAAATACGGCAACAGGCGACGGATGAACTTATGTGACTTATTGGCATAGCCGGGCTTTACGAAATCAATCTTGCATAGAGCCTCAATAACGGCTTCATCAGTTATCTGGAACTTCTCACGAAGTGTTTTTGCTAATTCATCTGCATTCTGTAAAGAATAAACAGCATGCCACAAACGGAACAGCGGCGTTTCTTCTATCTCAGGACTAACCGCCCAGAAAACTTCACCGGTTGTTGTATCTACTACATCTACATGTTTAATCGGCATTTCCAGCCACTGGTCATATTTGCCTTGTAGAGCATCGTGCAACTGATTGAGTGTAGCATTACCCTTTATACCTTTGCCAATTGCTTTCCCGCCATACCAACCGTCTTTCTTAGAAATTCCCAATATCTTTTGCAGATGGGTTACTTTCATTTCTTTGTTGTAGCAAAGGAAATCTACTATTTGGCGGCGTTGCTCCAAAGTAAACTCAAATCGCTCATTATTACGGTCAGTGAGCGTGATATTATTGGCGGTTTCCCACATTGCACAAAGTTGCGCTAAAGGAGACGTGCGCGGAGCACATTTCGGTCCGCCATACACAATCTTGCCTTCTTTAGTCTTATATGGGCGTGCCTCGAACTCACAAAGACTAACTAAGTGCTTACAAGACTTTAATGGACGTTGGTAGAAGATAATGCGGTTGCGCAGTGTATCAATCAACTCGTTTGTCAGCACTTCGGGATAGAAGACGCGCTGTGTTTGCATAATTTGGTCAAACTCTGCCATATATGCTGCACGCGGAAAGACTTTGTCTTTGATGCGATACGTATAATATGGACCATTGGCGCGCTCAATCTTGCTGCGCAGTAATTCTAAGTAAAAATGCTGTCCGATTGTTTGATGAGTCTCCTGTATCTCTTTGTAACGGTTGTTTACTTCCTCTACATATTTGGTCTGTTTGCTGTCACCGTTATTGTCAGCCTTGCTGTGTTTGTAACCGCGTTTTTGATTAATATGATAAAGAACGCGCCCTATTTGCGGAAGCGTCAGTTGATGTCCCTCCGTGGCAGCATCACTGCGCAGTTTCCACAAATCAATGACATTCTCGTCCACCCGTTCCGGCAACATGTTATTGTCGCGCAATGCCTGTGTCAGCAATGCCCTGCGCATTTGATAGCGGTTGTAACCCTTACGGGCAGTGCGACGTTGGGTTCGATCAGCATTCTTAGTTATTGCTTGGCCTTTGGAGAATTGATCATTGTCATCTTTACTAATAGGCACAATGCGACTACCAATACCCAATATCCGTTTGGGTTGGTTGTCTTCCGTTTCTATTAAAGCCCAACCGATACTATTGGTTCCTAAATCCAGTCCGAGAATTTTTTTATTCATGGTATGGTGTTTTTTGCGAATTTATATGATGATAACGCAAAAATTTTTCATATTAATATTTTTGTGTTATCCGTTGGTTCTGATTAATTTACACTATGCACTATTGTCTTAATTTATTTTATGAATGTATTTCGTCTGCAAATTTACTATATATTTTTTACATACACACAAAAAAAACACACATTGATACAGATTTCCGTATAAATGAGTTTTTACTATATAACTTTATATCATAATACGATGCATTTTAATAACTATTTTCCATAATTATGCAACAATCCATCATATAGCAACTATTTTGCAGCAATAAAAAAGAATACGATATACCCCATAACTCGCATTTTTTTACATAAAAGTTTGCACATTTCGAAAAGATGTTGTACCTTTGCATGCTGAATGAAGAAAGTATTTTTCATAGTAGTGTCCGTACTGCTGCCAATCGTTGTATTTGGCGCGGAGAAAAAGAAATTAGATATGGACTACCGTGTCTCTTTTCGCGGCGGTGTCATTATGAATGACCTTATGAAAAACGACAAGCTTCAGAAATTTGCGCCTAATCCCAACCCTACTCTTGGCGGAGAATTTGCACTTGCGTTTCATCCCGATTGGCAAGCATTGCACGAATGGAATGACGCCTCGATTGGTGTTGCACTGGCATATTATAATTTAGGCGACAGCAAGATGCTTGGTCATGCCATTGCGCCTTACGTGTTTATGGATATACCATTTGTACGGATTCCGCATTTTGTCTTTGGCTTGCGATTAGGTATCGGTTTCGGTTTCCTGAATAAGACCTATTTCACAACAGTGCCGGAAGGACATGCGTACAAGGATGTCAATAACGCCAATGAATGTATAGGCAGTGTCTTTAATTTCCATTTCCCTGAAGCAGTCTATTTTGAGTTCCCGATTAAGAACGGCTGGAGCATAACCGCAGGTGGCGGATGGTATCATTTCTCGAACGGAAGTACGGTTCAGCCTAATTCCGGCTACAATATCTTTTGCGGCGAATTAGGCGCGCGTTATACTCCGACGGACAATGTTCCGCCCCGGAAATGCTGGACAAAGAATCCCGATAGCCGCAAAAAGAAGTGGGAATTGGCTTTGGCATGGTCTGGTGCTGCTCGACAAGTATATTACAAAGACCAACAGACTTTTTTCGGCTTTACGCTTCAGGCTGCCGCCTATTGGCGGGCGCACAATGTTTTCCGTCTGGGCGGAGGCATTGACTTGTTCTACGACAACTCCTATATGCCGCGCGAAACCAAGTTTGGAAAGACCAATGTCAAGTATGCGAGGGAAAATGGCGCGGACTGCTGGCGTTTGGGAGTCAGCGTTCAGCCGGAATTGGTTGTCGGTAAATTTACATGCGGTTTTCACATGGGAGTGTATCTGATAGATGGGGTTAAGGCACTTGAAACGGATGCCAAGTACCTCACTGAAGCGCAAAAAACAGAATTGGCAGAAACGGGTCGCGTGACCAAAGGCATATTCTACCCATATGACATCGGCAGTGCCGGCCAAGGCGGACACCCTGACGGGTGGTTATACACACAATTAGTATTGCGTTATCATCTGCCTTGGCATATTTTCCTACAGGGAAACATGAAAACACATATATCCAAAGTGGAATTTGTGTGTTTTGGAATCGGTGCTTATTTATAACCGTTTACGCATCTAACCGCAGTAATTGGTCTTCCATCAAGTATATCTGCTCCAATGGTATTCCGTTGTCTTTCAATGCTTTTCGGCTCGGACGGAACAAATCAAAGAAAGCTTTGTTTGACCGACAAAGCCGCTTAGCTTCCTTGTAGTTTTCGTATGCCATCATACGGTCTCCACGGAGGAAAAAAATGTGTCCGTAATTCAGATAATCCTGCGCTGTCGCCTCATTTTTACGCATTCGAGCGACAAGCCACTCTTCTGCTTCGTCCAACTCATCCCACATGAACTCCATTGATCCGGACTGCAAGTATAACATTTTCACCGCTTCAATGCGTGATTCATCTTCACCGATAATCTCGTCAAAAACCCACGTGTCCGGAAATATGTCAACAATAGTCTGCATATACTCCAGCGTGGATTGTGGAATATATTCCGCCAAACGGTCAATCGTATCACTAACCGATTCATTTTCAACAGATAAATCTTCCATCAAATTCAACACCTCATCCGGCAAATCATCCTGCGTGATATGATATTTCTGATTGGGTTTAACCGTATTCGTATTAGCTGCACGAATAATGGCTTTGACAGCCAGGAATGCTTCTTCCCCATCGCCTAAATGCTCCATGAAAACGTCTTGCAAATGTTCGAAGAAATCAATACGAGAATCCCATTGCGCCAATAAAAGAATGACCAAGATACATGCCTGCTCGGAAATCATAGGGTCGTCAACTCCGATTGTTTCAATCAAAGCCTCAAAGGCGTCCGTCTGAAAATGCTCACGTAAATTATTATTAAGTGCGGACAGTACCATTAATGCCATGCCTCTCCGCTGCGGGTCATTAACGAGGTCACGATACCAATCCAAATCTTCCTCGCGCAGATGGACACACATGGAGAAGTAGCGCAAGACACCTTGTATATCCGCCTCGTCAAATCCCGCCATTTCAGGTGATAATCCGCGTTTGATACGAATATCGGCATACATCTCGTCCATTAACTGCAGTGTTTCGGATGTCAGTTTATTATGAACCGCCTCACGATCGGGATCATCCGCCGCAACATAATAGTCGAACATGGAGTTGTAACTCTGTGTTATAGAGTGAATTCTGTCAACATACGGACCAAATCCCAATTCCTGCGCCCACTGGCGAAGAATAGCCAAAGCGTGATTAACCATTCGCTCGCTCAATGCACGCTCCATCATATTACGTTGCTCGTCCAGCGTCATATAGTCTTGCTAATCAAATAATCGTTACGCGATTGTGAATTACGGCTAATCATCTCTCCAAGGAATCCTGCCAGAAAGAGCATACACCCCAAAACCATTGCCAATATAGAGAGATGGAAATAAGGGTTATTAGCCACCAACATGGCGTGTTGACCATGACTGAGAGCATATAATTTCATAGCCCCGACCACAATAATTGCCACAAAGCCAAGCAAAAACATCAGGCTGCCAATAAGTCCGAAAAAGTGCATGGGCTGCTTCCCAAACTTGTTCAGGAACCATAATGTCAACAAATCAAGATAACCGTTTACAAAACGACTAAGCCCAAACTTGGAAACGCCAAACTCGCGTTTGCGATGTTGCACCACTTTTTCGCCAATATTTGTGAAACCGGCATTTTTAGCAAGATACGGGATATAACGGTGCATTTCAGAAAACACCTCTATATTTTTCACAACTTCCGACCTGTATGCCTTCAGACCGCAATTCATGTCATGTAACTGAATGCCGGTCACTTTACGTGCGGTAGCATTAAATAATTTAGAAGGCAGGTTCTTGGTGAATTTGTTGTCAAAGCGTTTTTTCTTCCATCCGCTGACAAGGTCAAACCCGTCTTCAGTTATCATGCGATACAATTCAGGAATCTCATCCGGAGAATCTTGTAAATCAGCATCCATCGTGATAACCACATCTCCCTTCGCAGCCTGAAAGCCGCAATATAGAGCAGCTGATTTGCCATAATTTCTGCGGAAGCATATGCCGCGAACGGGGTTGTTTTCATTCTTGTCGGCATACTTCGCCCGCAGATCTTCAATCACTTGCCATGAATTATCCGTAGAACCGTCATTGACAAAAATGACTTCATATGAGAAACTATTTTCCTCCATGACTTTGCTAATCCAATCACAAAGTTTAGGTAGCGATTCCGCCTCATTATAAAGAGGGACGATGACAGAGATATTCATATATTATTGTATATTACGAGTTAACAATTTCAACATGCGGATATGCAAATGTAAATCCATATTTGGGCAATTCGGTATAAAATTGCTGCTGAATACTAAAGAACACATCCCAATAATCATCACTACGAACCCAAGCACGTACAACAAAAGTAATGTCATTCTCATTAAGCGATTTCAGTGCCACAAACGGATCCGGAATTGCCTCTATTCGATAATTGACCGTAGAAAGTTGATATTTGCTAATATCCAATTCATTATAAAGAGCATTGATATCGGTATCGGCTTTGAGTATCCGAGGGTGAGCTTCCAACAGGGTCAGGATAGTTTTTTTGCACTCCTCTGCATCAACACCATAAGAAACACTTACATTCCACTCCACTCTACGTAACGGGCGACCGGAATAGTTGTTAATTGTACCATTTGACAATGCGCCATTCGGCAAAATAACCACACGGTTGTCGGGCGTCAATATCTTTGTTGTTGTAATATTAACTTCCTTTACCGTACCGCTGAATCCTTGTGCTTCAATAAAATCACCTGCTTTAAATGGTTTGAATGCCAATAACATTATACCACCGGCAAAGTTCTGAACCGTACCGGACAATGCCATACCAATTGCCATGCCGCCGGCTGCCAATAATGCCGCTAACGCTGTTGTATCAACACCTACTGTTCCTATACTGATGACCACCAGCAATACGGTCAATGCAATAGATACAAATGATGAAATGAATGAGGCTAACGTTGCCTCGGTTTTACGCCGTTCAAACGAACGCTTCATGAGTTTTTTTATCCACCCAATCAGCCAAATACCGACCACATAGATCAAGAGGGCAACCAACACACGCAGTCCGAAATCCAATGCACTACGCCCTAAACTGTGCATGAATGTTTCAGGGTCTGTTTGGATTTGATATATAATATCCTTTGTTACCTGTTTGACTGAGTCAGGAGGAATTACTTTCGGCGTTATTGGTAATGATTGTAACAGCATAACTCTATATTTATTATTTCTTTGCCCAGCGGGCAGGTAAGATTCTGTACGGATAACGCTGGCGCATGTTCTCCGCATTTGTACAATTGCAGCAGTGAATCCTTATTCCTTTGGTTACACTGACGAACGCAAAAATAGGGTCACCCGGCTTAGGGGAGCAGCAAGTAGCAAGGTTGTAATCAACATTTTTCACATTCATATCAACCTCAATTGCCAAAGCGGACAAATCTTCCTTGGGAACGTATTCGCTTTTTTCTGTATGAATAACAGCAGGTTGTTCGTCTAATTGGGTATAAGTTTCACGAAGCCGCAATACATCTTCTTTTCCTTGGGCAAGGGATTGGAACATATCCGAAACAGCCTTATAACCAAGTTTGGTAGCCATTTTGGATATGCGGCCTTCGTCCATATCTATCTTCCAGTTTTTGAAACGGCGTTCCAAGATTTCGCGCCCTTCAGCGGCAAATTTGTACTCTACTTCCTTAAGTGCCTGACGGATTTTATTTTTTGCCTTGGTAGAAACAACAAATGTCAGCCAATCTTGCGTCGGATGCTGGTTCGGTGAAGTGAGAATCTCGACCTGGTCACCATTCTCCAGTTGTTGTCTAATCGGTACATTCTGATTACGGATACGTCCGCCAATACAATGGCACCCGACTTCCGTATGCACAGAAAATGCAAAATCCAAAACCGTCGCCCCCGCAGGCAGACGACGCAAATCGCCGGTTGGTGTAAACACATATACAGCATTGGGGGCAATATTTGTCGCGCCGGCATTAACCCCTTTATATGCCCAGTGTGCAGCTACACCTTTTTCGGCAATCTCATCCATCCGCTTTGTTCGGATTTGGACCTCCACCCATTTGTTATCAGGTCCCAAGACCGTAGTATGCAGGCTTTCATATCCGTTTTCTTTCGGAACAGATAACCAGTCACGCAGCCGTTTGGGATTAGGCTGAAAGACATCCGTAATCAACGAATAAACTTGCCAGCAATCGGATTTCTCTTTCTCCAACGGGGAATCCAGAATAATCCGTATGGCAAACAAATCGTATATTCGGTCTATGTCACAGTGCTGCATCTCCATTTTATGCGCAATGGAGTGAATCGATTTTGGACGCCCTTTGATAGTAAACGAAAAACCTTCTTTCGTCAATTTTTCCCGTAACGGCGTAATAAAACGCTCAATATACGCATCACGTTCAGACTTTTTTTCATTTAACGCCTGAGCTATATATTTATAGGTGTTATAATTGGTAAACTTCAAAGACAAGTCTTCCATTTCCGTTTTAATCTGATACAAGCCCAAACGGTGTGCCAATTTTGCGTGCAAATCAGAAGTCTCGCGCGCCACATGACGACGACGTTCCGAATCACCTTCTTTGTCCAACTCACGGAGCAATTCCAGCCGCTCCGTCAAAATATCATATAAAACCTTATTGCTGTCTGCCATATAGTTTGTCTGCAATTTCAAATATTAGTACAATTAACGTGCAAAGTTATAACATTTATTTTGATTATACAACAAAAATGCCATAATAATGCGATTTTACTAAAAAAAACAGAAAAAATTTGTGTGGATAAAAAAAATATAGTAATTTTGCGCTGTAGAAAAGTAAATAATTTATATACCATAAAACAATGAGTAAAACAATAATTCGCATTTTGTTAGGTGTTGCAGCGTGTGCTTTGGCATATTTCTGCGTAATGAGTGTAGTTACCCCTATTCGTTTCGAGGAAACCCGTTCGGCTCGGGAAACACAAGTGGTTAAGAACCTTATTGCCATCCGTACGGCAGAGACAGAGTTTCAACATGTTAACGGTCGCTATACCGCCGATTTGGATTCGTTGGTATTATTTCTCCGAAATACTCCCAAAAAAGAGGTATTGAAAGAAGGTGCGCTAACAGACAAACAATTAGAGGCAGGGTTGACAGAGCATAAAGCTGTCAAGATTCTTGACCAAGCCAAGGCAAAAGCTTCCCGTAAACAAGAGTTTTCAAGCAATGATGAGTTGTATGCCTATGTATGGGCAAACGATAAAGATGTAAAGAATAACGGATTGCAAGGTTTCCGCCGTGATACAATCTACAAGAACATGATTGAAACTCTATACAAAGGTGAATACAATGCAGACAATATCGCAGGTATCATTATTGTCCCATTCTCTAA
Organism: Paludibacteraceae bacterium; assembly: GCA_905235225.1. Lineage (GTDB taxonomy): Bacteria > Bacteroidota > Bacteroidia > Bacteroidales > Paludibacteraceae > Colicola. The sequence goes on from CAJOKE010000002.1 coordinate 87,481, forward strand.
CGGACAACGCTTTGAAGTAGAGGTCAATAACACTTATACCACTTCACAAGGTATCCAAGTTCCGCTTCTTGAGGTTCGCGCACATTACAATGTATATTTAAGCGATTTGAACGAACAAGAATTGGTTAATTTGATTGATAAAGAGACAAAATTGGAACATTATCCCGGTCTGAAGATCGGTGATATTTATGCCCCGAACAACAATGCGGGTAACTGGGAATAATGAGAATCATATCAGGTAAATACAGGGGGCGGCGATTGTCGCCCCCTAAAAATATAACAGCACGTCCAACTACAGATTTTGCAAAAGAAAGTCTGTTTAACCTACTCAATAACCGTATGGACTTTGAGGGGATAGATATGCTTGATTTGTTTGCAGGAACAGGCAGTATCGGTTTGGAATTTGTCTCACGCGGAGCAAGAGAAGTGACTGCTGTCGAGTTGGCACATGTCCAACAGAATTTTATAATCACCACATGCAAGCAATTAGGCATAAACAATCTAACTGTTATTCGCGGCGATGTATTCCGTTATATTAATGCGTGTATGATAAAGTATGACTTTATATATGCAGATCCTCCCTACGCATTAGATCGTTTACCTGAATTACCGAACCTAATATTCGGACATGAAATGCTCAAGAAAGACGGATTATTCGTTCTTGAGCATAGTAAGGATAATGATTTCAGCAATCATCCTAATTTTGTAGAAAAGAGGACATACGGAAGTGTGAATTTCTCATTCTTCACTCCTCATTGTCAATAGCAATACGACCGTTCAGTTTTTTATGTTTCAACCATAAGCCATAAACCTCAGAACAGTTACCGGCAGTAATAAATGCCTGTATTTTATTTGCACGGATATAATCCATTAACGAAGCAAATTCATCTTGTGTCAACAAAGTTTGTATTTCCACATGCTGATCCTGTGAATACCCGCCTTTTACCTGATAGAGAGAACATCCTCGAACCAAGGTATCTATAATATATTGACGAATGATTTCATGGTCATCAGATATAATACAAACACGCTTGCGACGATTAAACGAGTCCGTAAAGTGATTGATAACCAATCCGTTAATCCATGTACCGATAAGACCGATTACCACCATACGGAAATCATTAATTAAAAATGCAGAGCAACATATCAGTGCACCACCGATACTAACAGATACTCCAATATCAAAGTGAAGATACTTATTGATAATCTTAGCCAAGATATCCAAACCGCCAGTGGAAGCATTAATACGGAACTCAATGGCTTGGCATGCGGAAAGCAAGAATACAAAGCAGACAAGGTCGAACCAGACATCGCCCATTCCTAAGCCCGCAGACATGACCGAATCCTTAACTTGCTCCATTAATTCACCTGCACGATTGATAATATACGGATTACCATGTGCATCCAAAACTGTTTGTCCAGCCTGCACTTGCTCCAAAATTTCAGGATTGGAAATAACACGATGGGTAAAATTAGTATATGGATAAATACGATCCCAAACCTGCATTAACGGACCCAAAATCATAGCAGTATAAACCGTTTTAGCCCCAAACTCATTGCCAATCAAAACAAAGGCAAGCAGCAGAAGGAACGCATTAATACCCATAATCCAATAAGAAAGGGTATCCGGTGTCCCACCCAAAACGGTATTAATAACGATACTGAGACCGGAAATTGTACCAACAATCAGGTGACTTGGCATAAGGAAATAGTAAACTGCCGCAGCACCAATGAAGATGCCGCCGGTCATAATAACCAATTCTTTCCAAAACTTTTTTGTTTTTACCGCTTCCAGGAATGAGATACCAAGCTCTTTCCAATAAGCAAATGTAAAGTAATTGCGCAGCGTGTTATCCATAGTATTTTAACGTGAGTTCGATATAATTTTAAAAGAGACAAAGCTGATTCGACTTCTCAAATTCCAGATTAAGCGAAGGTTTCTTCGGGAAATAGCAGTACGC
>CAJOKE010000003.1 GCA_905235225.1 Paludibacteraceae bacterium
CAGAAGTTCCTAATGCCTTTATTGCCGCCGATGGTATTGAATATGCTTTAGGCAACAAAATTCCTCTTTGGCTCTTCGGGTTCCTATACTAAACGAATAAAAACGCCCAAATCTTCATCCTCCGCGGAGAGAAGGTATATACCGTGACGGGACAGGAAGTGAAGTGACCAAGTGACAAAGTACCATCTTAATAATAGTATATTCTTTTTTTGCTAATGAGTACGTATTGACCCCGACTTAAGCCCGATTTAAGCCCGACTTAACCCCGACTTGCCCCCGATATCTATTTTATAAATGATTGAAAATAAAGTATATAGATACTTATTGCGTTTCAGTCACATTTTCAGAGATCTTAAAAATCGTAAACTCTGAGGTTCAAATTGGTACGGAGAATACACCCGTCAAAGACGTTCACGATGGTCGCGAGATGGTCGCGAGATGGTCGCGAGATGGTGATGAGAGTGAGAGGTAAATGACTGCTAAACGGAGGCTGAAAAACTGCTAAACGAAAAATATTCGGCGAAAAAAATCTTCTTCCTCTTGCATATGTCAAAAAAAAGCAGTAAATTTGCGGGCAAATTTGCATGGTGCAGAGTGATGAAGGGTTTTATGCTGCATTAATGCACCATGCGATGAAGTGACCAGAAAAGCACGCCAAAGTGGCCAGAAAAATGGCCAGAAAAGGCACAACAGATAATAGATGCTATATCGCATAATGCAAGTATCTCTATTCAACAATTAGAAGTACAATTGCAAATTGGGCATACCACTATTAAAAAGCTACTGCGCGAGATGCAAGCAGAAGGCATCATCCGTCGGGTCGGACCGGACAGAGGCGGTCATTGGGAGATAGTCTCTAAAGATATATGAGCAAAAATAATCAAAATATAAATAATTTAACATTATGCAAAAAAGTCCATTACAGATTGCGCGTCAGAGCTATCAGCCGAAGATGCCGGTAGCATTGCAGGGCGCAGTACGCCTCGTAGAAGGCGAGAAAACACATTCAGTAGCAGACCAAGAGGAGATTCAAAAACTCTTCCCGAACACGTACGGTCTGCCAATCATCACCATGGAACCCACCACGGGTGAGAACAAATGCGCAGAGCCGTTTAATGTCGGAGTTATTCTATCGGGCGGACAGGCTCCCGGTGGTCACAACGTCATCAGCGGTCTGTATGACGGTCTGAAAGCACTGAATCCGAACAACAAACTGTATGGTTTCCTCGGAGGTCCGAGCGGTCTGATTGACGGCAAATACCAAGAGCTGACAGGTGCTATCATCGACGAATACCGCAACACCGGTGGTTTTGATATTATCGGTTCCGGTCGTACCAAACTTGAAGAAACATGGCAGTTTGACAACGGTATCGAAGTATGCAACAAACTCGGCATCAAGGCTATCGTCATCATCGGTGGTGATGACTCTAACACCAACGCCTGCGTACTCGCCGAGTACTATCTGCAGAAGAAATGCGGCATTCAGGTTATCGGTTGCCCGAAGACCATTGATGGTGACCTCAAAAACGAGATGATCGAGACATCCTTTGGTTTTGACACCGCATGCAAAACCTATGCCGAACTTATCGGTAACATCCAGCGTGACGCCAACTCCGCCAAGAAATATTGGCACTTTATCCGCCTCATGGGCCGTTCGGCAAGCCACATTGCCTTGGAGTGCGCACTCCAGAGCCAGCCGAACATCTGCCTTATCAGCGAAGAAGTCGAAGCAAAGAACATGACCCTGAACGACATCGTTGAGCAGATTGTCGAGGTCATTGTTGACCGCTCCAATGAAGGACTGAACTTCGGTACTGTACTTATTCCCGAAGGACTCATTGAGTTTATTCCCGCTATGCGCGTCCTCATTCAGGAACTGAACGACATGCTTGCTCAAAACGAGGAATTCACTTCGCTCGAAGGTGACGACGCCAAACGTGAGTACGTGAAGTCTATGCTTACACCTGCTTCATGCGCACTCTACCGCTCTCTGCCAAAGGGCATCGCACGTCAGCTCACACTTGACCGCGACCCGCACGGAAACGTAATGGTCAGCCAGATTGAAACAGAGAAACTGCTCATCGAAATGGTGGCAAAACGCCTTGCACAACTCAAAGCGGAAGGTAAATATAAAGGCAAATTCTCTGCTCTCAACCACTTCTTCGGTTATGAAGGACGTTGCGCTATACCGTCCAATTTTGACGCAGACTACTGCTACTCGATTGGCGTTAACGCTTCACACCTCATCGCTGCCGGAAAGACAGGTTATATGTCACTTGTCCGCAACCTTACCAAACCCGCTGCCGAATGGCTCGCAGGAGGTGTACCCATCACCATGATGATGAACATGGAGAAACGTAACGGCAAAATGAAACCCGTTATCCAGAAAGCACTGGTTGAACTGGATGGCAAACCGTTCCAATACTTCAAAGCACATCGTACTGAATGGGCGGATTCCAAAACGAGTTACATTTACCCGGGACCCATTCAGTACTATGGACCTTCAGAGATTTGCGACCAACCTACCATCACCCTCAAACTTGAACGTGGTGCAAAATAACAAGGGTGTGTCAAAAGCCTAATTGTGACGTACTGAATGCGAACGTGATGCGAACGAGATGCAAACGTAAGTAGTTAAAAAGGCAAAAAGAAGGTGTGTCAAAATCGCTTGATACACCTTCTTTATCCACTTAATTTGCACACATCATTTTTTTCTCCACCTTTGCAAGGAATTTTACAATCAACACGAATAAATGACAAAGTATCTTTATACCTTTCTCTTATCCGCTATATCACTTCTCGGGATGGCGGAAAACATGTTCGTCCAAGACCGACATTTACTGGACGCATACCTCACCAACGACATGTCCGTCTGGAAATCCCACATTGACACCGCCAGTTTGACACCACACCTCCTGGCATATGAGTACGGCTATTGTGCCGCCCTTTTGGACACGGACAAAGAAGCTGCCAAACCCTATGTACAGCGTTACCGCAAGCACGTGGAAGCATTGCAGCACAACTTGCCTGCCGGACACTTTGAGATGTACATGTCTGCCGTCTATGTCTATGAATTGCGCTTGCATGAATCCTTCCATCCCGTCAAATCACTCTCACTGGCACGCGAAGCCGTCAAACTGGCTCCCGAAGACCCGCTTGCACTGACCTATTGCGGCACAGCACTCTTTTATGCACCCAAGCCCTTCGGTGATAAAACCGAAGCTCTGGCACTTTTCCTGCGCGCTGAAGAACGTTTCCGCTCATCCCAATGGTACAACTGCTGGTGGCGTCCCGCAGCCCTCATGTACATCGCACAATGCTACGACAAACAGGGTGATTCCGCCGAAGCCGCCAAACGCGCCAACGCCCTGCTCAGTGAATACCCGCAATATCTTTTTATCCGCGACACGTTCCTGCCCGCGCTCAATGCAAAGAAGTAACTATGCTCCACACTGTTGATAATTGCCCCCGTAAGATTTATGTATTCGACCTTGGCGGTGTCCTCATCAACCTCAATGTCAACCGCTGCATGGATGCGTTTACCGCTCTCATGGGTACAGATAATCTCCGTTCCGTTCTTGGAATGGATGCCGATGGCGAGGGCGTGACTGCCGTCAGTATCGCTTCACGCAGGCTCATGGCTGATTTCGAACGCGGACTCATCTCTCCCGACGAGTTTATTGGATCCATACTACCCTATTGCAAATCCGGCACAACAACGCAACAGATTACTGACGCATGGATGGCAATGCTGGATGATTTACCGGCGGAACGGCTCAATGTCATTGCACGACTCAAAGCGACTGGCTATCCCGTCTATCTGCTTTCCAACGGAAACGACCTGCATTTCACATATATCAACCAGACATATCGGTTGGATCATTATTTTGACCGCATGTTCCTGTCACAGCAGATGCACATGGCGAAACCGGAAAAAGAAATATTTGACGCTGTCCACCAATCACTTACAGCTGCACATCCCGAAGTGACAGACCCCCGTAACATCATCTTCATCGATGATATTGAAGCCAACCGAACCGCCGCCTCTCATTATGTCGGTTGGACAACCTACCCTGCCCTTTCGTCGCTGCTCAAATCAAATCACTGACCGTCAGCGGCACATAGTCTATCAGACTCTGCGCCGTCAGACGAAGTTGCATACCCCGCTGTCCTGCAGATACATATATCTTTTCATGAAGCAGACACGTCTCATCTATATAGGTCGGAAATGGTTTCTTCATCCCTATCGGACAACAACCGCCACGGATATAGCCTGTCAATGGCAGCAGTTCTTTCTGAGAGATGGGTTTGCATGATTTGTTACCGCTGGCGCGCGCCGCTTTTTTCAAATCCACCTCGCACGCTCCCGGAACGACACACACAAAATGCCTGACCTTGTCGCCCTCCAACACGATTGTTTTGAACACGGAATCCACATCCTCACCTAACTGCTCTGCAACATGCGTGGCACTCAGGTCTGACTCATCCACCGCGTACTCTATTAACTCATACGCTATTCCTGCCGCATCTAACAGCCTGCATACATTCGTCTTTTGTATCTTCTGACTCATATAATTTTTCCTAAACACGACTCGCTTACGAGAGACTTACGGGACGGTTACGAGCGGATAAGCAGCAACGTATAACGAACCTTAACGAAATTTTCTGCAAAGATAATACAAAACCTCTTTTAGTGTATCGTTTGACCTGCATTTTTTTGAAAATTTAACATATTTTTACACAGTTCCTCGACAACGCACGCATTTTATTTGTGTATTTTGGTTTTTTGTTGTATCTTTGCACCCGAAAAACGTTTCGAATTGAAAAAAATACATATGAAAAAAGAATTCTACTTGCTTGCAGTCATGGCACTATTGACTGCATGTGGCATTGACATGCCAAAGGAAACTTACACTTCCTATGAAACAATGACTGTAAAAAAATCAGACATCGTCTTCCCTATTAAATTCAGCGCGAAGATGAAAGGTGAAAACGATGTCACCATCCAGCCGCAGGTAAGCGGACAACTCATGCAGATTTGTGTAACGGAAGGACAAATGGTCAAAAAAGGCGATGTCCTCTTCATCATCGACAGCCGCAATGCGCAACTGGAACTTGAAGCCGCAGAGGCTAATCTTCTTGCTGCCCAAGCCTTGGAAAGCAGTGCCTTGCTGGAGTACGAAGGTAACAAAAACCTTTACAGCAAAGGTATCATCAGCCAGTTCATGCTCGATAACAGCAAAAATGCCTATGACCGCGCCAAAGCTGCTTCATCTCAAGCAAAAGCCGCAGCCGACAGAGCCGCTGTCAACCTCGGATTCTGTACCATCAAATCGCCGGTCACGGGATACCTCAGTTCCATTGACATAACTCCGGGTACACAGGTCGGACCGGGAACCTATCTCACCATGGTCAGCGGCAACGCCAATATGCACGCCGAGTTCTCTATTAACGAGACCTTCCTCGACAGCCGCGTATCCAGTTCCGACAGCAAAACTCTAAAGAGCCTGCCCGATGTCACTTTTGTCATGAAAAACGGCACAGAGTACAAACGAAAAGGACGTATCACCAGTATCGCCGGTGCTGTGGACAGAGCCACCGGAACTATCGCCTGCAAGGCAACCTTCCCCAACCCGGACGGGGAACTTTACTCGGGCATTCAGGGAACCATTATCGTCCCGTTTGATATCAAAAACGTTATGGTCATTCCGCAGGCTGCGGTTGTACGCCTTCAAGATAAAAGCCTCGTCTATAAAGTGCAACCCGACAGCACTGCTACTGCTGTGATAATAACAGCCGAAGCATCAGGAAACGGGAAAGATGTCATCGTTACATCCGGACTTAATGTCGGAGACCAAATCGTTACTATCGGTGCCAATAATGTACAAGAAGGACAACAAGTCATTTTCTAAGCCATGAAAGGAAATATTTTTATCAATAAACATGTGATGGCATGCTCCATCGCCATTGTCATCACTTTGGTGGGATTCATTTGTATGAATACGCTGCCTGTAGAGCAGTATCCTGATATTGCCCCACCTATGGTTCGCGTCACAACTTCATACACCGGCGCGGATGCCAACACCATCATGAAATCTGTAGTACAACCGTTGGAAGAAAGTATCAACGGCGTACCCGGAATGACATATATCACATCTAATTCTTCCGCATCGGGAGAAGTGTCTATCCAGGTTTTCTTCAAGCAAGGAGCTGACCCCGACATCGCTGCCGTAAACGTCCAGAACCGCGTCAGCAAAGCACTGGCTCTGCTACCCGCCGAGGTTACTAAAGTCGGTGTACAGGTTGCCAAACAGCAGAACAATATCCTGCACATCGGCGCGCTCAAATCCACCGACGGCAAATATGACGCTGATTTCATTTCCAACTATATTGACATCAATGTCAAACCGCGGCTCATGCGTATCACCGGTGTCGGAGATGTCATGTCGCTCGGTAACACCTACGCCCTGCGCATATGGCTCAAACCGGATGTCATGGCACAATATGGTTTGGAGCCGGACGATGTCTTTGCCGCCATCGGAACACAGAGTTTTGTCGCCGCAACAGGCTCACTCGGCGAACAGAGCGAGAACGCTTACCAGTACACAATGGAGTATAGCGGTACTCTCAAATCAGTAGAGGAATTTAATGACATCGTTCTGCGCACCGCGGATGGCGGACACATGCTGCGACTTGACGATGTAGCCGATGTTGAGATCGGGGCGGTTAGTTATAACTTCACATCCAGCATTGACGGCAAACCCGGCACAATGTACATGGTCTTTCAGGCACCGGGTGCTAACGCAACTGAAGTCAATGCACGTATCAAAAAACTATATCAGGACATCAAACCGACCATGCCGGCGGGATTGGAGTTTGAAATTCTACAGACCTCTGATGACTTCCTCTTTGCCGCCATCCACAATGTGGTCGAGACACTTGTCATTGCAATTCTCCTCGTTATTCTTGTGGTATATTTCTTCCTTCAGAACTTCAAAGCCACACTCATTCCTTCAATCTCCATCATTGTCTCACTCATGGGAACTTTCGCCATCGTTACAGTGGCGGGATTCTCGCTGAATATATTGACACTCTTTGCCCTGGTACTTGCTATCGGTACCGTCGTCGATGACGCTATCGTCGTCGTCGAAGCGGTCATGGCAAAAATGGAAGGCGGAATATCCGATGCACGCGAAGCCACCAGACAAGCCATGAGCGAAGTTTCTGTTGCTGTTGTTTCCTGCACACTCGTCTTTATGGCTGTGTTTATTCCCGTCGCCTTTATGCCCGGCACCAGCGGCAGCTTCTTCCTGCAGTTCGGCGTCACATTGGCATCGGCAGTAGGATTGTCATGTGTATGCGCCCTCGTACTTTGCCCCGCACTTTGCGCTATCATGATGAAATACGAGGAGACGGACACCCAAAAGAAAAACTTCAACTACTATATCAAGTACGCATATACCGTCAGCTATAACGCCATCGCAGACAAATATCAGAAAGGTGTCTCGCACTTTATCAAACGCTCATGGATGGCATGGATTCTGCTCGCTGTAGCGGCCGTTCTGCTGGTATTGTCCATGCGCGCACTGCCTTCAGGACTTGTGCCTCAGGAAGACCAGGGTGTCTTCTTTGCCGAAGTTCGCGCTCCGGAAGGTTGCACCTTGCATGAAACAGAAGAAATAGTAAAGAAGATTGAACAGAAAATCAAAAATATCCCCGAACTTGAAAGCTACGCAGTCGTTAACGGATTCGGCATGCTCGCCAATAGGTCCGCAAGTTGCTACGCAACTCTCATTGTCCGGCTCAAGAACTGGGATGACAGACCCGGACTGAATCATTACATTGAACTTGTTTTTGGAAGATTTGCAGCCGATTGCATGGAGATTAAAAATGCACTCGTCATTCCTTTCCAGATGCCGCAAGTTCCTGGATACGGTTCATCCAGTTCCGTCAACCTCGTCCTGCAAGATACACAGGACAGACCGATGACTGAATTCAACGCCGATGCCAACAAATTCCTCGCCGAACTTAACCAACGCCCGGAGATTATGATGGCTATGAGTACCTATTCCGAGCGTTTCCCAAAATACGAGGTGGAAATAGATGCACCGCAATGCGCCCGGTCAGGAATAACTCCGGCGGCAGTCCTTAATACACTCGGTGCATACTGCGGAGCCGCATATATCGGAAACTTCAACCAGTTTGGTAAAGTCTATCGGATTATGGCAAACGCAGCTCCCGAATATAGACTTGATCCGACAGCACTGAACAATATCTTCGTTCGGGTACATGGTGGAAAAATGGCACCGATTTCCGAATTTGTCACTCTGCACGAAGTCGTGGGTTCGGCTTCTGAAGAGCATTTCAACCTCCTGCAAAGTATTACCTGCGAAGTCATGACTGCGTCTGGATCTTCAGAAGGCGATGCACATCAGGCGATTGCCGAAGTTTTCAAACAAACTATGCCTGCCGGATATAGTTACGAGTACGGCGGTATGAGCCGCGAGGTGGAAGAAACAGCCGGTTCCAATGCAACCGCCATGATCTATCTCATTTGCGTTATACTTATCTATCTTATCCTCGCCTCACTATATAACTCTTGGTTCACACCTTGGGCTGTACTGCTTTCCGTTCCCTTTGGTCTTTTGGGATCCTTCGGTGTAACATGGCTCGTATCACTCTGTCACCTTCCGGGTATGGAAAACAACATCTACCTGCAGACAGGTGTGATTATGCTCATTGGTCTGTTGGCAAAAACGGCAATTTTGATTACCGAATTTGCACAGGAACGCCGGGCGCAAGGCATGTCCATACGTGATGCTGCATTCGCTGCCTGCCAAGCGTCTAAGACCGATTCTCATGACTGTGGTAACAATGATTGCCGGTATGATTCCATTGATTATTGCGGGAGGCGCAGGTGCCAATGGTAACCACGCTCTGGCTATCGGTGTCACTGCCGGTATGGCGGTAGGAACACTCGCACTGCTGTTTGTTGTTCCCGCTTTCTTCATTATCTTCCAGACTCTGCATGAGCGTTTTCAGGGAAACGGCAACACCAATCCGTCATTGGATGATACAGGAACACAACATGCCGTCAAACCGTCATTAGCGATGGTGCTGATATTATGCACGCTAACCTTTTCGTCCTGCGGTATTTACAACAAATATCAATCACGGTCAGATGCGCCGGACAATCTCTATGGTTCAACTGAAGACGTGCAGCAGGCAATGGCGGACAGTTCCGTTGCCACCATCTCGTGGCGCGAGGTATTCACTGACCCCTTGCTTCAGAATCTCATCGACTCAGTTCTTACGCGCAATACCGACATGCGTTCAGCACGCATAGCCGTAGAGCAGTCACAAGCTTCACTCAAGGCCGCCAAACTGGGATACCTGCCTTCATTCACACTGGCACCGCAAGGGGGAGTGAGCAGTTTCAACAACTCCGCCGCCGCATGGACATACAGTATTCCGCTTCAAATGAACTGGGATCTTGATTTCTTTGCGGTCAATACCAACCAAATGCGCAAGGCACAGGCTGTCCTTTGGCAAGCCGAGGCACGTGAACAAGTTGTACACGCCAACCTCATTTCAGCCGTTGCACAGCAATATTTCATGCTGCAACTGCTGGATCGCGAGATGGATATCCTCACTCGTACCGACAGTCTGTGGAATATTTCACTGGAAACACAACGCGCGTTATGGGAAAACGGAAAAGCCTATTCCACATCCGTCAACCAGATGGAGAACTCCTACCTCAACGTCAAAGCTCAGATGGTTGATGTCAAGCGCACCATCAGGCAAGTCGAGAACTCGCTGTGCAAATTGCTGGCTATGCCCCCGCAACATATCGACCGCACGGAGTGGGAAACATTTACTCTGCCGCAAAGTATCAGTACCGGCGTTCCCGCCGAACTTATTTCACACAGACCGGACATCAGACTCGCCGATCAGGCACTTGCCGAAGCGTTCTATAACACACAGGGTGCCCGTGCTGCCTTCTATCCCAAGCTTTCCTTGCAAGGACTTGTCGGATGGGCTAACAACGGCGGCGGAGTCGTTGTCAACCCGGGGGCATTGCTGCTTAACGCACTCGCCACTCTCACACAACCCCTCTTTGCACGGGGTAAGCTGGTAGCAAACCTCAAAATAAGCAAACTGGCACAAGAAGACATGCTCAACCGATATACACAAGCAGTCATCAATGCTGGCAACGAAGTCAACGAAGCACTTGCCGATTGTCAGGTTGCTACGGAAAAAGACGCCTTCTACAAACGGCAGATAGCAGTTCTTGAGGACGCTTATGTCGGTACGCACCAACTCATGGATGTCGGGAAAGCGAACTACCTTGAAGTGCTGACTGCCCAAGAGACCCTTCTCGCCGCACAGCTCAATGAAGCCACCAACCTTTACAAAGGCTCACAGGCACTCATTGCACTGTACATCGCACTCGGTGGAGGCACACAATGATAATTGAAAAAAAACGAATGCAGTTATTATGGAAGTTATACAAAGTTTTACCATAGATCATACCCGCCTAAAACCGGGAATCTATGTTTCCCGCAAGGACAAAGGTTTTACGACCTTCGATCTTCGTATTACGGAACCAAACCGGGAACCTGCAGTTGCTCCGGCTGCCATGCATAGTTTAGAACACTTGATGGCAACTTGGTTCCGCAACAGCGAAGTCAAAGAGGATGTAGTGTATGTCGGTCCGATGGGTTGTCTGACAGGGATGTATATAGTCATGACCGGAACTTATAGTGTACAAGACATGCGCCGTCTGACCATTGAGTGCCTGCAATGGGTTCTACAGCAAACAGAAGTGCCGGCCACGACGCCGGAAACATGCGGCAACTATCTGCTGCACGACCTGCCTATGTGTCTTTGGGAGAGCCGCCGCTATTTAGAGCGGTTGGAACATGCTTTCCACAGCGAATATACTCCCCTGCACATCACTCTTGAGGATGGTAAAGTCTTTGCCGATGCATGATGTAGACAAAATATAGGCTCATAAACCATTTGTTTGCAATAAAGTAAATGCGTAGGCAACTTGCAGTCTTGTAGACACTGACCGGCTTTTTTGCGTTTTGTGCGTCAAAAATTGCAATAGTACTGTTATTTTACGCTAAAAGTATTGCGTACATCAGCGGTCTGAACGCAATGAACGAGTTGGGACTGACTACACAAGTTCCTGCCGACATCACCATTATTACTACCGAACCAATCTAATTGGAACATAATTACCCGACCGGCATAACAAGCATTTGATTTTGATACAAATAACCGAACCAACCGCCCGTTTTTTTCAAGTCCCGTTACAAAATCCATTTTTTAGACACTTTTCCTTTGGAAAATTTGCATGTTCGTTTTTTTTTGACTATCTTTGTGCGCTTTTTGAAACGTCTTATGACCAAAGACGTTTTGCTCGGCTTAGCGAGAATGGAAACTATTTTGCCGATAGGACATACTACTATCAAAAAACTTTTAACTGCGATGCAAACAGATGGTATTATACGCCGTGTCGGCACGAACCGAGGCGGACACTGGGAGATAATCAATTCGTGAAAAGGGTACACAAACGACAGAGGTGTAAATTTAGTTTTTTTTGAATGACGCAATTTATCGGCAACCTGCTGATGATTTTGAACTGCTATTCTGTATCCCTTGGACTCACCATCAAAAGATCATTGACAAAGTACAAGGCGACAGCCAAACAATTAGAAAATGAATGAAGAAAACGAAATATTCCCAACGGCACGTATCGTGAAATCTCACGACATACGTATTGATGGAGACTACGCGGAATGGATTGCCGAGTTGAAGCACCGCTATCGTTCGGCGCAAGTGAAGGCATCCATTCGTGTGAACGCGGAAAAATTGCTCTTCAATTGGGAACTGGGACGTGACTTGGTGCAAAAGAAAGCTGAAGAACGTTGGGGCGCAGGAGTGGTGGAGCAAGTCAGCCTTGATCTACAACGTGAGTTCCCTAATGCTGATGGGTTCTCGACTCGCAATATCTGGTATATGAAACAGTGGTATCTGTTTTATTATCAAGAAGATACAAAACTGCAACGCCCCGTTGCAGAAATTGAAAATACAAAACTGCAACGCCCCGTTGCAGAATTAGAAGACGAAAAACTTTACCAAGTTGGTAAAGAAATTCTCATACAACCAGTTAGAGAAATTGAAGAAGAGAAAATGCACCTGCTTGGTACAGAATTTCCTGCAATATTCGGTCAAATACCTTGGGGACAGCACATTGAAATAATATCTCGTTGCAAATCTATAGAAGAAGCTATATTCTATATAAGACAAACATTAGATAGAGGATTAAGTAGACCGGCACTGGTGAACTGCATTAAGGCGAACTTATATGAGCATCAAGGAAAGATTCTCAATAACTTTGCAGAGCACATGCCTGCTTTGCAGAGCAAATTGGTGCAAGAAGTACTCAAGGAGAATTATGATTTTGGTTTTGCGACGGTTAATCACGAGATTTACGACGAGCAGGAGTTAGAAGAAGCATTGAGCAAAAGTGTAACGGATTTGTTATTGGAACTCGGAACCGGCTTTGCTTTCATCGGACGGCAGAAGGAACTGATTGCCGGAGATACGACGCGCAAGATTGATTTGCTTTTCTATCATATCCGCTTGCGCTGCTATGTGGTATGCGAACTGAAAGCGAAGGCTTTTGAACCGGAGTTTGCCGGTAAACTGAATTTTTATGTCAATGCAGTGGATGACTTGTTGAAAGCCGAGGACGATAATCCAACAATAGGCTTGCTTATTTGTTCGGATATGAATAAGGCGGATGTTCAATGGTCATTTCGTGGCATCAGTACTCCAATGGGAGTGGCAACATATAATAATGTGCGCATCAAGGACATGCTTCCGACGCAAGAGCAACTGAAGGAACGCATGGAACTGCTGCAGAAAGAGTTGCGCGAAACAAAACGACTGATGAAAGCTACAAAATGACCACGACCGATGAGCGGGAGATACCGAAGATGGGATGCAATAATTAATACAATTTATTAATATGGGAAATAGATCAGAAAAACATGTTGTGCACAACCCCGAAAGAGGAGGTTGGGACGTTAAGAACAACAATGCTCAACGTGCATCAAAGCATTTTGAAACCAAGGCTGATGCTATGGATTGGGCAAGAGAACAAGCTAAAAAAGATGGCGCTGAACTCATCCCCCACAAAATGGATGGCACTATCCAAAATCCTAATAGTTATGGAGGTGATTCTTGTCCTCCTAGGGATACTCGTCATTAGAAAGAGAAGCCAAAGTGGCTCGAAAGTGGATCGATCATGATTTAACCATGTCAGAGCCCCCAGATATCTAAAAACGAGAATAATGAATAATACAGACCGTTGTTTATTTCGATATTGAGTTTATGGAAAATAGACCTTGTACATTATGCGGGATACGACCTGCTACCAAACTAAACTCGCATATTATACCGAGTTTTATGATAGCGCGTGTATGTAGTTATGATGGAAGTGGTAAACGTGATAAAGAAGTGATGTTTACTATGTCCACATACGAAGATAAGGTTTATACGGGGCAAATTCCAAGTACAAAGTTAGAAGAACTATTTGATACAGACAAGCTAACAGATGAACGTATAGAAAATGAGCTAAAAGATAATACAGCAGCCAAGGATAATATTTTTTGTCCTGAATGTGAAAGAAATCTATCAATTTATTTAGAATCGCCTTATGCTGCATATTTACATGAAGGAAGACCTATAGATGGTGCAACTGCGTATTTCTTTTGGATGTCTATTATATGGCGAATGTCAATTTCAGAACAATTTAACTTCCGCCTTCCTTATAACTTAGAGAGTCATCTTCAAGAAAAACTTCTGGCATTTATTAATTTAAAAGAAGCAAAGCAAGATGAAGAAATTAGCAAACTGCTTACTACGTGTTTATTTCGGTATAGACTAATTGATTCGCCTGACTATTTACATGAAGCAGCGGGCTATTTCGGGGGACGATTTGATTATAATAAAAATATCCTTTCGCTTACGATGGGGGATAAAATACTTTGTGTGACTTTTAATGAAGATGCTTTACCTGATGATTATTCATATATTGGTTTTGAGGAGGAATTGAAGAAGGCAACAATTAATAAGGGATTAGATTCAGAGCGAAGCGTAATTGTCTCTACTGAAAGATTCGCGCAAGGAATTCAACGGATGACAAAAGAAACTGCGCATAAGAGATTGTTAAACGAGAAAGAGAAAGCGGATGCAATATGGCAACAACTTGGTTTACCAGGAAAGGGTATGCCTAATGAAATATTTAAATCTTTTATCGAAAAATTGTATTCTGAGGATAGCAAACAAGGTGATCGTAAAACAAGTGAGAGATATGTAGAGTTATTTAATGAAACGTTACAAACGTTTGGTTTTAATTTGTGCTAATTGGTGAAAAAAATGAAAGAATTTAGAGATTATGATATTACAATTCCTGATTTAGTTTATGATATAGTAAACTATTTTCGAGCATCTAACAACATAAAGGCCCTGGCAAAGAAATCTATTCTGGATTATTGTATGAATTCCAAATTTAGCAAAACACCAGAAGCAAAAGGAGAAATTGTCCAGCCAGATGTTGTGCTATTAATATGCGAGAATCTTGTAAAGAAAAGATATCTTAATTGTATAAAGTACGGAGCAGGAGCAATGGGAATGGATGCCAATTATATTTTCCTTTGTCAAAATGACAAACTCTTCTTATCGAAACCAGATGCATTTGTCTTTAGTTTGAATTGTATGGCATATGGTTTTCCATACATTTATAATGCATATAAAAATATCGTCCTTCCTGTAATAGTAAAGAATGCAAAGGGCGATATTGAAATGGGCACATGCTTTCGATTCAACACAGGAATACTGACTGCAAAACATTGTTTAACGGCTGAAGAGGTTTCTATTCAAGGATATACGGCTGACCAATTAAAACAATGCCCAGTTATAATCAGTAGAGACGACGAATATATGGACATGGCCTATATAGAATTGGGAGAACAATCACCTATTTTCCACGATGAGGCAAATGTATTAGATGAAGTGTTAGCGATGGGGTATCCGAAGATTCCGATGTTTAATGAATTTTGCACGGCAGAACGTGCGTCGGTATCATCTATTGCGACAAAAGGTGCAGTAGCTTCGCTTGCTAATCAATATATGACACCCAGCGTGGAACGGCTAATGCTTATAACAGCTCGAATACGCGGAGGGAATAGTGGTGGTCCGATAATTAATGAGGATGGAGCCGTGGTTGGGGTTGCTTTTGCTGAACCATTTTTCAACGGCAACTATGATGATATGGGATATGGTATAGCGTATCCTATTAGTGTCTATTTCCAGATGCTCGAAAAATGCGCTACGATGAAAGTGAATTTTGTAGATGAAGTAAAATAATAAGAAGAGATATGATAACAACATTACAATGTGTGAATGCAACGCGGTTTATTGACGCGGTAGAAAGGGACTATCTTTCTTTTAAGATCGGCAAAACAGGTCAAAGTAAAGAACAAAGATTGATTGATAAATACGGTGGTGCTAAATCTACGGGTGGAACTTCTGGTAATGCAATTAATGGAGTTTCACCAAGCAATCCTAATGCGGAAAAGTATAAGAAAGCCGCTATTCAAGAATTTGGAGAATAATTATGAAGAGACTTACTCAAGGAAGTATTATTGAAATTCATGTGCATCATGAATACTATGTCTATGCTCAATTTCTAAAAAATAGTTTTATTGCAATTTTTGACGGAAAGTATTCAAAACCTGTCTGTAGCACAAAGGAACTTAATACCCAAAATGTGTTATTTATCATCTGTGTTTCCATTAGCGATATGATTAAAGATGGGAAATGGTTAATAAGAGGAAAGTTGCCTATAAACCAATATCTTGAAAAATTGCCATTGCAATTTATTCAAGATGCTTTGAATCCTCATATTTTTTTTCTATACAATTGTGAAACAGGGAATACAATTCCAGCAAAACGTATTGAATGTGAAGGTTTGGAGCGATGTGCAGTATGGTATGGTAATCACATTGAAGACAGAATTTATTCTCACTATAATAACACAAAATGTCAATGGTTGACATCTATTGATGACTGGATTGATAAAACAAAATGATAATCAACAAGTAGAGTAGATGTGTCGAAAAAATACTTTTTGGAATTACGATACCAAGTGGGTGTAATTTGCAGATACTATCTTGATTTGTTTAATCCCATTTTTAATATATTTTGGAATTAAAGCCATACCTATTGTTTCGGTCAATAGGCATCCTGTTAAGGTGAAAGCTGGGATTGTTGATAAATGCTACAAATACACAAGAGCTGGGGAAAATATGATGGACTATTATTATGAATATAAATACAATGATATATTATACCACGAAATATATTCTACCCTTGCTTACAATGTATATGGAGAAATCGGCGATACCATTGTAATTCGCCTAAATGAGAATCGCCCATCTCGATCAGTAATCAATTGTAATGGTTTCCAATATAGGATATTAAAGGAGAAAGAGTATAGAGAATATCTAAAAAATCAGCCACGATGCAATGACTAATTTAGTATTAGAATTTATCCACTAATAATGCCTATATAACCTTGTCTTTTCGCCACCCCTATTAGTGCCATACCTTTGCACAAAAATGCAAGGATATGGCACTTTCGCTTCTTACACCCATACCTGCAACGTGCTACACATCGCAGTTGCAGAAAATCTCGCTCTCGACATCTGCCGAGACCCTACAGCTCACCATCACACACCAAGCCGCCAACTACTACAGCGGCAATGGGCAAACGCGCGTTTTTCAAACCAACTACAGCGCACGCCTAAACCGCGTCACCATCTATGACATCGGCTCGCTTCTCGAAACCTTTATGCTCGAAAGGGACGGGCTGCAGCAGTTTATTTTCGAGTTTCGGTCAGGCTCTGACTCCCTCGAACAGACCTACACGGTCATCTACTGCAAACACCTGCCCGACATTTCCGCCGACACCATGGCGCACCCGTATTTTTCCGTGGGGAAATGTTGATATATGGAAAAAATATGTACCTTTGCAGGAAAAATCATCAACATGTTAAAATCTCCTTATGAGGCATTGTATGCCGCCACGTTTCCGAAAGATATAGTTGAGAACTTCGACTTAGTATCCGTTGAGTCCACAGATGAACGGGTAGATGTGTATCTGGATGAGAAGAATCATCTCCCTTCAGGTTATATTACACAAGAATGGTTTCACGGAGGCCACAGAGCTGCGTGATTTTCCGATAATGGGTAAAACCAAGCGCACCCGTATTTTTACGCGCGAGCCGACCGTTTAACTCACAGGTTTTCCCTTAAAAAACCAAAGAGAATACCTTATTGCTAAAGTATTCTCTGTGAGCCACTGGCTGGACTTGAACCGGCGCTTGTTCCATTCTATGAGCCACTTCCCGGACTCGAACCGGGGACCTACGCATTACGAATGCGTTGCTCTACCAACTGAGCCAAAGTGGCAAGATCGTGTGCTACTTGTTGACTTGTTGTGCACGAACTTAGCTTTTGGTGGCAAGATTGTGTGTTGCTTGTTGCGCACGAAGTTAGCCTTTAAGGCAGTGCGTTTTCGCAAAAGCGGGTGCAAAAGTACTACTTATTTTTAAATTACGCAAATATTTTTTATACTTTTGGAATATTTTTCGCACTTTTGAAATATTTTTTGTTCTTTTGGAATAATTTTTGTACTTTTGCAGGCAAGATGAAACAAATACCAGATATAGAGATGAGGAGAATCTGTGCTATACTATTATGCCTGACGGTTATGATGTTGAGTCTGGAAAGTGCAGAGAGTGTATATAACAGCCGGACAATTACGCCCGAACGCATCAAAACACTCCGGGTGAGGTACATAGACGCTGCCAGCGGTGAAGCTATTGGAGGTGACCCGGTACGGCCGTTCCTTGTCATCGGAAACACGGGGAATATCAATAGTACAGGCACTTTCAACAGTCAAGCTGTCATAGACGAACGGGGCGATTTGCAAGAACATGTATTGGAAATCAGTTTTGACGAGATGTCTCACGAAGTTCATCAATACACGTACAGTGTGCTACACCTTAACGCAGACGGCACAGAGAGCCGACTAAGCAGTTCTGAATACCTTTCAGGATTCACGACACAGGACATAACAGACTACGAACATTCCCTGAATACAAGTGAATTATACACGCACTACCGTTTTACGTTTCCGAATGAGAACATGCGTATTTCCGCGTCGGGGAACTATGCCGTGCGCATATATGAAGACGGTGATACAGACAAGACGATAGCGATGGTGCATTTTGCCGTAGTGGAACCCTTAGCCATTATCAAAGCGAAGGTCCGTCCGAACACTGACATCGAACTCAACGGGCGTTATCAACAGTTAGACATCGATGTGGATTTCGGCGGTGAGTTAAGAAATACACGCAGCGAAGATTACTTTATAGTAGTTCGTCAAAACGGCAGAGACGACAACATCATCTATTCGCCTAAGGCGACATTTGTGGAAAGCCAACGATTGCGATTCACAAACTGCAAAGCACTGATTTTCGAAGGCGGCAACGAGTACCGTCATTTTGACACCTACTCCACTTATTTTGCAGGAACCGGTGTTGACCGGATTATCCATGACAGAAGCGATTACCACGCGATACTATTTGCCGATGATTTACGCGGGCAAGGTGCCATCTTTGCCGGTGAGCATGTGGCAGACAAATGCGGCACGCCCTATATCCATGAATTTGATGTAAACGGGCAACGCATTGTAAATGCGGAGCGGACCATATATGACATAGATACCGAAGCGGAATATATGTGGGTACACTGGACTTTATCCGCCGAAAAGCCGTGGTTTGACGGCGTGGTATATGTAGGGGGGGATGTGTTCGAGAACAATATCGGTCCGCAGAACCGGATGCAATATGACAGCGAGCGTAAGTGCTACTGGCTGAATGCGCTTGTCAAACAAGGCGGTGCAGATTACCAATATTGGTTTTTGCCCAAGGGGTCTGAACAAGCGTCCCTGCTGCGGACAGAAGGCTCGCACTGGCAGACAGGCAATGAATACGCCATATATGTCTATTACCGTCCATTCGGCAGCCGTTATGACCAGTTGGTCGGATTACAGATTCTACAATAAACCCCAATCGGTCAATCAGACCGCATGAGGGGGTCACGAAAGACTACAGAACCATACAGCAGCCTGCTTTGTGAGGGCTGAATTGTATGGTTATTGTATGGTTATTGTATGGTTATTGTATGGTTCCGGCTCGGGAAAAGCGGTACCGATTTGAGCAAGAACCAAATTTTGCGAAAACAGAAACTATACGATAACAGGGCAAAAACTATACTATAACAGGGAAAAAACTATACGTCGTCGTCGGAATAATAGTTATAAGAATTCTTATCCGTTTTATTGAAGACTTTGCCGTAGAGTTTGCCGTACTTGTATCGAAGTCCGCTGGTTTTCTGTCCATATCCGTAGCCATATGTGCCACCGCCGTATCCGTAACCGCCATAGGAGCCGTAACCATAGCCGTAGCCATATCCATAGCCGTAGCCGTGAGGACCGTCCGTAGGAATATCAGAGAGTACAAGTTGTACTTTTTCGGGTGTGTCCACGACTTCGGAAACCTGCTGCAGTGTAGCTTTGCAGAAGGATTTGTTGGTCTGCATACAGCGAATGACAAAGAGTCCGATGTCCGAGAGTTCCAAGATAGCATAGGCATCAGGCACCAATCCGATAGGCGATGTGTCGATGATGATGAAATCATACTTTTCGCGGAGCGTGTTGATGAGTTCAGCCAGTTTGTCGGAGTGTATCAGTTCACCCGGGTTAGGCGGAATGGTACCGGCACGCATGATATCGAAATCAAAGGGTGAATTGGCAAATGTTTCCTCGAGTGTGCAATCACCAATGAGGTAATTGGAGATACCGGGTCCACCATCCAAGCCCATTTTGGTATGAATGTTCGGTTTACGGATGTCCAAGTCCATGAGTAGCACTTTCTTACCGGTCATGGAATACAGGGCAGCCAAGTTAGATGAAAGGAACGTTTTACCGTCACCGGATTCGGTAGAAGTGATACAGATTACCATTTTGTCCTTACGTTTGACGATGAACTCCATGCGTGTACGTATGGAGCGTAACATCTCGGCATAAGAGGAGCGCGGGTGATCACGCACCAAAGTGGGGTTTTGCGATTTAGTATGGCGTATGGTACCGATAAGGCGAAAGGCAGAAAGTTTCTCAACCTCTTTCGGAGTCCGCACCTTATTGTTAAGCAACTCGCTGGCTATAACCAAGACAAGCGGAATCAAGATACCAATGACGAGCGCGGTGGTATTATTCTTTTTCTTGGTTTTGGAATTGACGGTACTGATGGTACGCGCCTTGTCCAGAATAGTATTATCGGGTGTGTTACTTGCCATTTGAATCTCCGCCTCAGCCCGTTTTTGCAAGAAGAACGTGTAGTAGTTATCGTCGATACGGTAATTACGCTCGATAGCAACCATCTGCAGTTCTTTTTTGGGGAGTTTCTGTATTTCTTTTTCGACCTCGGCATAGCGTGCTTTGAGGTCTTGTTTCTCTATTTCCAACGAGGCGCGCATAGAGTTAACGACCTCATTGATCATCGTTTTGACATTCTCAATGTCTTTGGTGTATTTGGCGTAATAAACGTTTTTCTCGGTAAGTTCTCCGCGTTGGATGCGTAGGTCGTTGAGCTGCTGTACAAGAGAGACGAGGGAAACATCGCTCAATCCGAGGGTAGAAGGTGCAATAACGGCACCGCTTTCCATGTTTGTTTCCAGATAATTGGTGAGGTAATCAAAATAGGTTTCGCGCAGGCGCATGGACATCATTTCCTGGTCATAACCGGAGATACGGCTCATGAGTTGCCCTGCATAAGAGCCGACATCAACGAACTTATTCTCCTGCCGGAATCCGGTCATGGCTCCTTCGCTGACTTCGAGAGACTCCTGCAAAGATTCGAGCTGCTTTGTGATGAAACGGATGGAGTTTTCGGCGACTTCATTCTTTTGTTCCAGGTTCTGCAGCAAAAATATTTTAGCGAGCATATCAATAATTTCGCAGTCACGTGCCGGTGTTTCGCTGACCAATCCGAGAGCCAAGACGGTACTACCTTCGGTAACGAAAGAGAGGTTGAGACGGGACATTATTTCTCCCGCCAATCCATCTTTTGAACGGAATCGGAAGAAGATACGGCCTGATGAAACCATTCGTTCCGTGGGCCAGATGGTAGCTGTAAATAAGTCACTTTCAATCAGTTCCCCATAGTGTGCAACAGTACTGAAAGGGCGGTTTTCGTCCGTAGAAGTGATGGTCATAGAGCCATCTTTCTCGAAGTCGACTTGGAAGAGCAAGCCATATGTACCTTCTTTGACAACCGCCGGTTCAACGACAACAGGAGTTTCGCGATAAATGTTCCGCGTTTTGAAACGTCCCTGTGTAATATATTCGGTATAAAGGAAAGGGAGTGAGTCCACTACCCTGCATGCGAGGTCATAAGAACGCAGCATGATGAGCTGGTTCTGTACATTCTTATACCCGGCATCGACGCCGAAACCCTGCATGAGAATGGAGTTAGAGCCGCCATATCCCATTGTTTCCTTGATGATTATAGTTCCCTGAGAATAATATGAGGGTAGCCATTTGCGGTTCTGGAGGTAGGCGATGCCCAATGCAATGATGATACTGATAACAAAAAGATACCAATAGTTCAGGATTTTGAAGACCCACTCCAAGATATTAAAGGAAGAATTTTCTTCCTCATTGGGGTCTTGAAAATTATTGTAGTTGTTGTATTGGTTATTGCCATACTGATTATTACCGTACTGGTTATTACCGTATTGTGCGTTACCATACTGGGCATTGCCATATTGAGCGTTGCCATACTGTGCATTTCCCTGAGTGTAAGTGCTATTTGTATCCATGGTTATTTAGCAATGGTTGCAGAGTAATTCAAAACGGATATCAAGAGCGAAACGGATGATGTGATCAGTCCCAAGAAACCGGTGTAATTCGCCACTTTGACGAAACTGTCTTTAGTCCGCGCCACATAAATGACATCGTTAGGATAAATATAGTAATATTTTGAGTCAATGATGGAGTTAGAGCGAATATCGAACTCCAAGATTTCAGGTTCTTCGTCGCCGTGCGGGCGAATGATACGCACATGCTTGCGGTCGCCGGAATTAAGGAGGTCACCGGTCATAGCCAGTGCCTCGAAGATATTCATGTTCTCCTTATATAAATAATACTCGCCAGACCGGATATCACCGATGACGGTAAAGGTTTTATTATAGAGAGCGACCTTGACATCCGCATCGGGAATAATGACTTTGAAGGCGGCACGGATAGAATCCTGCGCCTGCTCGACGGTCAGTCCTTCCACATGAATCGGCTCCAAGAAAGGCAAGTCGATAGTACCATCGTCATAGACGCGATAGGAGTTGGCGTATTGCGAAGAGGACATGTTCTGGTTTGCGCCCAAGACTTTGGAGATAGTCTCGTCCATAGTGATGAGCCGGTAAATCAATTCATCGTTAACATGAATACGGTAAGGTTCATGAACAGAGTCCTTTTCGTAATCGGGGATTTTGTGCTTGCCGGGTTCCTGCAAGAGTCCGATGACGCGGTGGCTGTAACAGCCGGTCAGAATAAAGCCCGCGAAGACAACCACGAGCAATCGGAAAATATGTTTTGCTGCATTCATGGTTATTGTCCTCCGTTATTGGCAGTTGAGCCTCCATTACTTGAAGAACTGCCATAATATTTATTAACATGATTGATACCCGTAGCCACAATGGTATAAACGAAAACGCCAAATGAGAGCGTGGCGGAAACGACCGCCAAGCCGGCACTTGCGTTTGTTATACCGAAGGCTTTTCCGGTCAGTTCGCGGACATAGATAATGTCGTTCGGCTCGATATAATAAAACTCGGAATTAATAATATCCTTAGAGCGCAAGTCGAACTCCCGAATAGTTGTTTGTCCATCCTTTTCGCGTATGATTTTAACGCGCGAGCGATCGGAGAATGTTTGCAGGTTTCCCATTTGGGCAAGTGCCTCGAAGATGGTAAGTTTTTCCTTTTGGATAGTGTATCGTCCACTTTTAACGCCGATGAGGGAATATGTCCGCTGCAGGATTGTGACCTCGACAGAGATGGTCGAATATCCCGGAATTTCCTTGAGCAAGGAACCGAGTTCCTGCTCCATTTTCTGTTTTGTTTCCCTTGTAGTAAGTCCGGCGACATGAATTTTGCCGAGCGTAGGGAAATCAATATAGCCTTCTTTGTCCACGAGATATGAATACAGTTCATTGGTATTGCGCCCGCTACTATTCATCTGCTGTAGCATCTGGCTACGTCCTTGTGAACCGGAGCCGGCATTGTACATTTTCATGACATTTTCGTCCAAGGAATAGACATAGATATATAGCCGGTCATCAGGACGCACTTTGTACTCCTCAAAGTCAAGCGTATCGGCATAAGACGGGATCTTATGTTTGCCGGGTTCCTGCAGGTAATTGACCTTACGTGAAGTGACGCAGGAAGCGAGTGCAAATACAGCAATCAGTAGATAAACAAATTTTCTCATTGACAAAGTGGTTCGTTATTATCTTTTTTCATCCCATCCGAACGGATGTGTTGCGAGAGGCAATTTAGCGAGCGGATGATAATCACCAACAAGTCCGATGGGTTCGGCATGACGGATCTGGCTGACAATCTCAATACACGGTCTTGCCTCAGAAATACGGAAACCGTTTCCAGACAGGATGCGTTTATAGGACTCGGTATGCAGTTCTGTAAATCCTGCGCTAAACTCAAACTCTTCGCCATCAATATTGAGCGTACGGTACGTTTTCTTTTCGCCCTGTACGGCATTCGGCGGCAGGCATTCGGCGTTGATACTCAAGAAGTAACGTACCCGAGCTTTTTTGAGTTCCAAGAATCCGGCAACGCGGTCAAAGCTCATGACATGGACGATATTCTTTTGGACAGGACCGAAGATCCACTGGAGCATATCATAGAAGTGCACTCCGATGTTAGTAGCCACCCCACCCGATTTGTGGATATCGCCTTTCCAAGACGAATAGTACCACTTGCCGCGGGAAGTGATGTAGGTCAAATCCACGTCGTAGATTTTATCAGCAGGTCCCGCTTCCACTTTCTTTTTCAGATTAGCGATAGCTTCATGGAGCCGGAGTTGGAGAATGGTATAAGCTTTGTGTCCCGTTTCCTGCTCCAATTCAATGAGGTTATCAATATTATATGGATTAAGGACAAGCGGTTTCTCACAAATGACATCCGTTCCGAGGCGCAAGCCATACCGAATAAAGGCATCGTGGGTATAATTGGGTGTACAAATAGATGTCCAATGGAGCGGATTGTCAGTACGCATCTGTTTGGAGCAGAAGCGGTCAAACTGCTCATTCTCCGTAAAGAAGGAGCAATCAGGGAAACTACTATCCAGCCTACCGACGGAATCAAACTTATCATACGCCACCATAAGATTATTTCCGGTATCAGCAATGGCCTTAATGTGTCGCGGAGCGATATATCCGGCGGCACCAATCAACGCAAAATTAAGTTTATTGTTCATTTTATCCAAAAATTAGCGTGCAAAGATACACATTATTTTGCATATATGCAAATATTTCACGCAAAATTACAAAAATCTATTATTTTGGTTATAAAAAACAGCATAATCAGGGGTGAACGCGCTGCAGGAGGATACGGAAGGTTGTCCCTTTAGGAGAAGACTCAAAGGTGATAGAGCCATCCGCGCCTTCGATAATATTCTTCGAAATAGCCAATCCCAAACCCGCCCCTGTGGATTTGGTAGTGAAGTTAGGCAAGAATATTTTCGGCTGCACATCTTCAGGGATACCGGGTCCGTTATCCGAAAAAGTAATTTCGATATATGGATTAGCGGCATCGTCCTTGAGGATGACAATAATATCTCCGTCCGGAGCGGCATTGATGGCCTGCACGGCATTGCGGATGATGTTGGTGAAGACCTGTCCGATCTGCTCTTTATCAGCATATGCCATAACACCGGCATCGGGACCAATATACCGGATAGAAGTACCTTGCGGATTGTGCGAAGTAAGTGAAATGACGGCACTGAGTTTCTGCGCCACATCGACTTCGCCGGGCTGCACTTCGGGTTGTTTGGCAAATGTAGAAAAAGACGTAGCGATACGTGAGAGGTTATCCATCTCGGTGATGAGCATGGCGGTCACCTTGTCAAACTGGGCATCAAAGCGGTCTGTTCCTTTGAGTCGTTGGAGTTGCTGGACCATGAGTTTCATCGAAGTCAGCGGATTATTTATCTCATGCGCAATCTGGCGTGCCATTGTCCGCCACGCCCCTTCCCGCTCGGAGCGTGCGAGTTGTTGCGAGGAGCGTGCAAGTTCGTCCACCATATCGTTGTAATGCGCCACCAGAACTCCCATTTCATCGTGCTGCTTATAGGGAATATGGCTGTTTTTATCGCTTAAGGAGAAGTTTTTCAACCGCTCGCCGACCGCCTCCATCGGGGCAGTCAACGCCCTTGACAAGCCAACTGCCAGCATGGCACCGAAAATGAGGACAAGCAGATAAACCGGCAAAAGCCGAGCCAAAAACGCCTCCACTTCGCGGTCAGCTTCCGCCTCAGAAATGAAGGAAGGAACGGCGATATATCCGAGCTGGACAAACGCTCCGTTAACAAACTCGGAGTACGCCGAAAGGAAGCGGAAATCACCCAGGGTGGTATAGCAGGTTTCTGTTTTTTGGGGTGAGAACAGAACTTCGGGAGCCAAATAAGTTGAAAGGAGTTTATGCCTAAAGAGTTGCGGTGTGGAAGAACCGACCAGCCGCCCCTGCAAGTCGTAGATATGAATGTCGGTGGCGTAAGAGTGCGCCAAGTCATGCAAAAAGACATTGAGTGAAGCGGGTTGCACCGCCTCGATGGTATATTCCCAAACGTAGATATTCTGGAGAGCCGCCTGAATGTAGTGGCATTTTTGGGTAAGTTCTTTTTCCTGGCGCGCGACATAGTGCGCCCGGATATACTTTACAGATACCAAGAACACCGCTACGAAGCCAAGCAGGACGACCATCATGATGGTGAAGGTAATTTTGGTACTAAGGCGCAGATTACGGAATCCCCTCGCCCTGATGATATAGACCGAGCCTGTGATCACCAAGGCGGCAAATGCGGCAATCATCAGCCAATAGAATACACGCGCTTTGGTACGGGAAGAGAAAAGTCCGCCCTCGACAGTCGTTATACGCTGTAAAAGAGGCTGATATGAGAATGACTGTGAAATTTCCTCATTGGCATTGATATGCCACTCCAGCGGAATAATGGCTTCAACGTCATAATCGCCGATTTTTTGCCACAAGACCCTGCATCTGGCATTCGAAAAGTCAAAGTCATGCCATTTGTCATAAACGGGGACATATATATCCTGCGTTGTGAGGCTATTATCGGACCAATAGACCACCACTCCTTCAAAAAAAATGAGATAATGGATATCCGAAGAATGATGAGTGACCACCCAGATTGAGTCCATATTATCGGACAAGATAGCCTTACGCAGATCCTGAAGTTCATGCTCGGCACGGGTTTCCTTATGATGGATTTTATACTCCTGCCGAGAACAAGAGGCTGTCAGCAAAAGGAGCAAAAAGAATAGTATTTGTGTAACTTTTTTCATTTTCGCTTGCAAAATTACAAAAAAAACCTTACCTTTGCAAGAAATTTCGTTCGATTTTACAAATGATAGCTATTTTAAGTGCATTATTATTAGGATTTTTAATGATTTTAGATCCTTGTACGTTGTTTACAAGCATTGCGGCAATCGGATATATCGACCGTGAGATGCAGAACCGCAGGCGCGTATTAACGACGGGGGTCATGTTTGTATTAGGCAAGTTGGTAACATACGTGCTATTGAGTGTTCCCTTTATTATGGGTGCGCAAACAGACGCGGTGCATGAGTTGCTGTCTGATTGGGGTGAGCCGTTGTTGTGTATATTTATGATTGTGTGCGGTATATTACTATTAGTTGTGGGTCATCACCATCACAACCATGACCATGGAATGAACAAATGGCTTCAGACGGTAGATGACAAGTCAAGCTGGCTGTGGGCGTTTATGCTCGGCATCTTTTTTGCCATCGCTTTCTGTCCCCACCGATTGGTATATTTCTTCACTATGGTTGACACAGCGATTACCCTTGACGGTCCGCTGCAATGGTTGCTTCCGGTTGTATTCGGTTTGGGAACAGGTCTGCCGATAATCATCATTGCGTGGCTAATCAGCTACAGTGCAGTCAGCGCACAGGCATTGACGGAGAAGCTCCGTCGTTTTGAAAAATGGTTCAGATATGTATGCGCGGTGCTGTTCCTTGGTTATGGCATATATTTAGGTATTCACATACTATCCGAAGACCATCACCATCATCATGAGGGCTGCTGCCATGAGCAGACGGAAGCCGTAGAGCATCATGCCGAATAAATATTTCCGATTCAAACAATTTACAGTATGGCATGACCGCTGTGCCATGAAGGTCGGCACGGACGGAGTGCTGCTTGGAGCATGGTCGCCGGTAACGAGCGGTAGTGCCAATATATTAGATATAGGGACGGGGAGCGGATTGATTACCTTGATGCTGGCGCAACGCTGTCCGAAAGCAAATATTGATGCGATAGATATAGACCATGCAGCAATAGAACAGGCGCGCGAGAATTTCAGTGCGTCGCCATGGAGCGGGCGTCTTCATGCCCGATGTATTTCCCTGCAAAGTTTTGCAAAAGAGACCGACAAACGATACGAGTTGATTGTATCCAATCCGCCGTACTTTGTTGATTCCCTCAAAAATCCGGATTTGCGACGGCAAGCGGCACGTCACACAGATACGTTAGATTATTCCGATTTGGTTTATTGTGCATCAAAGTTGCTGAGTACAAGCGGCACATTAGCACTTATCCTGCCAGCGGAAGCAAGAGAAAAAATACTATGTTATGCCAGCGATTCAGGTTTGAATGTCCGGCAGATGACCAACGTATATTCCAAGCCCGGTAAGCCGGTCAAGCGTGTTTTGATGTCTTTGAGCAAGGGCGATGCTGCTAAATATACGGAATCGGATTTGTACATTGAATCGGAAGATTCTCCAAGAAGCGAGGCATACAACAGTCTGACAGAGGAATTTTACCTATAGTCTACAGTTGAGAACAATCTAATATTTTGACGTTCAGGCTAAGTGTTTAGTTTGTAGTAAACGAGCCGTTTCTGAGGAATGAATTGTGCAATAATATTACAAGAATAGTACAAGAATAGTGCAAGAATACTGCAATAATAGTACGATAATAGTGCAATAATAGTGCGATAATAGTGCGATAAGGGGTACTGAATATCAATGAGTTACGAGAAGTGGAGTTTTAGGGAAACGGAAGTGAGGGAGAAAAGGAAGAGGAGTGAGGGAGAAAAGGAAGAGGAGTGAGGGGGAAAAGAAAGAGGAGTGAGGGGGAAAGAAATGAGGAGTGAGGGAGAAAAGACAGAGGAGTGAGGGGGAAAGAAATGAGGAGTGAGAGGGAAAAGAAAAAGAGTGCGGGGACCGCACTCTTTTGCTGCACATCAACTGAGTTGATTACTTTTTCACTTTGTCGCAAATAGCTTTGAAAGCTTTTGGCTGGTTCATAGCGAGGTCAGCGAGGACCTTGCGGTTGATTTCGATGCCGGCTTTTTTCAAAGCACCCATCAACTGACTGTAGCTAAGTCCTTCGAGACGAGCGGCAGCGTTGATACGCTGAATCCACAAAGCGCGGAATGAGCGTTTTTTGTTTTTACGATCGCGATAAGCGTACTGGAGACCCTTCTCCCATGTGTTTTTGGCGACTGTCCAAACATTAGCACGGCCACCAAAGTTACCTCTTGTGAGGCTCATGATCTTCTTGCGGCGTGCGCGTGAAGCAACGTGATTTACTGATCTTGGCATAGTTCTGTAAATTTTTGGTGGTTAATACTTAGCGGAGTAACAGCATTTCGCGGAGACTACGCATGTTTGATTGATCGACCATAGCAACGTGGGTCAAATTACGTTTTTGCTTTTTGGTCTTTTTCGTCAGGATGTGACTTTTGTAAGCGTGTTTACGCTTAACTTTACCGGTTCCGGTAAGAGTGAATCTTTTTTTAGCACCGGAATTAGTTTTTACCTTTGGCATTTTGTTAAAAAATTAAATGTTAATATATTAAGGTCATGGGCAGCCATTGTTATCAGGTAAAGCCCTGTGACCATTATTTACTTTTAGGAGCGAGAATGAGAATCATTCGTTTCCCTTCGAGTTTAGGAAGTGCTTCGGGTTTTCCGCAATCCTCGAGGTCGTTCGCGAAGCGTGCCAGGAGCAGTTCGCCTTGTTCTTTGAAGACGATGGACCGTCCTCTGAAGAAGACATACGCTTTGACTTTGTTACCGTCTTTCAAGAATTCCTGCGCATGACGTAATTTGAAATTATAGTCATGGTCGTCCGTCTGGGGTCCGAAGCGGATTTCTTTAATTTCGATTTTTTTGGAGTTTTGTTTTTGCTCCTTTTCCTTTCTCTTTTTCTGATATAGGAATTTCTGGTAATCGACGATACGACAAACTGGTGGAACGGCGTTAGGTGAGATTTCGACGAGATCAAGGTTAAGCTCATCCGCAATTCTCATTGCCTCCTTAATGGAATAGACTCCCTGTTCCACATTTTCACCGACGAGTCTGACCTCGTCCACGCCCCGAATCGCGTCATTAATGCGATTAGGATTTTCTTTTTCTACGCGGCCACGCATGGGTCGTTTTGCAGGTTGTGTTGCTATAATTGTGTCCTCCGATATAAAAAGTGGCGCAAAATTACAACATTTTCTCGAACCGCCAAAATATTTTTGAAAAAAAAAAGATTTTTTTACATTTTATTTGTGTACTCCATAAAAAAATAGTACCTTTGCCGCCGATATTGAAAAATCTGCGCCAATCGGATAAAAAGAAGGCTTTATATAGACGAAAATCGGAAACAAAACAAACAATAAATATAATACATTATGAAATTACACAAAATGATGTTGGTATGCGCAGCGATAGGTCTGTTAGCAACCAGTTGCGAAGAGAAGGCTGTGATGCCGGGAGACAATGACAAGAACCAAGAGTCGATTTACGTTGCTCCCGAGTTACCGGATCCCGAAGGAGTAGTATTGCCCGAGGGTACAATAAATGTAACAGAGGCTATTCGCCAATGCCAAGAATTAGGTTCCGGCGGTGTATCACAGGATTTCGTATATGTAAAAGGCTGGATATGCAATGCGAGTGCCAGCCAAAACAAGGAAGCGATAGAGAAGTACGGCAACGTATATTTCTATATGGGAGTGAACAAAGAGACAGAGACGAAGAATGCGCTGTATGCCTATCAGATAATGGGAATTGACGGCAAGAAAGTGACGAATCCAGACGGTATCAAAGTGGGTGATTTTGTCATAATCCGCTGCAAGTTGAACAATTATAACGGTATCATGGAGACCACCGGTAAAGGAGAGTGCAACATTGTATATAGCACCAATCCGTTATTAGACGAGAAGCCCGATCCGAGCAAGATTACTCCGGATCCCGAAGGAGCAAATGTCCCGGCAGGTTGCCTAAACGTTTATGAAGCGCGTGATATATGCGCCGGTCTTGCCAGCGGCAGCCAGACAAACGAGACCTATTATGTCAAGGGTTGGATTCACAAGGTAGCAACGAGTGCATCGGATGTAGAATCATACGGCAATGCAACGTTCTATATAGCAGCAACGAATGACGGAACGACCAATTCGTTTGATTTTGAGGCATATCGCATCAAGTCGATTAACGGTACCCGATTCAGCAGTTTGGATCAGTTCCAAGCAGGAGACTTTGTGGTTATCGAGTCAAAGTTGAAGAATTACAACGGCACATACGAAACCGGTGACGGTGCGAAATTGTACTGGTCGAGCAATCCGAATTTGCAATAAACAAATTTATTACTATAAACAAATGGCAACATTACAAAAAATCAGAAATCATGGTGTGATCCTGTTAGTAATAGTGGGACTTGCCATGTTAGCGTTTATCCTTGGTGACTTTCTAAATTCAGGAAGCAGTTTTTTCAACCGTAGCCGCGAGAACGTAGGTGTTATCGCCGGTCATGATGTACATTACACAGAGTACGAATCCGCCAAGGAGCAATTAACAGAAGTTTATAAAATCGAGACAGGTCGTTCGGATTTTGATGAGGAGTTATCCAGTCAGATCCGCAACCAAGTATGGCAGATGATGCTGATGGATTATTCACTTCGTGCAGAAGCCGCCAAGATCGGAATGGACATTACATCCGATGAATTGAGCGAGTTGTGCATAGGCGAGCATCCTCATGAATTGATTGCCGGCCGCCGCGCGTTCTACGACCAGACGGGTAATTTCAACCGCGATTATCTGGTACGTTTCCTTGCGTCACTGGAGCAAGAAACAGAGAATGCCGAGCAAGCCGCCAACATCAAACAGGCAAAGACCTATTGGATGTATTGGGAACATGCTGTTCGTCTGACATATATGCAGGAGAAATACACGACCTTGCTGCAAAGTCTGATAAAAGCGAACAGTCTGGATGCCAAATACGCATTTGAGGCACGTCAAAACAGTGTCAATGCGGAATATGTACAGCAACCATATTACGCTATTGCCGATTCACTGGTCAAAGTAAGCAGCAGCGACCTCAAGAAATTATATGCCAAACACAAAGAGGAGTACAAACAGACTCCGAACCGTGCGATCGGTTATGTTATGTTTGACATTGTTCCGTCCGAGCAAGATTTTGCAGACACGGAAAAGCTGATGAAGAGTCTGGAAGAAGAGTTCAGAACGAGCGAAGATGTTGCATTGGTAGTAAACACCAATTCGGACATCATGTATGACGGTCAAGACTATTCGGAAATAACTATCCCGGAAGCATACAAGGAGTTTGCGTTCCACAAAGGCGCGAAAGCGGGAGATGTAACCGAACTGCGTTTTGAAAACAACACGTATTCGATGGCCCGCCTGATGCAAGTGGGTTATTCGATGCCGGACAGCGTATGCCTGAAGGCAATTGCGACACAGGAAGGTCAGGAAGATGTTGAATTAGGCTGGTATCAAGCGTCCGATTTGAGCAAGACAATAGCAGAACCTGCCTTTGCGGGCAAACGCGGTACACGGTTCACCGTAGCACAAGGTTTAGGCGAACAGACATTCGAAGTAATAGACATCGCCAAGCCAACTCCGAAAGTGAAGATTGCGATACTGGAGCGCACGGTAACTCCGTCATCCAAGACATACTCCGTTATTTACAACAACGCGAAGCAGTTTATTGTCAACAATCCTACAGAGGATGCTTTCCGTGCCGCTGCAGCTGAAGCCGGAATGACGGTACATCCCCAATTCAATCTGACCAAAGTAACCGAGAAAGTCGGCGATTTGAAGGCGAGCCGTCCAATTGTCCGTTGGGCATTTGATGCCAAAGAGGGTCAAGTGAGTGACGTATTCGAATGCGGCGAGCATTTTGTAGTAGCCGTTCTGACCGAGACTAATGACGGCGAATACCGTCCGATGGAGGCAGTCCGTGCCGAGTTGACGGTTGAGGCCACCAACAACAAAAAAGCCGAGTACATCATCAACCAATTAGCAAAAGCCAGCACGCTTGAAGAAGCAGCTGAGATTACAGGCAAAAGCATCCAAACAGCTGAAAACGTAACTCTTTCCGGCTATCGTTTCGGTAATGCAGGCAACGAACCCGCAGTTATCGGCAGAACATTAGCATTGGCAGAAGGTGAAGTTTCTGCTCCGATTCAAGGTCGTTCAGGCGTGTTCATGGTAAAAGCAGGAGCCAAGACTACAGCAGAAGGCGAATTGAATGTTGAGACAGAGAAGCAGCAATTGACTTCGCGCGTAGCATACATGATCCCGTATCAAGCTATCGCACTGATTCAAGAGCAAGCAGATGTAGAAGACAATCGTGCCAACTTCCAATAATAAAAGGCACATATGATTATAAAAACAGCCGCAAAAGTGTATGCGGCTGTTTTTGTATATTTGTTATATATATATTATAAGGTGTGCCTTCAAACCGTTGCCAGAACGGCACCCGGGTAATAGTAAGACAAAATGCGTTCAAAAGGAAGTCCCTCCGAAGCCATGGTTGCAGCTCCAATCTGGCACAACCCTACCCCGTGTCCCCAACCATGACCGGACAAAGTGAATTGATGTCCGTCGGATTTGAAGATTTGGAAGTTTGAGGAATACAAGCATGAGGGGGAAAGCCAACGGCGGATAAGCAACTCTTTACCAATAATCCGGCTGTATTTCGAGCCAACAATTTCCAAGGAATAAATACGCCCCGACTTACCACGTTTAAGCGGAATAAGATCAATTATATCCCCGAAGTCGATGCCAGATTTGTCACGGATGATGTTGCTCAATTCGGTTTGCGTATAGGTAACCTGCCAATCGTGATAATCGGCGGTTTCCAGATCATAGTCATTGAGACATTGCTTCAATCGGTCTCTGAGAAGACTATTTGCAGCGACATAGGCAGGATTACAATAAGGACAATCGACCGATTCCAAATAGGGGACATGGATATCTTCCCAACAGGTTTCAAATTCTTCCGTTTTGCCGCCACAGCATTTGTGAAAACGGCAATCACAGACGAGGTTACCATACATAAGTACCAGACCTTCAGTTTCGCGAACCGCTTGAACGGCGCGTTCATTCATCCGCGACAGGCCCTCATAACGCTGGCAATGGTCATCGGCACAGACATCAAATCCGATATGTCCGTTCGTCTCATATTTGAGCGGAGAGTCAGTGCGAATATTCGCAGACTTGTTCGCCTCGATGGCACGAATCGCCCAACTACGTGAAATAACGGAATGGGCTTTCAAGAGTTCCATCGGGGAATTGGCAGACATCTCCGAAGAGATAACGCTACAGAGATAGTCCTCAAGATTGATGACATTGACAGCCGTTTGTAATCCATCAGGATTGTGCAGAATCTCCAAGCGACCAGCAAACTCCTGGTCTTCACGCCGATCCCAATGGAAACCAATCCCGATTCTGACATTATGCAAGATAAAGGAATGCTCGCGTTGCTCGAAATCTATTTCCGGCGCAGTCAATATGCCGACACGAATTGTTTTATCCATATATCAATGAGTCGGAATAACATCTTTGCGATGATAAGCAATCAGCCCTTCCAGAGGATCCTGCAGGATCTTCGCAATCCTATAGCCGTGCTGCACCATAACATTGCGCAGGACATCGGCATAAAAATATGCGACACTGCCGACAAATGCCGTTGACAAAGGCGTCGGCACAGTTGCCATTCTGTTATCAATAGTACCTCTGTATTCCGCATGATACTGAGCGACATTGCGCGTAACAAACGAATCAAAATGGTCATAGACCAATTTATATATCCTCGGATCATCCAAATGCCCATGACAGAACCGAGCCAAGCCAGCCAGCCAACGATTTGGGAAAGGCTGTTTGTACACATGATCCAAAATATCCGCCTGCGTCAGGTTATACTCTGCGAGGAAAGCGTGCTTCAAGTCTTCGCCAAGCTGGTTTTTAAGAAGGTCTCCGACAAGACGTTTCCCGAGCGTAGCGGCACTCCCCTCATCACCGAGGATATATCCCAAGGACGGGACCGCCCAAGCGATTTGACTGCCGTCGTAAAGACATGAGCCGCTGCCAGTACCCAAAATACATGCCACCCCCGCCTTGTCAGCAAACAATCCACGGGCAGCCCCCAACATATCAGACGCCACCTCTACAGCCGCGTCTTTGAAAATGCGGGTCAATGCCCCGGCAACGAGAACCTTCTTTTCGGGAGTACAACCGGCACCGTAAAAGAAGATATTTGTCACCTTGCCCGCCCACATAAGCGGACCTATTTGAGGCAGCAAGCCATTAGAAACCGAAGCATATATCTCCTCTTCGGTTTGCAGCATAGGATTGATGCCGTCCGTCTTAAACTCCTGATGATGACCATTAGCGGTCAAAAGGCTCCAATGGGTCTTTGTGGAGCCACTATCTGCAATTAAAATCATACGACAAAATTACAACAAAATTTGCATATATACAAATTTTTCAATAACTTTGCAGCAAAATTCACATAATGATGGATACGTTTATATTAAATGGCCGGTTATGCCCGACCACAGAGATTCGCGCAATCGCCGAAAAGGCAAGTGGAGAATGGATACTGATTCAGCTTCGTCCGGAAATAAAATGGGTATATTACGGACAGGAGCGAATGGTACAAGTGGGCAATGACACCGATGCGGTATTTGTATATTCCGACCACTTCAATCCAGAACCTGCACCCGTGACAGACTATCAGGATGGCGCATTGCGCGATGATTTTGATTTCGGCAGTGCCATATTAGTCCTCACGACGGCATTAAAAGAAGTTGTGCAAGAGATGGATTGCGATTATGAATATGCGGGTTGGTATGATTTGCGATTGCGACTAAGCCGAAAAGGCACACTCGTCCACATTCCCGAGTATTTGTACTATGATGTAGAAACGGATTTACGCAAGTCCGGCGAGAAACTATTTGATTATGTGGATCCAAAGAACCGCGCCGTGCAAGTGGAAATGGAGAAGTGCGTGACAGCGCATCTACAAGCATTAAACGCGCTAATTGACTATAGAAATTTACGGTTGATCAATCCAGAAGAAGGGGAATTCCCAGTCAGTGCCAGTGTCATTATTCCCTGCAGGAACCGTGTGAGGACCATACGCGATGCCATCCGAAGCGCATTATCGCAAGTTGTGAGCGCGCCCCATTCGTTCAATGTCATTGTGGTAGATGACAATTCAACCGA
The DNA here is from genome assembly GCA_905235225.1 of Paludibacteraceae bacterium. Taxonomy (GTDB): domain Bacteria; phylum Bacteroidota; class Bacteroidia; order Bacteroidales; family Paludibacteraceae; genus Colicola. Next base: position 36,000 of record CAJOKE010000003.1, read on the forward strand.
CGGCACAGTAGATATAATAAACGAGGAGAAATCCAAGTCCAACGGAAAACTGATATACATAGCCCAAGACAAATCATGGCACGCAATAGGCGGAAACTGGAATGCCGCCATACATCATCCCCAATGCGGCAGATACGCCATACAGCTGGACAGCGACGACACATACTATGACACGCAGACTGTACAACGTTTTATAGAAGCATTTGAAAAGCAACGGTGCGCCATGGTCGTCGGGACGTACAGAATGACTGATATTGATGGGCATGAACTGCCGCCCGGAATAATAGACCACCGCGAATGGACCGAAGAGAACGGAATGAACAACGCCTTGCGTATCAACGGATTAGGTGCGCCGCGAGGTTTCTATGTCCCTGTATTACGTTCACTCAATTTTCCGACCACAAAATACGGCGAGGACTATGCCGTCGGTTTGCGTATCAGCCGCGAATACAAAATCGGGCGAATATACGATGTTGTATATAACTGCCGCAGATGGGAAGACAACAGCGATGCCAACTGCGATATAGTTGCCATGAATCGGAACAACATGTATAAAGACCGGCTTCGGACATGGGAATTAATCGCCCGTAAAAGGCGATAAAAAGGCTCTTAAAGGGAGGTAAAATGAGTGTAAAAACCACTCAATCAGGCTAAAATGCGTTTTTTTATTTGCGAGTTTCAAATATTTGCCTTACCTTTGCGGCGAATTTATACGAAAAATCAAAAACATTAACTTAAAAATTTCAAGGTATGAAAAAAATTCTTTATTTTGCAGCCGCAGCAGCATTGGTAGTATTCAGTGTCACATCCTGCAAGGGTAAGAACGGTTCCGATGAGCCGGAAGACGGCAAGTATGTTATTGAAGTAACAGATGCCCAGTACAATCATGCAGGTATTAAAGTAACCGTTCAGGACACTACAGTCTCCTATTTCATGACAGCAATTCCGGCAGCAGATTTCGCCGAGTATGCGTCTGATGCAGCAGCAATTGATTCATTGAAGGCAATGGTTGATTTTTACATTAACTACTACAATGAGTATTACAAATCCATGTATGAGATGTATGGAATGGAGTGGACAGAGGAAGATGCTTACTCCTACTCTGATTTTACTATCAACGGAAACGCAGAAGGTACGGAAATCGGTTTGAAAGAAAGCACCCAATACTACGAAGTGTTATTTGAGCTTGATGCCAATGGCAAAACCGGCGACAAATTGTACAAGAAAGCATTTGAGACACCCGCATTCAAGGCTACTTCGGAGTTAAAGATTGAAGTGGAATATGCTAATGGTTCCCTATCCTTCACCCCGTCAAATAACACCGAAAAGTATTTCTGCAGTTTAGTTACAGAAGATGATTTATCTTATTACGGTTTCAGCAACGTGACCGAAATGGCCGAAGATGATATTACCTTTTATGGTGACGAAGAATTGACAGAGTATTGCGAAACAGGTGTACAAACATTCAGTTTGGCATCACTGGAACAGAACGGTAACATTGCAGCAGGTGATGTATGCTATGGTTACGCATACGGTTATGCAAACGGAATGCGTACAACAGAAGTATTCTCGCAGAAATTCACCTATCAAAGCAGTGCCGCTGCGCCGGCTCACAAAGCAGGTCGCGCTTTAGTTCGTCCGTTCAAGAAACAGGACGCTCGCAATTTGCTCCGCAAATAAATCGCAGATATACAATCACAAAAAGGATGGCGCAATGTCATCCTTTTTTATTATACGCAAATAAAATTGATTTTATTTTGCAGGTTTCGTTTTTTTATAGTAACTTTGCAGACCTAATCAAATACAAAACAATATTATGCTATTCTACGAAGTAAAAGTAAGCTATCAACGGCAAACAGGAGAAGACAACCCGGGCAATGTAAAAGAAACGTATTTAGTGGAAGGACTAACACCGAGCGATGTGGAAAAACGCCTGATTGACAATATCAAGCCCTTGATATTCGGTGACTTTGAGATGCCATCATGTTCCAAGAAACAATTTTTCGAGATTATCGATTCCGCAGAAGGCGACAAGTGGTATAAAGGGCGCGTTGAGTTGATTACGATTGAGGATAACGGAAAAGAAAGCCGCAAAGGCGTGTCCGTTTTAGTATGTGCAACCAACGTGACAACGGCATTAAAGAATTTGTCTGATGCCATGAACGGCTATGATTGCGAAATTGTATCCGTCGCACGCACCCCTATTTTAGAGGTATTAAGGGCTGTCGATTAACAAAATCATCCTAAAGTGACTACTATAGAGGATAATATCAAGGCAATCCGCGCCACATTGCCCCAAGGGGTGACATTGGTATGCGTCAGCAAGTTTCACCCTGCGGAATCAATACAGGCAGCCTATGACGCCGGAGAACGGGAATTCGGGGAAAGCCGCGTACAGGAACTATGCACCAAGTATGAGGTTCTGCCCAAAGATATCCGATGGCATTTCATAGGACATCTCCAAACGAACAAAGTGAGACAAATAATCAGCTTCGTCCATTTGATTCAATCGGTGGACAGTTTGCGTTTGTTACATGTTATCGAGGCTGAGGCAGCGAGGATAAACCGTGTTGTTGATGTTCTATTGGAAGTTCATGTTGCACAAGAAGATACAAAATCCGGATTCAGCATTGAAGAGTTGGAAGAAGCGATGTGCCGGACAAAGGAACTTGAGCATGTTCGTGTGTGCGGACTGATGACTATGGCAACCAACACAGCGGATGAGAAGGAAATACACCGTTGCTTTAGACAAGTACGTGATATAGCCATCCGCCACGGATTGGACAACAAAATATTGTCATTCGGCATGTCGGACGACTACATGCTTGCCATTGAAGACGGCTCAACTATGGTACGAATCGGCTCCCGCATTTTTGGCGAACGGCAATATTGACCCATGAGATACCTGCTGTTTGACGATATGAGCCGGTGTACTGAGACCGAAGTGGACAGAATGCTCCCTTTGGTTAGTACACAGCGACGCGAAAATGCACTCAAATACAAACATTTGTTCGGGCAATGGGCGGAATTAAAGAGTTGGCTTATGCTACAGGAACTGATTGGCGAGGATGTTCCTAATGCCGGTCAGGCATGGCATTATAACCAATACGGGAAGCCGTACATAGCAGGGGGTCTTGAATTTTCAGTCAGCCATTGCAAGCAGGGGATAGCCGTTGCCATAGACAAAACACCGATAGGCATAGACATAGAATCTATCCGCGAAGTAAAGCCGGAATTAGTCCATCGGACAATGAACGAAACCGAGCAACGGATTATCGGTGACAGTGCCACTTTGTTCACAGTCTTTTGGACTCGCAAAGAAGCATTTCTCAAATACAAGGGTACAGGTATTATAGATGATTTGCAGCATGTGTTAGAGAATACGGAAGACGTAACTTTTGAGACAATCATTAAGCCAACCTATATTTGCACGATTTGCTACAGGAAATGATAATGTGTCAAAAACCGACCAATACTTTTTCCGCACGCAATGTTTCCCCACACTGATAGACATTGATGTACAAACCGGCAGGCAAGTCAGTCATCGGAACAGTGTGGTCTATCTGCCAGCCGAGGCGGTTATAACGGGCTATCAATTGTTCAGGTTGTTCCGATGTATTGATATACAGGATATTGGACTTGATTACCTGATCATTATCCAAAGTCAAATAAAGTTGGAATATGCCGCATAGTTCTTCACGCTCAGAATAATCGTCTTCGACTGCACCATCAATGAGTTCACCATTCTTAAACCAGCGATACTGCTTAACCTGCCTGTCGGGGAAGAATTCAGCCATGCGGGTATTGTCGCAAAGAATAAGCCAATTATATTTATTGACAATAAGCGGATACAACCTCTCGCAGAAACAAGTATCCAGATTCAGCGTATAAACTATTTCGGCACAATTCGCCCACATGCGATGCGGAATCGTTATTTGTTTATATTCCGGCTCGGTGTATGTAAGTGCGGTGTCCCCGAACTGCCAAACGAACGGCAATAACGTATCACAGACCAAAGTATCCAATTGAAGTGTTTGGAAATCGGGACAGCATGGTATTGTATTCAGTTTGAGATGCAGATAGACACTATCGGTGCCGTTTGTTCGCGTGATGGTATCGGTAACCGTTGTGTCATTGAGCCAGATCCTGTCCCGCCATGTTAGCGGCATAAGCGTATCACAGACAGTAGTATCCATCTTCAATTCCACAGGTGGTGTTTTATCATCATCCGGTACTTCCGGTTCGTCAGGTTTATCCGGATTGTGCGGGTCATCGGGTTTATCCGGGTCATGCGGGTCAACAGGATCAACAGGGTCATCGGGCGGAGCGCAATGTGTTATATCCAAACGGAACGGTCTGGTTATATACATTCCCTCAACAGCCGGATACTCATAGGAAACCACAAGCCTGTACCACCCGGAATCAGCCTCCGATACGGCAGGAAGGCAAAGGTCAAGGTCGGTAGCATATGTTGCCCAAATACGGCTGTTACGCGAGAATTCCCAGCGGAAATTATACCGCGCGGTGTCGGGTATCGCCGCAGCATTGGAAATATTGACTTCAAAGCAATAAGCCGAATCCTGACAGACCACATGGTCTGAAACAAAGACCGGCATGGGCAAAGGCGGCGGCGTACAGTCATCCGTATGCAAGAAGAATGACGGACTGACAACATCCACGCTCCAATATAATGACTGATATGTAAGCCGTACACGATAATATCCTGAATCTGCAGCAGTGACAGCAGGCAAGAAATAGAATTCACTTTTTGCACGTTCGGTCCATGTCACATTATCTTTGGAGAACTCCCACGTATAATCATACTCCATCTCATCAAAGGTTCCCTTATTGAGTGTGTCCAGAGCGAAGAAATATGCGGAATCGATGCAGATGTATTCCGGTGAAACAATCTGTAAAGACGGCGGAATGGCGGGAGTACAGTCCACTACTTGGAGCAAAACAGGTAGAGACGAAGCACTCAAATCATGCCATCTACTCTTGTAATGGGCAGTTACCCTATACCATAATGAATCAGACTGCTGCAGATTATCCATACACAATGTCAGTCCGTCAAGCCGTTTCGTCCAGTTATCCAAGCCATCAGGAGATGTTTCCCAATAATAGGTATATTCCGATGGGGTAAAAGTGGTCTTGTTAAGCGTATCCACTACAAAGCAATACGCCGAATCCCGGCATAGCCATCCGGGGTCAGCAATGGACAAATCCGGCAAAGTCGGTGGTGTACAATCCTCAACATTGAGCAGGAACGGCTCATAATAATCCGTAATATCATTATATTTGTCCACATAGTGGAACCCAAGCCGGTACCAGCAGGAATCCTGTGCCGTCAATGCACTGAAGCACAAGGATTGTCCGTCAGTTGCTTTTGTCCACGATTTTTTATCATCGCTGGAATATTCCCACCAATAGGTATAGTCAATCGGTGCAAAATCCGCCTTGTTGAGCGTATCCAATTCTATGCAATACGCAGAATCCACACATGCCCAGGCAGGAGAAACAACCTCATATTGCGGGAATACCGGCGGCGCGCAATTCACCACCGTCAAATGGAAAGGCTCGCTTACAGCACGGCAATACCGTTCAGTCTCAACATCAACGCCATCGGAAGTAACGCAAAGCCGGTACCAACCTTCATCATCCGCCGTTACTTTGTCTATGGTAAAATCAAGTCCTCTCTTTTTGTTAATCCAATCATTGCTATTGTACGGCAAACTGTCTTTGGCAAATTGCCAAAGGTATTGATACGGTTGCTTGAATCCGCCGTCGGATGTGACGTTTGCTTTGAACGTATAGGCAGAATCCAAACAGACCTCAACTTCGGACTCAATCGTTACTTCAGGTTTGCAAAGACGAATCTCGATATCATCCATTGCGAAGTCATTACCCATAGAGGTATTTACATCATTATAAATGGACAAACGGATCAGCCCGACCCCGTCCGGCACGGTAAAAGAGGCTCCGACCAAATGCCACGGGGCAGACTGGACAGTAGGTGGTCCGTTTACACCGTAATCGGAAGGAGCCGGTGAAACATCGCCGGTTGACTGCTCCATAATGACATTTCCGGTCGACTCATCCGTTATGACAAAACGTAGTTTCGGTCGGGCAAAATTATGCCCGGGTTCCAATACATTCGCCACATATGCCGAGAAAGACAAATCCAGTTTATCACATACCGGAATGGTGGTTGTGTAAAAGGCATCACTATTTCCGGCAACGGCATCGACTTCCAATAAATACCCGCGTGTATAATCATTCGGATAGGTGTGATCATCCTGAATAAACCACTGCGAATAGAGGTTTGCTGTCTGACTTGTATTAATATTATTCTGCCATCCGTGTTTTGCGACAACAAACAAACGGGAATTGACACGGGAAATAACATTATATACCTGTGTATATCTGTTACTCATGGTCGTCAAGGGAGTCTGACTGGTCACAGGATCCGAAGGATCATTTCCGCCAAAATCCTCACGGAAAAGCAAGGTGCCGTGCGGACAAACATTATCGGATATCTCATCAGGCCACGGATGTTTGAAAGGAGTGCAGCCGCCGTTGACTTTTTTCAGTTCTATCGGCTCACTCTCTATACGGGCATTAGGATTCGCCAAGTCTTCGGGATACCGCGCTGCTAAAACACGATACCATCCTATTGGCAGGTTTGCAGGTCGCTGCGTATAGTGAAGTATATGACTGGAAGTTGCAGCTTGATAAAAAGGTTCCCAAGAATATCCGGCGGATGAAGAATACTCCAACAAAAAGTTCGGTCTTGCACCAAGATTCACACCAGGTGCTATTTCCGCCCGGAACGAGAAGAACGGGTTCGCAGTACAGATATCTTCTGTATAAGTAGTCAGTGTGATGGCAGGTTCTCCGCTCTCCTTTTTGGGTGAGGGGCTATAGCGGGGTTCGGACATGGTTTCTCCCCACGGAATGCCATGTATTTTGCAGTACATCGCAGTATCCTGCTCCATGAGCATCAGCGTATCAGCCCCGGCATATAAGTTGCCGATGGCTAAAACAACAAAGCATAATATGGATAGTATCCGTTTCAACATTCCGTCAATGTGCTTCCAACCAGTTGTATCCATAGGCAGCCTCAGCAACCAACGGTACTGACAAGTGGACGATATTCTCCATCTCCTGCACAACAGCCTCACGCACCTGCTCTATCTCTGCCATTGGGACATTGAAGCATAACTCGTCATGGATTTGCAGTATAAGTTGGCTGTTTGCCAGTAAGGGTTGACGGTCAACGGCAATCATCGCCATCTTGATAATATCGGCAGCCGTTCCCTGAATAGGCGCATTTACCGCATTGCGCTCCGCAAAAGCGCGGACGGTGGCATTATGCGAATTGATGTCCGGCAAATACCTGCGTCTGCCGAACAGCGTTTCCACATAACCATGTTCGCGGGCGAACTGTTTCTGCGCCTCTATATAGTCTATCACCTTGGGGAACGCCTCAAAGTAACCGTCAATCAGTGCCTTGGCTTCCGAACGGGAGCAATCCAGTTGCTGCGCCAATCCGAACGCAGAAATACCATAAATAATACCGAAATTGGCTGTTTTGGCACGACGCCGCTGCTCCTTGGTTACATTCTCTATCGGCACATCAAATATCTTGGCAGCCGTGGCGGCGTGAATATCCAGTCCGTTACGGAATGCCGCTAACAAATGCGGGTCTTGCGAGAAATGCGCCATCAGCCGCAACTCAATCTGCGAGTAGTCAGCACTGAGGAACAAACACCCCTCATCCGCTATCACGGCACGGCGTATCAACTGACCACGCTCCGAACGGATTGGCAGGTTCTGCAGGTTCGGGTTGCTGCTACTTAGCCGCCCGGTGGCAGTTACCGTCTGGTTATATGTTGTATGAATTTTGCCTGTATCAGGATTGATATAGGTCGGGAGGGCGGATATATAGGTTGAAATCAGTTTTTTCAATTCCCGCTGCGCTAAAATCTTTCCGACTATCGGATGTTTGTCTTTGAGTCCAAGCAACACTTCTTCGGATGTTGAGTACTGCCCGTTTTTGGACTTCTTGGCTTTGGTATCCAATCGCAGTTTGTCAAACAGCACTTCCCCGACCTGTCGCGGAGAGTTGATATTGAAGGTTGTCCCTGCCAAGGCGGTAATCTCGGCTTCCAGAGCTGTCAGTTCCTCTGTCAATTCACTTTCCGCCTGTTTAAGCAACGCAAGGTCAAAACGTACACCCGCCTGTTCCATTTTACGCAGAATAGGCACTAACGGCAATTCAACCTCATTATACAGATTCCATAGTGACGGATTGGCTTTGAGTGCCGCCCAGTCCGGTTCACGATAAGGGTTGAACGTCAGTTCCGGATTCAGCAAATAGGAACACAACCGTGCCTCGATGGTGTCATATTGCGGTTGCTTGACTGCCGCATCGGGTTCGGCAAACAAGTCAAGCGTCATCTCATTCTTCTTAACGGCGGGAGCCTTCGACGCTTTTGTGATCTCCGGTGCATTTCGCAGAAACGAATTAAACTCCAGTGACTCATATATCGGACGGAGCCGTGTCCAATCCTTTTCACGCACTGTCATTGTATCAGGGTCAAACGAAATCGGTACATCTGTACGGATTGTCGCAAGGAATTTGGAGAAGCGGATCATATCAGCCTGTGTCGTCACCTTGGTCTGCAATGCCCCCTTCAGTTCATCAGTATGTGCCAACAGATTCTCCACGTTGCCGAATTGCGTAAGCAACTGAACGGCGGTCTTCTCCCCTACTCCTTTACAGCCGGGGATATTGTCCGACGCATCGCCCATTAAAGCCAACAGGTCTATGACTTGCTTTTTGTCTTGCAATCCGTATTTGGCGCACACCTCGGCGGGACCCATTTGCTCAAATCCGCCGGTATGCCGCGGACGGTACATATGAACGCGCTCTGTCACCAACTGACCGTAATCTTTATCCGGTGTTGCCATGAATACCTCAAAGCCAGCCTGCTCTGCAAGCACCGACAGGGTACCGATCACATCATCCGCCTCGAATCCGGGCACTTCCAATGCCACAATATTCATTGCAGCAAGAATGTCTTCAATAACAGGCACCGCACGACGAATATCTTCCGGCGTTTCAGGCCGTTGCGCCTTGTATTGTTCATACGCCTCATGGCGGAAGGTCGGTCCGTGCGGGTCAAATGCTACCGCCACATGCGATGGTTTAAGGCGTTTGAGCAAATCCTCCAACAGAACCACAAAACCGTATATCGCCGATGTATTTTCCCCTTTCGAAGTCATTCGCGGAGCCTTAATGAACGCATAATACGCCCTGTATATCATGGCATAAGCGTCTATGAGCAGCAATCTATTCATTCTTTTCTACCAGTTTATTGGTGCCTCGCCATGCTGAACGAGGTAGTTATTTGCTTCAGAGAAATGCCCGCATCCTATAAAACCGCGGTATGCGGACAACGGACTTGGATGAGGAGCCGTCAGAACAAGATTCCTGCGACGGTCTATATACTGTCCTTTCCGCTGCGCGTAAGAACCCCACAGCATATATACAATATGCTCGCGTTCCCTGTTTAATGACGCGATTGCAGCATCGGTCAGTTCTTCCCAGCCTTTGTTCTGATGGCTGCCGGCTTGATGCGCTTGCACCGTCAGAGTGGCATTCAGCAACAGCACCCCCTGACGCGCCCAGTCACTCAAATCGCCGGATTGCGGAATCGGTTTGCCAAGGTCTCTGTTCAACTCCTTGTATATGTTTTCCAATGACGGCGGTATCTTTATCCCCTCGTTCACCGAAAAGCATAATCCGTTTGCCTGACCGACATCATGATAAGGGTCCTGACCGATAATAACAACTCGCACCCTTTCAAACGGACACGAGTCAAATGCGTTGAATATCAGGCGGGCAGGCGGAAAGCATTGCGAACGCTGATAGGCAGCACGCACAAAATCTGTCAGCAACGCAAAGTATGGCTTGTCAAACTCCGGCTGCAAAACACGCTTCCACGACTCCTCTATTCGTACATTCATCAGTCAACTATCAACATCGAATCACCGTAATCTCCGAACATATATCCTTCTTCAACGGCGGTTTCATAGGCTTTCATCACATTCTCAAAGCCGCCGAATGCAGCAACCATCATCAACTGGATGGATTGAGGCAGATACAGATTGACAAAGAAACTGTTGGCGGATGTAAACTGATACGGCGGATAGATGAATTTATTCGTCCAACCCGAATAGGTCTTCAGTTGTCCGCTGGCACCTACCACATGTTCCATCGCGCGCATGACTTCCGTGCCGACCGCACATATGCGCGCCTCTTTCGCACGCGCTTTCTCAACATGACTGACCACATCTTCGGTTACAATTATTTGCTCACTGTCTGACTTGAACTTGGTCAGGTCATCCACATCTATGGACTTAAAGTTGCCCAGTCCCACATGCGATGTCAGCGTCGTGTATTCTATGCCGCTTATCTCCATTCGTTTGAGCAGTTGTTTGGAGAAATGCAAGGCGGCTGCGGGCGCGGCAACTGCACCTATATATTTGGCGAAAATGGTCTGATACCGTTCGCGATCCATCTCTTCCACTGGCTGGTCACGGAATACTTCTTTGTATTTCTCAAGCACATCATCTTCCATCGGACGTATGATATACTTGGGCAGAGGGGTTGTTCCCAACGCATACAAACGGTCTATGTATTCATTTTCCGCATAATCGGAGAGGAAACGGAACGTACGCCCGCGGGCTGTCGTGTTGTCCACTACTTCTGCCACAATAGTCGGATCTTCGTCAAAGAACAGTTTGTTGCCCACACGGATTTTGCGAGCCGGATCCACCACCACATCCCAATAACGGGTGGCATGATTCAACTCGCGCAACAAAAACACCTCAATAGTCGCAAGCGTCTTTTCTTTCTTGGCATATAGCCGGGCGGGGAACACCTTCGTATCATTAAATACAAACAGGTCGTTTTCACCGAAATACTCCACTATATCCCTTACAGTCTTATGCTCGACAACGCCGGTCTTACGGTGTAACACAATCATACGCGCATCCTCAGGATAAGAGGACGGAAATTGCGCAATCTGCTCTTCAGGCAGTTTGAATTTGAATTGGTTCAGTTTCATATACTATCTTCTCGAATTGTTCAAAGTTTATGCAATCTTCTACCCTGATATCTCCCACGCGGGTGCGCCGCAGGGCTATAAGGTGCGCACCGCTCTCCAGACGCTCGCCGATGTCGCGCGCCAATGCCCGGATATACGTTCCTTTCGAACACACGACACGAATGGTCAGTTGCATTGCCACCGGGTCAAATTTCTGCACCTCTATCTCATCTATAACCAGCAGCTTCGGCTTCAGTTCCACCGTTTCGCCCTTCCGCGCAAGTTTATACGCACGTTTGCCATCTACCTTGACCGCACTGAACATGGGTGGTACCTGCCATTGCTCGCCCTGAAAAGTCGGGATAACACGGTTTATCAGCTCGCGGGTGATATGGTCTGTCGGATAGGTCGCATCAACATCCTTTTCCAAATCAAAACTCGGAGTGGTGGCACCTAACTGCAACGTGGCTGTATATTCCTTTGTGGCATATTGCAGTTGGTCTATCAGTTTTGTCTTCTTTCCCGTACAGACCACAACGACACCGGTAGCCAACGGATCCAGCGTACCGGTATGACCGACCTTCAGTTTCTTCACGCCCATATGGTGGCATAACAGCCAACGCGCCTTGCCCACCACATCAAAACTGGTCCACCCGTATGGCTTGTCAAACGCAATTATTTCACCTTCAACAAAGTTCATACACAATGGCAAACACACCTGCACACAGGCAATAAACGGCAAACCATGTCAGCTTCTGGCGGCGGACAATATCTATCATGAACCGGCACGCCATACAGCCGGTTATAAACGCAGCAACAAAACCGACTATCAGAGGCAAAATACCGATTGTCACGGTTATTTCGCCGGAAACCAGTTTCAGCAAATCCAAAAAGGCTTCCCCTAATATCGGTATCAGCACCATCAGAAACGAGAACTTGGCAACATCCTCCTTTTTCACGCCGCACAGCAGACCCGTTGCTATCGTTGTGCCGCTACGGCTCAATCCGGGCAACACCGCAAGTGCCTGCGCACAACCCATAATGGCTGCATCGCGATAAGTCACTTCATGCCCTTCCCTCTTCATGCGTTTGGTCAGAAACTCGCTCAGCCACAGCAACAACGATGTCACGATAAGACATATACCGACCAGCAGCAAACCGTTACCAAAGAAACTCTCCACTTCTTCCTTGAAGAACATGCCGACTATAAACACAGGAATCATCGACACCAGTATCTTAGCCACATAATTCTTGTCCTCATTCCACTGCCATGTGCTGAAGGTGCCTTTGAACAGTTGCGCCACCTCGCGCCATAGTATTACCAGCGTTGACAATACCGTTGCCGTATGAACGACTATGGCAAACAGCAGATTTTCTTCTCCCGCAGTACCCAATAACGCCTGTCCGATTTCCAAATGCCCGGACGATGATACCGGCAAGAACTCTGTCAGCCCCTGAACGATACCCAAAATCAATGCTTCCCACCAAGACATAAACTATTTCGATTTGATTATTTGTTCTTGTTGCGTTTGGGAAAAAGAATGGCGACTATCAGTCCTAAAAATCCTGCCAGAGCTATCATCGGACCGACTGTAATACGCCGAACCGAAAATATGTCGGGATTATATTCCGTTGCCCCGCTCGGTTCGCCTGCCATCAATGCAAAACCTGCTACGATAATCACTACACACACACCAATCAGCACCACATTGAGCATTGGAAGTGTCTTCTGTTTCTTTTCACTCTCTTTTATAGGTTCCATAAGCTTCTTTTTTCAAATATCAATTAGCGCGCAAAATTACAACAAAAATTGCACATATGCAAAAAAAAGTGCGGACGCCCCCACTTTTTTTTTGTGATACTACCGTTTAGATGATTAATCGCGCAAACGATTCCGCCTCGGCGATATGCTCTATTTTTCCGACATCCAGCAACTCTCCGTCAGGCTCGAATCCTCGGAAAAACGCCTGCCGCATTGCATCCAGATAAAAATCTATCACCGAGAACCGCTCCCCGTTCCGCGACGCATACTCATCCATCATGGACAACACTCCGGGCGACAGCACTTGCATGCCCGAGAATGCCAGTAAACGGTAATCATCCAACATCGGTGCCACTGAGGCGGGACGGCACTCGCCGGTCGCTACATTAGTCCAACCGCTCAAACGGTCATCTTTGTCAAAGCACAGGTATCGTTGTGTCTCCCGATGCCGCACAACTAACAATCCCGCTTCTTCCGGACGATATGCTCCTGTCACATCTTCCAAGCGGATGGTTGAAAGTATATCCGCATTTAGTGCCAGAACAGGCTCGTCGCTGTCACGCCCATACGTTTTCCATGCCTTCAGCAACCCGCCACCGGTATCCAACAACCTCTCCCGCTCATCCGAAATCATGATATGGCACCCGAAGTTGTCATTCGAACGGACATAATCGATAATCATGTCCGCAAAGTGATGGACATTGATCATTATATCCGTTATGCCGGCGGACTTGAGTTTGGCAATTTGGTACATCAGCAAAGGATGACCTGCCAAAGGCACCAAAGCCTTCGGCATCGTATCTGTTAACGGACGAAGCCGCGTTCCGAGTCCCGCGGCGAAAATCATTCCCTTCATATCGCTAACAATATTGCGGCACCGTCATTTGAAGCGCATGGTGCAGGCAATACACCTCGCACGGTCCCATTATATCCATCAATATACCGTCTGCCTCAAAGCACAGATACTGCTTGGTGTTTATCTCCACCTTGCACCCCGTAAAACCGTGTACAAAATCGAGGTCGGTCAGTTTCCCGTTATATATCCGCCCCAACGCACGCATAATCTGCCTCAATGTCGGTTTCTCCACCACTATCGAATGGAATATGCCGTCCCGGGGATCCGCATCCGGGTTCTGACGGATTCCGCCACCCGAATAAGGACCGTTGCCGATATTCATTGTAAACATCGGATTACGGCTCACTTCCTCACCGTCGCACACTACCTGCATCGGAATCGGTTTCATCTTGGCCAACGCCGCAAACAGACCGAACAGATAGTTGACATGGTGACTGCCGATATAGGGTTTCAACTTCACCGCATACTTGCATGTCAAAGGGTCAAGACCGAAACCGACCGAGTTGATAAAATATCGGTTATGCCGTATCCCGTTGCGCCAATACGCCACACAACCGACATCCACAGGCTCGTCTTTTCCGTTGAAGAACAATTCCAACGAACGCTTGAAATCCTTTGTCAGCCCCCAAAAACGCGCCCAGTCATTGCCTGTGCCGCGAGGCATCAGACCGAAACGGATCTTACGACGCTGCTCTTCAGGAATATCCGCACGCATAATACCGTTTATCACTTCGGACACCGTGCCGTCACCACCCAACACAAGAATCTGGTCATAACCCTTTTCTACTAACTCGCGCGCCAATTCCAACGCATGATTCGCATACTTGGTCACACGATAGGTAAATGGCTGGTGACGCGAACGGAGCAACTTGAACAAATACACACGCTGCGAACGGAAATATCGCTTTCCCGATTTCGGATTAATAATAATTGCTAACATGCTCTTTTCTGCTTTTCATGATTGTCCGAAATACCTGCCGGACAAAAACAACGTGCAAAGGTACTACAAAAATTGCACATGTGCAAGCGTCCGGACATTTTTTGAAGAACTTGCCGATTTTATCGCGTATAAAATTTCCACAGCACATATTAGGATTTTATTAGGATATTATTAGGTTATTATTAGGATATTATTAGGTTATTCCAGATACCGCAAATATATTGCAAGCCAATATGCCACAGAATATCAAGACTTTAACCGTCTCAAAAAACTTTACGGAACGTTCAAAAACTTTTTTCCGCCAAAAAATCCCGCATAAACTTGCATACATCCCAAAATTGTTGTAACTTTGCACCCGATTTGATTATTTTGGCTGAATACGCACAATTATCGTTATTCCTTATCAATTTAAACATGACAAAACGTACAAACAACAGAATAATTGTCGCTATTGACGGATACTCTTCTTGCGGCAAATCAACCATGGCGAAAGCACTCGCGCAATATGCCGGATACACCTACGTGGACACCGGTGCCATGTACCGCGCTATCGCACTTTATACTATTCAGAACAACCTCACCGAAACACAACTCATTAACGCGCTGCCCGATATTCACATTTCCTTCAGACATCTCCACGACGGACAGCATGTGTGCCTCAACGGCGTTGATGTAGAGGCGCAGATACGTACTCTGGAAGTCGGAAATATGGCTTCCAAAGTTTCACCTATCAAAGAAGTGCGCCGCTTCCTCGTCGCCCAGCAACAGCAAATGGGCATCGACAAAGGTATCGTTATGGACGGACGGGACATTGGCACCGTCGTCTTTCCCAACGCCGAACTGAAACTGTTCCTCACCGCCAGACCCGAAGTCAGGGCTATGCGCCGGTTCAAGGAATTGCAGGCTAAAGGTGAAAATCCCGTCTTTGAAGAGGTTCTGCATGACGTCAACGACCGCGACTACCGCGACACACATCGTGCCGAATCGCCACTCAGGCAGGCTGAGGACGCTGTCGTCGTTGACAACTCGGACATGACTAAAGACCAGCAGATTAAGCACATCATCAACATCTTCAATGACCATATCCATTGATACCAAATCCGGCTTCTGTTTTGGTGTGACTGCTGCCATACAAAAAGCCGAAGAAGAACTGAACAAAGGCACATTATACTGCCTTGGCGACATCGTGCATAACGGTCAGGAAGTTAAACGGTTGGAGCAAAAAGGACTGGAAACCATCGACTACGACGACCTGCGGACATTGCACAATGTCAGAGTTCTGCTGCGGGCGCACGGGGAACCACCTTCTACATACCATATTGCACGTAATAACGGCAACGAAATCATTGATGCCACGTGTCCTGTAGTCAAAAAACTGCAGGAACGCATTCACGACACCTACATCCAACACCGCAACGCACAAATCGTTATCTACGGGAAAACCGGACACGCAGAAGTTTTTGGCTTACAGGGACAAACAAACAACACCGCCATCATTGTCGAATCCGACAACGACCTTGACAGAATCGATTTCAAACGCGATATTTATCTCTTTTCACAAACAACCATGTCCGTGGAAGGGCTGCATTCACTCATTAAGGCTATCGAAAACAGACGCGAACTGGCTGCAACGGATGACTCTCCTGTCTTTGAATACCATGATACCATCTGCCGGAATGTCGCTAACCGCGCTGCCGACCTCAAAACTTTTGCCGCACGGCAATCTATCGTCCTCTTTGTCGGTGGACAGAAATCATCCAACGCCAAAGTGCTGTTCGAACATTGCCGACTGGCCAATCCGAATACATTCTTTGTCGAAAAAGCAGAAGATGTCACTTCCGATTTATTGAAAAACGCCAACGTCCGTACAGACACGGATTTCAAAATCGGCATTTGTGGCGCAACCAGTACGCCGCAATGGCTCATGGAGCAAATAAAAACAGCCGCTGAACGGCTGTTTGAATGATTCTCTTTTTATCGCTCCCAACCCTCAAAAACATCGGGACCGTAAGTATTGTTTTCATCCGCTTCATGCAACGGACTCCATAATTGCGCAAAGAACGGATTACGCTTTGCCTCGGCGTCCCAGTTCCATGGACGGACACGTTCTTTCGTATCCGCATATGGCCATGGAAAACAATCCGGACACCAGTGACCGCCCAATAGAATCAGTCGCGGCGATGCCTTGAACACATGTCCTTCTGCACATTGCCACTCCAGTTGGGTATCAAGGTCTCCGGGAGTCATTTTCGTGGACAGACATTTGCCCCCGCGGTAAGCCGCAACGGATTGTATATCTTCTATGCCAAGGGACTCCAAAGGCTTGGATTCGTCATAACCATGATTCAGCAGCACTGCTTCCCTGCTGTTATGGGACACATCCGTCTGCTTCCATGGCTTGATTCTGCAATACGACTCATAAGACCCGTAATATGCACTGATCCGCTGACGGCACTTCTCGCCCAATGTCGCGTCATTGCGATGCTTAATCCACCATTGCGTGCCATGCTCTTTGGACATCGCCATGAACCACATCGCGGCTTTAACAAGGTGCGGCACTAACTTCGCCACGTGGGTCTTCGAGGCTAACTTGATTCCCCACGGCAACGTATCTGACTTCGCCAGACGGGAAAAATACTCCTTGATGGGTACATTCGCGCGGAAATGCAGATAGTTCTCCAGTTTGTCACTGTCCAGATACCACATGCCGTGGAAATTGCGCGTTGTGAACCAATGCGCATTGAATATCTTTTCAGGTTTGGGACATCCGATAGCGTCTAATAACAGACATTCAAACTCATAGTTCGAGATTCGGTATTCCTCGCCCGAACCGATATTATAGTATTGTTTCCAGAAATCTTCCGGCACTGTCGGACGGCATATCCGCTCCAGCAATCTGCCGCTGTCCTCTACTGTCGCCCATTCCAGCACACCGCGAATCGGGACATGGAACATAATCGGATCATAGTTCTTCAATATGGCAGGATACAGAATTCCTGACTGCCGTAGGGATACCCAGTTTTTGATTCCCGAATCCGTGATAATACGCTCAGCCCATGCCTTGGTTATACCATAATGGTCGTATGCGCTGACACATATCGGGTCACCCGTCCTGCCCCAATGCAATGGTTCGCGACGGTCACCCATCTGCGCTACAGAACCTACATAAACGACTTTGGGCTGCTTGCCGTCAGGCTGGGCAAGTACCGCATCCCGGACATTCCGGGCTGCCGTGATATTCGTCTCTCGCGTTGCACGGGGACGGTAATCCGCCTGCGGGGACACCATTCCGCCTACATGCAATACAATGTCTGCACCACTAACCCCCTTCAGCACATCCTCATAACGGGTCAAATCGCCCCAAATGATTTGGAGTACATCTTCAGGAAATGCAGCTATATAAGAAGTTAATTTATGCTTGTTCTTTTGAGACGGACGAGCCAATATGCGTAATGTGTACTTGTCTGGGAAACGTAAAATCTCCTGCATACCCGCCCAACCCATCGTACCGGTGGCACCGGTCAGAAAAACCGTTGTCTTCATATCTTCAATGTAAAAATTAGTGTTTTATAGCCTTGCCCTCATCTATCAGTTTATGCCAGCGCGTCTTGATAAAACGACCCGTATGGCGCGTAAACTCATATATCCAATGATTGAGAATTTCTGTCTCTTCATCCTCAAGATCCTGAACTACTTTCTCCGCATTGTTGTCCGATATAATCAGCAGGCAATCATTCAATTCTAATTCCGTATCACCTTTCGGCACAAAGAAAGTGTCATCCCGACGAACCATAATCACCAATGTATGCTCTGGAATAGGAATATTCTTGAGCAGATTACCATTCGCCAACAGGGATTCATCCACAATGCGTTCGCGCGCAGATGACTCAATTTCTTCCGGCAAATCAAGATCAAAATGAGAAATACGATGTTTCGGGTCGGCAGGTAATACCAAATGAAGTTTCTTGGCTACCGCACTCAGCGTTGTTCCCTGAACTAAAAGGCTTACTATCGTACACGTGAACACAACATTAAATACCAAATCAGCATGAGGAACACCGTTTGCCACACACAGAATGGCAAATATAATCGGTACAGCACCCTTCAAACCAACCCAGCTCACAAACAAACGGTCTGTCTGTTTGAACTTGCGGAAAGGAAGCATGCAAAGCATCACACTCAGCGGGCGGGAGATAACTACCATCACCAACGAGATAACCAGTGAACTCAACCAAACTTCCAAGCGGAACAACTCTAACGGACGAACCATCAAACCTAACATAAGGAACATCACCAACTGGCTGAGCCAAGTCAAACCGTCAAAGAAGGATTTCGTCTGGCGTTTGCGCGTGAACTTGCTGTTCCCGATAATCAAACCGCCTATATATACGGCGAGGTAAGGATTCCCCTTCAGATAATAGGTAGCGGCAAATATAAAAATACATGCTGTCAGTACCATAATCGGATACAAACTCTCGTTCGACAAATCTGCACGGTTTAGCAGCCATACTATAAACTTGCCGAATATAAAGCCCATTACTGCACCCATTACCAATTGGATAAGAATGTCCTGGAATATTGTCAACGCATTGACTCCCTCACCGGGATTGGTCACAATACTGATCAATGTGATTGTCAGTATATACGCCATCGGATCATTCGCACCTGACTCTAACTCCAACAGCGGACGAAGATTATGCTTCAGCTTGATACCGTTGGTACGGAGTATGGAAAACACACTCGCCGAATCCGTGGAAGACATCGTTGCCGCTATCAACAACGCTGCCCATATGCCGATTTCCGCTTTCGCCCAGCCGAATATCAGCCAGGTCAGAACGCCCGTAATAACACAGGTTAATAATACACCGATGGTCGCCAGCGTTAATCCGGGAGCCAGTACAGGCTGAATATCCGACACCTTGGTATCCATGCCGCCGGAGAACAATATCACGCATAGTGCTATTGTTCCAATGGCTTGCGCACTACCGATATTCACCATATACCCCACTGCATCCGAACCGAACCAGCCGCCTATGCCGTTCGGACCGAATAACATTCCGACTCCTAAAAACAATAACAAAGCCGGTACACCGAAACGATAACCTATCTTGTCAGTAAAAATACTCGCAAAGAATAGCAATGACAAAATTAGTAAAACAAATTCTACTTGCATATTATCTTGAAATATTACACACCCGCTGAAATATTCACATCGGATTATTTCAGTAAGTGTTCGTCTATGATTTTGATGATTTCTTCTTTGGGATAAAGACCTTTAAGCAGAATCGGCTGACCCTCTACGGGGACGTATAACACTTGTGGAATACTGTTAATCTGGAATATATATGCCAACTCACGCTCCTGCTCGGTATCTGCCTTGTAGAAATTCACTTTCCCCGCATACTGATTGGATAATTCTTCCATAATCGGAGCAAGACGCTTGCACGGACCGCACCAAGTGGTGTAGAAATCAATTACACATGGCTTCTTGCCCAAATACTTCCAGTCCTTTTCATGAACATAATCAAACACTTCTTTCTTGAACTGTTCAGTACTGATGTACGACACACCTTCTGCCATTGATAAGGCGGAGAATAGCGTCAAAACGAAAAATAATACAGACTTTTTTATCATAACTGTTCAAAATTAGCCCGCAAAGGTACTAAATTATTTGCACATGCACAAAATTTGTTGTACTTTTGCACAAAAATTGTGCCAAATGACACTCATTCAAAGGCTGCAAGACCACATAAACCAATATACAGATCGGCAGATTTTCATTCTGCAGGACAATAATATCACTATCCGCCTGCCATTCCCGACTATGCTCATCAATGCTTGTGAAGCAAACAAAAGCATCACTTCCGCCATGGACATTTGGCAGTGGCTCACTGCGCAGGGAGCAACACGACAGGCACTGCTCATCAACATCGGCGGGGGAACAGTCTCTGATTTGGGAGGATTCGTTGCAGCCGCTTACCTGCGCGGAATTGATTATGTGAACATCCCTACTACACTGCTTGCTATGACGGATGCCGCCATCGGTGGAAAAACTGCGGTCAATTTCGATGGCCTGAAAAACCGTATCGGCTTCTTCAAGCAACCTCTGGAAACAATCACTGACACGGAATTTCTCAATACCCTGCCGCCCGACGAACTGCTTTCCGGCTATGCAGAAGTGATTAAAACCGCACTTCTCATAAGCGACAACACGTTTGCCGATGCCGTCAACTCCATTGACACGGACATTTCTCCGGAACTGTTAACAGCATGCCAGCATTTCAAACAATCCGTCGTAGAGCGTGATCCAATGGAAAAAGGACTGCGCCGGATACTTAACTTGGGACATACCGTCGGACATGCACTGGAAGAAAAAACAGGTGCCAAACACGGATATTGTGTACTCTGGGGTCTCGTGGCAGAATTATACCTCAGCGTCATACTGCTCGGTTGCCCTAAATCTGTCCTACAGCAATTGGTATCTGTCATGCTGGAATACTACGGCAGACCACAATGCAACTGCAAAGAGCAAAGCGAACTCATTGCACTCATGAGAAAAGACAAAAAGAACAACACCGAAAACAATATCACCTTCACACTGCTCAAAAAAATTGGCGACCCGGTAATCAACCAAGTCGCCGAACAAAAGGTAATCGAGGAAGCCCTCGACTACCTGTTTTCATTATAATTTATTTTACGCGGATACCCTGAACATTATAGACATTACCCTCGCGGATGATGTACATATGTCCTTCGTGCATAACCTTAGTAGCCGCAGCATCAAAGGTCACGTTCTCAATAGCTTGGTCAGGATCAGGATCCGGGTCTGGGTCTGGATCAGGTTGCGGCGTTGCACCCTTGACAAACAACTTCAACGTCTGCTCCTTGATGTTATTGCTAAGTTCTTCTTTTGCTGTTAATGTATAAGCACGGAATGAGCCATTATAATGACCAAGATAGCGAGTCAATTCGCCGTCATTGGTAGTCATATAACTTGCTTTCAGATAACCGGTGTTAGCATCCAGTTGCCAACGGTATCCGATAGAATCCCAGCCGGCCTCTGTCTTTGGTTCAAATTTCTTCACACGGACACCGTCATTATTACTTTTGGCACCGGATACATAGAGGATAACACCTTCTTCAGCACCCTTTGGCGCAAACATAATACCGGCATCTGTTACGTCAGCGACAAATACCACAGCATCTGTTGCCGGTACAATAGTCTTTTCAATAATTCCGCCGGAAATTGCCTTCGGACCTGAACCGCTGGCACCCGAAGCATCCATTATATAAGGAATGCCTACACTATCCACTGTCATAGTGATGATTACCTCGTCACCTGATTTAATGTCGGCATAAGTACTCTGTGCGAAATCTGACTTCTGAGCCGCTGTAACAGTAAGTTTGCAGGTTGCACTCTTTTCACCATCAACAGATTTAACGGTAATAATTGCTTCACCGGCAGACAATGTTGTTACAAACCCTGTCTCACTTACTACTGCAACTTGCTCGTTTGAGGAAGACCATGTCACCGATTTGTCATCTGCGTTGTCAGGCAGTACGGTTGCAGAGAGTTGCAATGTCTCAAATGCCGCTAATGTTTGCTCCGTAACATCCAGACTGACAGACTCAACATGTGTAACCTGTTGACCGCTACCATCATCCACATAAGTAAGAATAGCACTATATAAGAATGGTGTTGGAGAGCCTTTTTCTCCTTTCAGACCTGATACACGAACAAAATTCATGTCGGTTAAATCAACAGTTGCCTTACGATATACAACATCTTCAGGATCGCCGACTTTTTGATCTGCGTAAGTAATAAGTTGGATAGTCTCATCTGATGCTGTCAAATTAACCGGATTCAAGTCATCAGCTGCGGTACCAACTGCTACTTCAATCATAGCCTCATCGTTCACAATCAACTCCAAAGAAACAAGTTTCATGGAATTCTTGTTGATAAAATGCCCTGACTCCTTCTTGATTTGTAAAACTTGGTCAGCCGCATAACCGGTAGGGGTATTGTTATTTGTACGCATAATGTCTTGTGCCAGGAAAATAACGCCATCAACAGTAATAGTTGCCTCTTTATCTTTGAGGTCACCATAACCACCCTTGGCTACGCCGGCGGCTTCTGCATTGGCATTATTCCATGTTGATGTTTTGTTGTCCGCGAAGGCAAACACACTAATAGCCATTGCGGCTAAAAGGAATAGTTGTTTTTTCATAATACAGATAAATAATTAAGTTAATAAAAAATTAGGAATGTGCCTAATGGCACGTAGAAACAAATATTAGGAATAGATGGGTGTATCCAAAACCGGATTGTGACGTACTGAATGCGAACGTGATGCGAACGAGATGCGAACGGGAGTAGCTGTCAAAGTATAAAAAAGGTGAGCCAATCGATTTGACACACCCTCTATTCCATATGTAGATTATTCAACTACTTGACCAACCGTGTTGTAACGAACGCCGTCACGTACAATAACGACTTGACCGTTGTAAATGGTCTTGTAAGCCTTTGCAGAAGCTTCAATGTTTTCTACTGCAGAACCTTTATCTTCATAAGTGATAACTGCACTAAATACCTGAACGGTTGCACCTGATGCCCCAACTTTGACAAAATTCTTATCTGACAAATTAACCTCTACTTTTTTATAAGTAACAGTTTCAGGGGCTCCAACTTGTTTATTAACATATGTTAATAATTGGATATCATTATCTACAGGCGACAAAGTAACAGGAGATAAATCATCAGCATCTGTTCCAACCGAAATCTCAATATTTTCAGCCTTATCTACTATCACCACCAAAGACTTCAATTGTAATGCTTCTTTATTCATAAAATAACCTGCGGCGGTCTTACGTATTTGAATAAGTTGAGAAGCAGCATAACCGGAAGGTGTATTATTCGCATTTCTACAAATACCATAAGCCACAAAATCCAAACCATCAATTGTAACTTCTCCCGGTGCATCTTTTATACTGCCATAACTTCCTTGTCCTAAAACTTCTGCTGCATTTTCAGCATTTACAGTAACAGTCACATCCGTAGCCATCATACTACCTGCAAAAAGAATTGCAGCAAAAACAGAGAAAATCTTTTTCATAAAAACAATAGATTTAAAAAGTTAATAATTAAGTTAATTATATTGGTTAGCAATATATTTTCCACTTATTCGGTGCAAAGTTACTAAAAAGTAACATTCGCACCAAATATTTTATATTCAAAGTCACAGAATTATGTTATAAAACATATTATTCCATTCTTTGTCCTGTAATAGTATAGATTTGTCCGCACCGATTTATCCGAATTTGTCCATCCCGCAATATCTTTACTACTGCAGCCGCCTCACTCGGCATAGTGTCGCCACCAACTTGCTCTAACGAAGTCGGTACAGGCATTTCGTCCAGATAATACTTGCTTGTTTTGCTGACACCGGGCTGACCGCCGTAATTGGATAGCACGCCATATACCCATACTTCCTTTCCTATATTTTCAGGATTGGATACTACATTCAGATATGTACGGATCTTCCCTTGCGGCAGCTCAACGAATGTCATCTTCGCGGGATCTGTTTCATCCTTGGAATCAGCGATAGCTATAGCATTGGTTGACTCGCCGCTTAGTGTACGAATCTTGATATTCGGCTCGAAACCGTTTATGATATAGCCGTGTACCCAAGCCTTCCATCCCGGATTACCCAGTTGGTGTACATCTGCCACAGAGTAGGGATTTGTGTTTGTGCCGTCTGCTGACACATTGGCAATAGCATAGTGGACTGTCATAATATCAGACTTGACGCCATCCTTAACAGCAATCGCACGGATAGTCATGGTTTTATCCACCGGAATTATTGAACTATATGCCGGAGAACTCTCCGTCGGACGGGAACCATCCAACGTATAGTGGATTGCTGCACCTTCCGTATAACAGGACAATGCAACCGACTGCGCAGACTTGTATAATCCGCCGGGAACTGACACGTCCGGCACCTCCGGCGCGCCGGGAACAATATCATAGACATCAATGGTCGTCACACGCGCTGCATGATCACTGAGTACCGTCAAATCATACTGCGTTCCGGCAGCGCGCGCCTCACGCTGAATAATATACGTGTTTTCTTCTACCGAACCGACAGTGGCTGTACTCACAGCCTTTCCATCAACCATAATATTCATTTCGTCCTGTTCGGATGCCATGGGATGACCGGTTACGACAATCTTGGAAACATTATAATCGAATACCGGCAGACTGATCGCCGCATTCTTCTTGCCGAACAGCAAATAACTGCCACCCCATGTATAAAGGGCATAACCGCCGTTATTCTCAATATTGCCCGTTCCGACAATGGAAATGGTCATTCCGTCATAGGAGAAAGATTGTTTGTCCAAGGTTCTGTTTTTAGGCAACTTCCACGGATTGGCACTATCCGTAAAATCTATTGTCGCCTTCGGAGCATGTCCTTCAAACTCGGCAGTTACGGTAACAGCATATTCCTGCATCAGGAATTGGTTGTCTTCAACCGCTACAGCAACATCTTTCTCGCCATCATTATACACTAGTGCCAAAGACCCCTCTACATAATCATATCCTTTCTCTGCAGAAACAGATACTTCAATTACAGCCCCTTTTCCCGCCTTGGGATATGCTACGGCAAGTGTGCCGCCTTCTACCTTATCCACAGTAATATCATACTTCGGTTGTGAAGGATCGCCGGTAGGACTATACACATACAATGCAAACTCCTCATCCTGAATCATCTTATAATAATTGGAAGTTTTGGATGCCGAATAGGCATAGTGGCAAAATACTTTGAAATCACTGGCATCATCCGCCTTGCGATATATACCAAGATACTCTTTTGTCCCATTTAGCTCGGCATAAAAATGTTTGTGTTCCTCATCATAGTTCCATATAAATGCGGCAGACTTGGAAGGTGTTCCGACACGGATACCGTCTTTATTTGCCGAAACCATGTAAAGTTGTTTGCCGTCTTCGCGGGTGAATATATACCCGCCCTCTGCAGGTTCTACAAAAAAGACGTACTTCCCGTCAGGATTGGCAATGGCATCTTCGACAGGCGTAATCACATCCGGAACCGGAGATTTGCCCGTAGCATCATCACCATTCAGGGCATAAACAGTACCGTCATAACTGATGGTAACCACCACTTGGTCACCTGCAACCATTTTTTCAAAGTCGGCATTGTCTGACTTTGAGAATGTGACAGCCTGTAATGAAACTGCAAAAGCTGCGAATAGCAGCACAAAGTAGTGTTTTTTCATAATGGTAAAATTTTAATGGTTAATTATTGGTTCGTATTAAAGCGATTTCAAGTATTTATCGGCGTCCAATGCAGCCCTGCAACCGGACCCCGCAGCAACAATTGCCTGTCTGTAACGCGGGTCACAGCAATCTCCGGCAGCAAAAACTCCGGGACAACCGATACATGCCTGCGAATCCGCAGCCACTTTCAGATAGCCTTCTTGATCCGTCTCTAATTGGTCACGGAATAATTGGGTATTCGGATGGTGACCGATAGCAAGGAAGAATCCGTCTATCGCTATATGGTGTACTTGTTCATCAGGTTCACCTTTACGATAAACAAGGTCAGCACCTTGTACCTTTCCTTCCCCGGTTAGCTGAAGCGTATTATGCTCAAACAAAACCTCTATCTTAGGATGATTAAGTACCCTGTCCTGCATAATTTGCGAAGCCCGCAGGAACGGTTTGCGAACAATCAGATACACTTTTTCACATAGGTTAGCCAAATACTGGGCTTCTTCACACGCCGTATCACCGCCTCCGACAACGGCGACTGTCTTTTTGCGGTAAAAGAATCCGTCACATGTAGCACATGCGCTGACACCACGTCCACGGTATGTTTCTTCAGACGGGATTCCAAGATACTTGGCAGATGCACCGGTAGCGATTATCAAAGATTTGGTCTCATACAAATCCGTATCTTCAACCCATACCTTATGGCATGTTTCGGCTTTACCTTCAATATAACCAACCTGGCTCAACTCCACTTTGGTAACAACCCCAGATACAAACTTTGTACCGAAGCGTTCGGCTTGCCGACGCAGATCATCCATCATCTGGAACGGCTCAACACCATCAGGATAGCCGGGAAAATTCTCCACTTCAGTTGTGGTCATCAACTGACCGCCAAGTTGCGGTCCCTCAATAAGGATCGGGGAAAGATTGGCACGTGCTGCATAAATGGCAGCTGTATATCCGGCGGGACCGGAACCGATAATAAGTAGGTTATTCATTTTGGTTTGTTGTTATTAGCGAATGTCGTTCACATATGCAGTAGGGAAATCCTGTTGGGTTAATTGGTAACTGATATCGGATTCACTGCCACTTGTGAGATATTTGGTATTACGGAGAATCAGTGATGTCGTTTTCTTGCCTTCCTTTATTTCAAGACGCACAGGAAGATTATTCTCGTCTATCGTCAATGTAAAACGCTGGATACCAACCGTCTGGTCTTTGGGAGTGAGTGTTATAATCATCTTGTTATCATTCATCCTGCGCTCCGTCACATTGCATACGGCACTCAGTGCTTTGGCATATAAGAACGGATTGGTTTCCAACAAATCCTGCTCGGTTGGCGTGGACAAAGTCAGTTCATCCGTATCCTCTTGATATATATATAAGGTCTTGCCGTCATAGGCTGCCTGCATATCAAAAACAGACAGCCGGAAAGACTTGCCGTGCATTATAATAGACCCCGTATGGTTTATCGGCTGAGAGGCGTCAGCGGCTATGGATAGTGTAAAATCACTCTCCAAGGTCTTCGTTTCCAAAGATGTAAGAAACGAAGAAAGAGCCGTTAATATGATTAGTAATATTTTCATACATTCAGACTTTCAAGCAAACGCTCAAGTGATTCCATATCCTGTATGAGGACGTCACGTCCCTTGGGACCCTTGTTCGGACCGACGATACCGGTAGCTTCCAACTGGTCGGATAGTTTGCCGGCACGGTTGTAACCGATCTCAAAGGCGCGCTGCAAACGAGATGTGGAACCTTCCTGTTTGGAAACGACATACCGGGCAACATCTGCAAACATCGGATCCAAACGTTTTGTGTCCACAGAACCGGGAGCGACCGCTTCCTCCTGACCTTCCGGCACATATTCCGGCAATTGATAGGGCTGGCTATACCCTTGCTGTTCATGGATATGGTTAACTATCGCCTCTACTTCAGGCGTATCCACAAACGCACATTGAATTCGAGTCAGATTACCGCCACCGGAATAAAGCATATCACCCTTACCTATCAACTGGTCGGCACCCTTAGCGTCCAGTACCGTACGGGAATCCACGACAGATTGCGTACGGAAAGCAATACGGGTCGGTATATTGGCTTTGATAGTTCCCGTCACAATCTTTACGTCGGGACGCTGGGTCGCAAGAATCATGTGCATACCGACCGCACGCGCTTTCTGGGCAAGACGCTGAATAGGACGCTCCACCTCTTTACCCGCCTGCATGATAAAATCACCATACTCATCTATCACAATCACGAGGTATGGCATGAAATGGTGATGTAACAGTTTCTTCGTAACCACATTCTCCACATCCTTTTCTGGATTGAGATGACGCGAATTGAACTTTTCATTATAATCCTCAAGGTTACGGCAGTTCGCTTCCGCCAATAATGAATACCGGTCTTCCATCTCTATAACAAGAGAGTTAAGGGTATTGATAACCTTTTGGCAGTCGGTAATGATAATATCACGATCCTCTTGGTCAGGCATTGCCGCCAAATAATGTTTTATGAGCGGCTTGTAAATCGAGAACTCTACCATTTTGGGATCAACCAGCACAAACTTCAACTCTGCCGGATGCTTCTTATATAACAAAGAGGTAATAATAGCATTCAAACCTACAGACTTACCTTGACCCGTTGCACCTGCAACAAGCAAATGCGGCGTTTTGGCAAGGTCAAAGCAGAACACCTCGTTCGTTATAGTACGTCCGATAGCAACCGGAAGACGCATTTTCTGCTCCTCTTGGAATCGTTTGGAAGCAATCACGGAATGCATGGATACGACCTGCGGCTTTTCATTTGGCACCTCGATACCGACCGTACCTTTACCCGGCATCGGTGCAATTATACGAATGCCTATCGCACTCAGTGACAGCATAATATCGTTTTCAAGATTCTGTATTTTGGCAATACGGATACCCGCCTTTGGCACCACCTCATACAACGTAACGGTAGGTCCGACAGTCGCTTTAATTTGCTCGATTTCAATCCCGTAATTGCGAAGCGTCGTCACAATGCGGTTGGCATTTGCCTGCTGCTCGTCCTGATTGATTACAGGAGCCGTCTCATTATCATACACTTTGAGCAAATCGAGGGTCGGGAATTTATAGAACTCCAGGTCCTTGCGCGGATCATATGGCTCAAGCTGCTTGGACAGTTCAACTTCCTCGGTATCATTAATATCCAAATCCGGATTATCCTGTGTGCCGGAATCAGTGTCGGTAGTCGTTTCATCTTGACTATAATTGCCCGTTTCATCCGTCTTATCCTCACTCTCCTGATTTTCAATCTGAATTGTTATCTCGTTAGTGTCAGATTGATCGGAATCCGTAACTGTTTCATCTGTATTTTCGGGATCATTCACCTCAATGGTAAAGGATGTAGAAACAGATGTATCATGTTCACCTTCTGTATCCTGTTTATCATCAGTATCAATAGGTTGAGGTTCCTCTATGATCTCTTTCTTCTTGAATAATCCGAGGAACCACCGCCCGAAATGTTTTGCCTTGCCGATAAAAGAATTATCTGCAATGATAAAGAAAATAATCAATATGGATACCAGAATAATTGTAGTGCCTATAGGCTGAACATAACTGTTAAGCAGTTCGCCTAACCATTCTCCATGCGCCCCACCCCAACGGAAAAATGTGTCCAAACCGGTAACCAGTTGCACAAAACCGAGAGTAAGGCTGCCCCAAAGCAGCCAAAAGGCTGTACAAAAGAGTAACTTCCAGCCACTGAAATGCAAGACATGAAGTAACTTAACGGCATATAGTGCAAGCACAACCGGCACAAGAATAGAAACCAAACCAAAGGAACCGTCCACCATAAAAGCCGCCAACCTCGCACCCGGCAATCCCATCAGATTGGCAATTTGCAAACGGGTGGCAACACGCTCGGCATGAGACATGCTAAGCAGACTCTGGTCCTGCGCTCCTGTAAAAAAATAACTGATCCACGCTATAAGTGCAAATAGCGAAAAGGCAACCATTATTACAGCACAAATCACTTGTGTACGGCGATCCATGAAGAATGTCTGCACTTGACGGAAGAAAGAGACTTTTTCCACTTCAATTTTCAAAGGATCTTTTGTTGAAACGTGTCTTGATTCAATATTTGAAGACGGTTTTCGAGGCATATTACATCAAATTTGCCGCAAAGATATAATTATATTTTCAAATTTGCAAACCGAAAACACACTTTTCTACAATTTCATATATTTTTATTACTTTTGTGCTAATCTTTTTGCGTATTCCAAAAAAAATGAGTACTTTTGCAACTTGTTAATTATCGACGTAGTATGTCAGAATGTGAAAACGAATCAATGCATGCATGTAGCGGCTGTGCGCTGAAATCGCATTGCACCATTATGGATGATGGTCGTTATTCCCGTCGCCAGCGATGGAAAGCTCTGCTTATTGCCTATATCATCCCCTTTATCTTGTTAGCGGGAGTCATTGCCGGAGCCGATGCTTTGACGGACAACGAATACATTATCGGCGGAGCGGCACTTGCCGTTGTTGCGATATACTACTTAATCCTGTTTTTTCGAAAACCTGAAGTTTAGAAACATAATCAATAACATATGAGTATAATTATAATTGCATTGCTCGTTCTGGGCGTGACGGGATTAACGGCAGCCGTACTGCTGTACATAACCGCTCAGAAGTTCAAAGTAGAAGAAGACCCGCGAATAGATCTTGTAGCGGAAGCTCTGCCGGGTGCTAACTGCGGCGGTTGTGGATTTGCAGGTTGCCGTGCATTGGCAGAAGCATGTGTAAAAGCTGACACCTTGGACGGGTTGTTATGTCCTGTAGGTGGTTCGGAAACAATGGAAAAAGTAGCCGGCATTCTCGGCAAGGAAAGCGTGGCTGCCGAACCAATGGTTGCGGTGGTACGTTGTAACGGCACCTGTGAGGCACGTCCGCGTACCAGCGAATATGACGGTTCGCGAAGTTGTCAAATCATGCACAACTGCTATGTCGGCGAGGCAGGTTGTCCCTTCGGATGTCTTGGATGCGGCGATTGTGTTGCTGCATGTCAGTTTGGCGCACTCAGCATTGACCCCTCAACAGGCTTGCCCGTTGTGGATGAAGCGAAATGTACATCTTGCTCCAAATGTGTCAAGGCATGCCCGCGCGGTATCATTGAATTAAGGAAAAAAGGTGATGATGGTGCAAAAATGGTAGTTCTCTGCAACAATAAAGAGAAAGGAGCCATCGCACGCAAAAACTGTAAAAACGCATGTATCGGTTGCGGCAAATGCCAAACGGTTTGTGGTTTTGATGCCATCAAGGTTGAGAACAATCTCGCATATATTGATGCCGACAAATGCGCACTATGCCGCGAGTGTGAATCAGCATGTCCGACAGGGGCTATCCACGGACTGAACCTGCCCGCACTGGATAAAAAAGCCAAGCCCGTTACTTCTGCAGCAACACCTGCTACAGACGAAAAAGAAAAAGGAACATTCGACCCGACTTGTGCTGCCATTATTCGCTCGCTGCCTACCAAACGGGCACAGTATCCTTATATTAATGCAATGGCGCAAAAAACTATTAACATTTAGAGACAAAGCAATGAGTACATTCAAAATAGGCGGAGTTCATCCGCAAGACAACAAGCAATTCAGCGCACATCAGGCGATTGTGGATTGCCCGTTACCCCCAAAAGCAATCATTCCGCTAATTCAACATATCGGTGCTCCGGCACAACCCGTTGTTGAGAAAGGGGATAAAGTGCGTGTCGGACAATTAATAGCCAAAGCCGGAGGTTTTGTCAGTGCCAATATACATTCACCATTCAGTGGCACAGTGGCAAAAATCGATACTACCGTGGACGCTTGGGGAACCCGGCTTCCCGCCATTTTTATTGATGTGGAAGGCGACCTCTGGTTGGATGAAATTGACAAAAGCAATAATATAGTTCGCGAAGGGATATTGGAACCCAAAGAAATAATTGACCGCATTTCGGCTGCCGGTATCGTTGGTCTCGGTGGAGCATGCTTCCCGACACACGTCAAACTAATGCCGCCACCGGGTAAAAAGGCAGAGGTCTTGATTGTAAACGGTGTCGAGTGTGAGCCTTATTTGACTTGCGACCATCAATTGATGTTGCAACACGGAGAGGAAATCCTGATAGGAATCCAACTCCTTATGCGGGCATTAAATATCAAGCGCGCCATTATCGGCATTGAGAAAAACAAACCCGATGCCATAGCGCATATGCAAAAATTGGCAAGCAGGGTTTTAGGCGTATCGGTTATGCCACTGGACCTGAAATACCCGCAAGGTGGCGAAAAGCAACTGATTGACGCTTGTATCGGCCGGCAAGTACCAAGTGGCGCACTTCCTATTGAAGTCGGTGCCGTAGTGGATAATGTGGCAACTGTCTATGCCGTTTACGAAGCTGTTCTTAAACGCAAACCGCTCATTTCCAGAGTGATGACCATTACTGGCAAACATCTCGCCAAGCCGGGAAACTATCGTGTCCGTTTTGGTACACCGCTCGCGGATGTGGTTGCCATGGCTGGCGGTATTCCGGAACACACAGGCAAGATAATCGGAGGCGGTCCGATGATGGGGCGTGCCATGAATAGCATTGACATGCCTGCCAACAAACGGATAAGCGGACTTTTGTTCTTGGACGAAGACGAATCCCGCCGTATCGAACCCGAAAACTGTATCCGTTGTGCCAAATGCGTAAGCGCATGCCCCATGGGCTTGGAGCCTTATTTGCTGTCCCGTATGGCGGAACTGCAACAGTGGGACGGTATGGAAGACCACAACATAATGGATTGTATTGAGTGCGGATGCTGTATGTTTACTTGCCCAAGCCATAGACCGTTGCTGGACTATATCAGAATGGGAAAGGCAAAAGTAGGGGGCATTATCCGCGCAAGAAATGCCAAATAATAACGAATTTAAGGAGAATTTGATAAGATGAATAAACTAATTGTATCTCCTGCGCCACACGCCCATAGCGGTGATAGTGTCCGCAGAAACATGTTGCTTGTGATTTTGGCACTCCTGCCCGCTTTTGCCGTCTCAATGGCTGCTTTCGGTTGGGGAGTTCTTATCACTACCGTTATCAGTATTGTGGCATGTGTCGGCTTTGAATGGCTTATTGCCAAGTTCGTTTTGAAACAGCAACCTACGATTCTCGACTGCTCTGCTGTCCTGACCGGTTTGCTTCTGGCATTTAACCTGCCAAGCAATATACCTTGGTGGATTGTAATCATCGGCGCATTCGTTGCCATCGCTGTCGGAAAAATGTCATTCGGCGGATTGGGACAAAACCTCTTTAATCCGGCATTGGTCGGACGTGTCTTCCTGCTCATCTCATTCCCTGTACAGATGACCACTTGGCCTCGTCCGTTAGGTTTTTCCACACAGTATATTGACGCTGCTACAGGTGCCACACCATTGGCTGCCATGAAAGAAATTGTCAAATCAGGCGACTCTACTGCGATAAGCAAACTGCCCGAATTATGGGATACCTGCATCGGACTGATTGGCGGCTCCTTTGGTGAAGTTTGTGCCATAGCTCTGCTATTTGGAGGACTTCTCCTTATTTGTACGCGCGTGATAACATGGCATATTCCTGTCAGTATTCTTGCGACTGCAGCACTTTTTGCTGCCGTAACAGGATGGTGCGGCGGGCTGCCTGACGGATTCGCTACAGGACAATATGTCCTCATGACGCTGACCACCGGCGGTATGCTCCTTGGCGCATTCTTTATGGCAACCGACTATGTAACGTCTCCCATGAGCGCGTGGGGCAAAATTATCTTCGGTATCGGTATCGGCTTTATTGTTATGGTTATCCGTACTTGGGGAGCATATCCTGAAGGCATGTCCTTCGCTATCCTCATCATGAATGCCTGCGTACCGCTGCTTAATAAGATTCGCCCGAAACGGTTTGGAGAAAAACGCAAATAATATCCCCATAAAATTATAGACTAATATGGCTAAATTACAAAGTTCATTCAAAAATATGGTTCTGTCACTAACTTGTATTACATTAGTGGCAGCTGCTGCCTTGGCGGGGGTTTATATGCTCACTAAAACACAGATTGAGCAACAGCAACGCGAGGCACAAGACGCAGCACGGTTGGCTGTCATGTGCGGACGCGAAGATGCCGTTGCTATTGAGACAACCGCTGACGGATTTGGCGGAGTTATCCGCTTGATGGTCGGTTTTGACCCAGAAGGTCACATCCTTGGCTACGAAGTCCTGGAGCAACAAGAGACACCGGGACTTGGCACGCATATCGTTGAGTGGTTCAAAAACGCTGCCAAACCCGGACAAAACATTATCGGGCGCAAGGCTAACGGACAATTCAAAGTATCTAAGGACGGCGGTGAGATTGACGCCATTACGGCTGCCACAATTTCATCACGCGCCTTTCTAAAAGCTATCAACGATGCTTACACACAATTTATGGCACAAAAAGGCGAAGAAGTAGAAGCATGGACCGGTGCCACCACTATTATCAATGAAACGGCAGATACAACTCAAATATCGGTTGTTTCAGACAACGTAACAGAAAAGGAGGAAGGAAATGAATAAAGGAACACAAACATTTCTAAACGGAATTCTCAAAGAGAATCCGACATTCGGACTTGTGCTTGGCATGTGTCCGACTTTGGCAACTACAACCAGTGCCATCAACGGAATGTCAATGGGATTGGCGACCATGTTTGTACTGGTTTGCTCCAACGTAGTTATCTCATTGCTTAAAAACCTTATTCCGGACAAAGTGCGTATCCCGTCATTTATTGTTGTCATCGCTACTTTTGTTACACTTGTCCAGCTCCTTATGCAGGCATACCTTCCCGCAATTTACAACGTCCTCGGTCTGTTTATCCCGCTTATCGTCGTTAACTGTATCGTACTGGGGCGCGCCGAGGCGTTTGCTGCTAAAAACACTGTAGGACTCAGTGCTTTGGATGGACTGGGAATGGGATTGGGATTTACCCTCTCACTCACCGTTTTAGGCGCAGTGCGCGAATTCCTCGGTACCGGTGCCGTCTTCGGATTGCCTGTCTATAATGAATCATACGGCGCATTGATCTTCGTCCTTGCACCGGGGGCCTTTATTTGCTTGGCATACCTTATGGCGGCTTTCAATAAAATGCAGAACAAATAATTAAGTTGTCACCTTCTAATTCGAAATTATATGATTTACTTCTTGATATTCATCTCGGCGATATTCGTTAACAACATCGTTTTGAGCCAGTTCCTCGGTATTTGTCCCTTCCTCGGCGTCAGTAAAAAGATTGATACCGCATTGGGCATGGGTGCTGCGGTGACTTTTGTACTCACACTCGCAACCGTGGTTACATACTTGTTGCAGAAGCTGCTTGTACTTTGGCATATAGAGTTCCTGCAAACGATACTCTTCATTCTCGTTATCGCGGCTTTAGTGCAGATGATTGAGATTATTCTCAAGAAAATATCCCCGTCCCTCTACGAGGCACTGGGGGTTTTTCTGCCGCTTATCACAACCAACTGCTGCATTCTCGGTGTCGCCATATTGGTTGCCAACGGAACGAACAAACTGCCTGTCGGCGCAGACCACAACCTGCTCACCGGCACTATCTTCGCTTTCGCTACTGCACTCGGCTTCGCTTTGGCACTTGTCATATTTGCCGGACTGCGCGAACAATTAAGCATGAACAAAGTTCCAAAAGCAATGCAGGGAACACCTATCGCCTTACTGACTGCCGGACTCCTTGCTATGGCTTTCATGGGCTTCTCCGGCGTTGTTTAAGCATATAATCTTCCAATACACATACCATGTTACACAAACTCATTTCACCACTGCATCATGAGAATCTGACGCTCCCCTTTGAGCCGGATCCACAATGGGTGGAAGACAATCAGGTTGTCGCTGTCATGACCGGCGGCAGCGAAGCTTTGTTCCTTGATAAGGTCAACAAGGGTGACATCACTCTTGACAAACCTATTTACCTCATTGCCGGCGAGCAGAGTAACTCGCTTGCCGCCTGCTGCGAAATTTTAAGTTGGATCAATCAACACAATGGAAATGGACAGATTAGGACTCATCGGTAAGCCGTCGGATTGGCTTATATCTTCGACTTTTGATACACAAATCATACGCGAGAAACTCAACTGCGAAATCATTGAAATTCCCATTGAAGAAGTACAATCCCTTGGCGAAGTCGAAGAGGGAGAAAAAGGCGCGCTGCGTATCTACGAGCGACTGAAAGAATTAGTCGCCAAATACAACTTGTACGGTCTGACACTGCGTTGTTTTGACCTGCTCACTGTTTGCAAGAACACCGGCTGTCTCGCTCTTGCAAAGCTGAACGCCGATGGTATTCCTGCCGCCTGCGAGGGGGATGTTCCCGCTTTGCTCACAATGGTACTGGCACATCGCTTGACCGGCTGCTCCGGCTTCCAGTGTAACCCCGCACGTGTCAATACCGACAATGGCGAAATGCTGTGGGCGCATTGCACGATTCCGCT
This sequence comes from Paludibacteraceae bacterium, assembly GCA_905235225.1. Lineage (GTDB taxonomy): Bacteria > Bacteroidota > Bacteroidia > Bacteroidales > Paludibacteraceae > Colicola. The sequence goes on from CAJOKE010000003.1 coordinate 72,456, forward strand.
CAATATGGTGGATAAATACGTATATGACTCCCACTTTGAGTCCGGCATCGGTATTTCTATTCATGCCGAACTGCCTTTAGGGAAATACACCTTGGTGAAAGTCAGCGGAGACCTCAAACGTGTCTTTGCCGAAGATGTGGAACTGGTGCGTAACCAGTACCAACCGAACTTGTGCCGCACTCAAGTTTGGCTCAAAACCCAACACGTTATCCCTTACTTGCTTTCCAAGCCCATTGCCAACCACCATCTGCTTGTCCCGGGACATCACGCCGCAGAGTTTGTCAATGCGGTTCAATAATAAAGAGAGTGTGCCAATCTGTTTTGACACACTCTTTTTTTTATTCTGTCTAACGACCTATCTTGGTTTATTGAATTCTAAAATAGCATTCAGCCCTATCAGAACGAGGTGCTTCTCATGATGGAAACTGTACCGGCAGTTGTTGAGTATATACGGTGCATTGCCACCGGTCAGAAATATGGCATAGTGCTTGCATCGTTCGCCTAACGTTCGGATATAGCCCTTCACTTCATACGCTATTCCGCGAACCACACCTGCCGCTATCGCATCGCGGGTCGTCTTGCCGTATAGCGGTATCAACTCGTTCTCCTCAACATCCACCAATGGAAGTTTCTTCGTCATCCGGTTGAGCATGGTCAGACGCATCTTGATTCCGGGTGCTATATTACCGCCTAAAAACTCATTCTTTTCCGACACAAAATCGTATGTCAACGCCGACCCTGCATCAATAATCAGCAGATTCTCATTCGGACAAAGCGACACGGCACCTACTGCGGCTGCCAGACGGTCCTGACCCAATGTCTCCGGAGACATATAACAATTGGCTATCGGCACCGGAGTAAAATGGTCAAACAGCACAAAATACTTGGAAAGCCGGTTCAGCGTATTCACAACTGCCGGTTCTATATTCACTACCGACGATATGATACTGTCGGTTATCGAATACAACGAGAACAACCTTTCTATGTCATTCGCGGTAAAGGACTTGTAGATGAAGTTCTTAACGATACGTCCGTCGGACTCAAACAAAGCCACTTTCGTTCGCGAATTTCCTTGGTCGATGGCTAAATTCATTATACCTCTACGTTCGTGTACAGGAATCGCTTGATTGACTTCTTCGGCGTTTTCTCAAACTCATGAGGGAACAGCTTGATACTGTTCAGTTGCTCATATGACGCCAAGTCCGCATTGACTTGTTTCCGCACTTCTTCCATGTGCGCTTCCAACTGCTCTTTGGTCAGACCGCTCGCATCCACCTCATTGTAATCCGGACATACCAGTGCCACCAATCGCGTGTCATCGGTTTGGATAACAAGCGACTCCAATACATACGGCATATTGTTCAGTTTCGCCTCTATCTCTTCCGGATAAATATTCTGCCCGCTCGGACCAAGAAGCATCGTCTTGCACCTTCCCTTGATGAACAGATACCCGTCCTCATCAATTATGCCCAAATCACCTGTCCGCAGCCATCCGTCTTTGGTAAAACTGTCCTTGGTCGCCTGAGGGTTCTTGAAATAACCCGTCATCACATTCTCCCCGCGGACAACAACCTCTCCTATGCCCTCTTCGTTCGGGTGAATAATCTTCACATCCATCAGTCCCGGCAAAGCGCGACCGCACGAATACAGCTTGCCCCCTTCCGAATACGGCGTAAACGTAATCAACGGCGCACACTCCGTCATTCCGTAGCCGATAGTCATCGGGAACTTGATTCGTGTCAGGAATGCCTCAACCTCCGGGTTCAAAGGCGCACCGCCTATGATGATTTGCTGGAACGCACCACCGAACGCCTCTACCAACTGCTGACGTATCTTGCTGCATACTACCTCATCCAAAAACGGCACCTTCAGCACCCAACTGATTGGCGGCTTCTGTATCTGGGGGACTATCATCTTCTTGTATATCTTCTCCAATATCAGCGGAACGGACAATATCAGCGTCGGCTTGATCTCCGCAAACGCCTGAAGCAATATCTTCGGAGACGGCGTCCTGCCTATCAGGTACGAATGACCGCCCGCTGCCAGACACGCAAGAAAATCAAACGCACAACCGTATGCGTGAGCAAGAGGCAGAAACGTCACGTGTCGCGCCCCTTGGAAGGTCAGCCGCTTGTCCAATCCATAACGCACATTCCCCGCCAATCCGTTCAGCGGCATGATAACACCCTTGCTGAAACCCGTCGTTCCCGATGTATAGTTAATCGACCCGATGGCACTGTTCGGCCTGTCCGCATATTTCACACTCTCACGGGTAAATCCGCCGGCGTACTTTTTGTTGAACGCTTCTTCTACATCTCCCCACGTAATCTCTTTATGGTGCCGATGGGCAATCAGTTTGAAGTTGGTCAGAGAATACACTGCCTTCACCGTCTCTACCTGCTCCAGATCCATATTCTCCCATATCGCATCGGTGATGAACAGCAACTTCGACTCCGAATGATTGATGATATGCTGCGCATCATTCGCCTTGAAATCCTGTAGTATCGGAACTATTATACCGCCATACGTGATCGTTGCCAGATACACCGTCACCCAGTTGCAGTTATTCCTGCCCATCACGGCGATCTTGTCGTCCTTCTTTATCCCGAACAGCTTGAATAGCAAATGAAGACGAGCCACTTGGGCTGCCAAACGACCGTAGGTCAGCGTATTCGCGGTTCCATAGTCCGTAACGGCATTCAGCTCCCAGTTCTCACGGAACGAACGCTCATACATTTTGACAAAATTGTCTTGTTCTGATGTCAGCATAGTATCAGTTTTTATGGTTAATCCACACGGGTATAGAGAAAACGCTTGATTGACTTCTTCGGCGTCTTTTCAAACTCATGAGGGTATAGTTGCAATTTGCTTATTTGCTCATACGATGCGATTTGCGCATTCAGATTGCGACGGTTCGTTTCCATCGCCGCTTCCAGCATTTCTTTGGTCAGATGGTCCGCATCTACTGCCACATAATCAGGGCAGACCAATGCCACCAATGCACCTTCGTACTGAATCACAAGCGACTCCATCACATACGGCATGTTGTTCAGCTTGGACTCTATCTCTTCCGGGTAAATGTTCTGACCGCTCGGACCGAGAAGCATACTCTTGTCGCGACCCTTGATGAAGATATAGTTCTCTTTGTCAATATATCCGAGGTCACCCGTTTTCAGCCAGCCGTCCGGCGTAAATATCAGCCGTGTCGCTTCTTCGTTCTTGTAATAACCTTTCATCAGATGTTCGCCGCGCACCTGCAGTTCACCCACACCCTCCGAATTAGGTTCCGCTACACGCACCTCCATCAATCCTTCCAACGGCTTGCCGCAGCACTGCTGCTTGTAATCCTTGTGGTTCACATACGAAATCAGCGGAGCGCACTCCGTCATGCCGTATCCCACGGTATAGGGGAAACGTATCCTATTCAAAAATGCGTCAACCTCCGTATTCAGCGGAGCACCGCCGATAATCACCTCGTTCACACATCCGCCGAACGCTTCTAATAACGCCTGACGAAGTTTCCCCAGCACAACCTCATCGAGGAACGGAACCTTCATCACCCAGCTCACCGGCGGCTTTGAAATCTGAGGAACTATCTTGCTCTTGTATATCTTCTCCAATATCAACGGAACCGTCAGTACGCAGGTCGGCTTAACTTCCGCAAACGCCTGCAGCAGCACCTTCGGCGACGGCGTCTTGCCCAACAGCCACGCATGCCCCCCAGCGCAGAACGTACTCAGAAAATCAAACGCACAGCCGAACGCATGAGCCAGAGGCAAAAACACCACCTGACGGCAACCCTTATACGTCACATGCACGTCTATACAGAACTTCACATTCCCCGCCAATGCGTTCAACGGAGTCACTACCCCTTTCGAGAACCCCGTCGTTCCCGATGTATAATTGAACGACGCTATCTCATCATTCTGCTTGTCGCTGTACGACAACTGGTCCGCTTGAATGCCCTTCGGATAAAGCCGTTCATATTCCTGACCTATCCGCTTCGGGGTCAGACCGTCTCTGTTAAATCCTTCCGTTACTGCCAATGGCGCATAATCACTCAGCGAGAACACCGCCTTCACCGTTTCCATCTGGGAAATATCCATGTTCTCATACAGCGAATCCGCTATGAACAGCAGCTTCGACTCCGAATGGTTGATGATATGCAGCGCATCATTCGCACGGAAATCCTGTAGTATCGGTACAATGATGGCACCATATGTCACCGATGCCAAATACACCGTCACCCAGTTGCACGTGTTCTTGCCCATCAGCCCGATACAATCGTTCTTGCCAACACCGCACGTGCGGAACAGAATATGCAACCGCGCTATCTCCGCTGCCACATCGCCGTAACTCATCGTCCGCTCCGTACCGTAATCCGTGAACGCAGCAGACTCCCAGTTCGCGCAAATCGACTTGCGGATCGTCTCTATAAATGGCTCGCTTATCATTACTGTACCGGCTCCGGAACATCCAATAGATTGTCGGACTCGGGTTCCTTGTTCTCTATCACAATTATCCGGTCTACGATAAACTGACTCTTTCCGCGCCATGGCAATGTACCCAAATAACGCTTCCAGTGCAGCTTAACCTGCTTGCTCGACATACTCTCAATCTCCATCGCTACTGCCGCATCTGCTACCGAAAACTTGAACTCGTTCGACTGAATCGTCGCATTCGAGTTCTTGCTGTTGTAACCCGTCTGTATCATCTTACCCTCATACGTCTTGAAAATGACACCCTCCTTCTGGAAGTAGTTGATGTCACCTTCGTTCGTTCCCTCGCTATATACAAAACAGAACTTGAAGAAGATAAATCCCGCCAGCCCAATGACTATTATCACTGACAACCAGCCCAATACTTTTCCTGATGTTGACATAATTATTTCGTTTTATTTGATTTCTACGCCGCAAAAGTACTACTTTTTTTTCATTTATACAAAAAAAAATTATATCTTCTCAAAAAAACACGCTTTTTACCGAAAAATAACATTTTTTTGTTGCATATTCCGTAATTATACCGTACCTTTGCAACCGATTTTCGACACTTCTAACCGAAGGATAACCGAACGATAACCGAAGGATAACCGAATGATAACCGAACGATAACCGAACGATAACCGAAGGATAACCGAACGATAACCGAACGATAACCGAACGATAGTGCGCTTTTTTAAGGAATCTTATAGACCACTTAAACGCACAAAATCATAATTTTACTAACCACTAAATTTTTACACTATGGCTCTAACTGCTCCCGCAACTCCGATTGCTGACATCCATGGACAACTCAGCAAAACAGACAAAATCGTCTTCCGCGTCAGAGACGGCATCATGCAATCATATGCCGTCAAAAATCCCTATCATGGCAAACCAACCGAAGCGCAAACACGACAACGCAACAAGTTCGCGCAAATCACCGCACAACTTAAAACCATCTACGATGACCCAGAACAACTCGAACTCTGGCAGCAACGCTTCAAAAAATATATTGACTCCAGAACCTTCAAAAAACAATTCCGCCAGTACCTTGCCGAACAAAAAGCACCCGCACACACACCATCCGTCGTCATACCTAAAGCTCTCCGCACACCAAAACCACCTACCACCTTGTACGGATTCATATTCGCATCCCTTGCCGATAACGCATAATACACACCCTTTTACACAAAATTAACAAAAAACATGTTTTTTGTGTCAAATTTTTTGGATATTCCGAAAAATTGTTGTACCTTTGCGCCAAATTAGTAAAATCACAGTAGATCACACAGACAGTAGCTTTATCATGACATTCTTGTCAGGAATATTATTCTTAGGCACATGCCGCATAGTTTATAATGTGTACAACGAAAGTATGGTATGCAATACGACAGCACGGACATATTATCCCAACGTGCGAGGGCGGAAATCAACCGCCTTCGTGCCGACGCATACCATAATCTCGAAATGGCGGACCTGCTGAACGATTTGCAGCAACAGCTCGACAAACAGCACTCTGACATACAAAAACTTTCCGCCGAAAACAACAACCTCCGTACACTTAACCAACGCCTCCTTTCCGAAAATTCCCTGCTGAAGCAGCAACATCCCGTCATCAATAACTTTAACGGCAACATCGATACCGTCAATATTTCCGCCAAGGACACTCCTTCGCCGGAACAAATCATTATGTCTATCCCTAATTCTAAAACAGTATGAACAACAACATTCCTTCCATCGTCAACAACTTCAACGGCACCATTGGACAAGTCATTAACCATGTGGACAACTTCTACGCCGCACCGCCTGCACACACCAAAGTACAGAACGACAACGCCGAAGATGTCCCTTATCAACCGGTCGAATCCTACTGCCCGTATATCAATCGCGAAAAAATACGCGAACTCGGTATCATGTCCCCCGCTGATTTTCAAACCAAACTCCATCAGGCATGCCTTGGCAATGCACCGCAACTCGCCGAATTCCTCAAACACTATCATAATCTCGGATACCTCCATTTCAATGGACACAACAAAAAACAGATCTTCGAAACACTCTGCACATCCTTCCCTGACACCATCACCTACCAATACTCCAATTTCGCCACATACTACTAACTCCCTTTGGATTTTTTTATCTCCACCTCCCTGCCCTTGCCTTACTCTTTGATTCGACCACATTGTAACAATTCTCTATCGGACAATCCCCTCTATTGGATTTCCATTCGATTCCATTCGATTAAACGGCCACACCTGCATGTAGGTCGTTTTTTTATACTACCTTTGCACTCGAAATCAGTCATCCACGGCGCCGGTATGAACAATTTCAAACCTGTTGTTTAATCTAAAAACCTCTCGATGTACAGGCAATCGTAACACAACTATGAGTAAAATTAATATGATGACCCACCTCGACTCTGTTAAAGGTAAGTATGCCAAGTCGGACAAAGTGTACACTAAAGTACGTAAAACGGACCAACTGGTAATCGGTGTCCGTCTCAAGAACCCGCCTACCAACCAACCACCTACGGCAGGGCAAAAAACAGCACAGGACAAACTCGCCGCTGTTGCTGCCAATGTCAAAACCGCTTTCGCCACACCCGAAACGATTGCGCAGTACAAGGCGGATTTCAAAAAACAACGCCGGTTCAAAACGCTAACCGGATTCGTGTTCCACAAAGAATTTCAAAAGTTAGGAGATTAAACTATGAAACAACATCTTTTTATCGCAGGATTAGCCGCAATCGCGGCTACCTGCTTGGCAAGTTGCAACGTCACTCGCGTCATCACCAATGAGTCCATGTACACGACAAAAGGTGATACCACCGTTGTCATCACTACCAAAACCATCGAGACCTACGACGCCTCAAAAAAACTTTAGTATTAACCTGCTATTAACTGATTATTTATAGCGTAATAAATTTTGACGACATGGCACATGTATCTTATATCAGACCTATTGAGTCTCTGCACGGCAAACTGCTCAAACAGGATTTTGTCAGTTATGCAATGCGCATTAAATCAACTACCAAGTTCACCGTTACACGTCTTTCGTGGAAACAAGTCATCTCACCCGACAAACAAGCCGCAGCTAAACAACGGCAAGCCAAGTTCAAAGCTGTTGTCCAATCAGCACGGGAACGGATGATGGACCCCACCAAACGGCAGGCGGATGAAAAAGCCTTTAAGGCACAGTCCAGATATACTACACTCTTTGGGTTCATCTTCCACGAGGAATGGATGACCTTTGAAGGATAACAAAAAAGTGCGGGAAACCGCACTTTTTTATATTTCTAAACACTAATCTCTAAAATTTTATCTAAAAAATTCTTTATTTTTTGCACATATCCAAAGTTTGTTGTATCTTTGCACCCGATTTTGAAAACATTATGGACACAATTTTTACTGACTGTTTTTGTTAGATTTGATGTTATCTTTTTCAAAATCTGAACATCCACGCTGGAGGGTTTACGTCTAATCGGGGTGGATTTCAGTAGCTGGCCTTTGACAATATACCACCGCCTGCCCGACAGGTTGCCTGCATGGTGATGCAGAGCAGGTATTCAGTTATTGGAAGCAAGACATAAGAAGGCGTTTATTGTAAACGCTGTTTGCGACTCGAATCTTCGCAACATTTTGTACCAAGTCACAACAGATGCAATGAATGTCCTCGGGATATGTAATTATCCCTTGATTGTATGTGCCGTGTGCATATCATACAATCCTGTTCCTGAAAGGGAATAGGATTTGTATATACCACATGGCTTGTCAAGGATTACATATTTCAGCGTGGACTTCGTTTGTTATTCTACTTGGTACAGGGATTGCGAAGCCCTTGATGAGCGTGAAGAACAAAAGAACTTCACGCTTTTAATTTTGTATATACTGACAAACAATATTAACACAAACCGGAGCAAGCCGAAAATCCGACAAAGAGTAGGCAATAAAATCTATTTATTATTATGGAACAAAGTAAACTTGACATGTATTTGGCTACAAACGCCAAAATGTTTTCACCGACAAAAATGCCTATGATCAAAGAAGCATTAAGTAAATTAGATGATAGCAAATTTATTTACTTGCAGAGTGTTGAATATAAAGATCCTAACACAGTTCTGATTCTCTCTATTATATTAGGAACATTGGGCATTGATCGATTTATTTTAGGAGATGCTAGTATGGGAGTGCTTAAATTGTTAACATGCGGGGGCGTGTACATTTGGTGGATTCTTGATATGGTTAATGCCCAGCAAAGAACCCAAGAGTACAACTATAAAAAATTGAGCGATACCTTATTGGCCCAAGGTGTAACATTATTTTGATGAAACGCTTCTCGTCGCTATATAAATTAATTACGATAGAGGTATTTATACTTTTATTCATAATAATGTCGTATCAACTGAAGTTACCAATATTTTGTCCATTCAAATACATTACCGGAATCCCATGTCCTGGATGTGGTGGGCAAAGAGCTTTATTTTCAATCCTGCACGGTGACATAATTAATGCCATGTGTATAAATCCTTTATCAGTATTTGTTATCCTTTTTGCTTTCATTGCTCCGGTGTGGTTGTTTGTTGACTGTTACCGAGGCACAGACAGTTTGCACCGGGTAATGAAAAGCAAATGGTCTTGGAAAACAATAACAATTGTGGCTATAATTATTATTGCTAATTGGATATGGAATATCTATAAACAAATATAATTATGGGACAAACTAATACATCCGTATTATCACGCTTCCCCGAATATGGGTTTAAGAGTACAAGCGTATATAACAAAAGAGCAAAGGGTAGAAAATGGTTGCTGGCGTTGTTTATTTTTTTAGGAGTCTTATGTGGATTTTTAGTAATTTCAGGTATTGTTGCATTGTTCGTATACGTTATTGCAGGATTAGATGGCTATCGTGCTGATCATATTAGTGGGATTGCATCTTTAGTTTTGAGTATTGGTGTATCTTTGCCTTTATTCTTAATGGTGCTTATAAAATTTTGGTTTCAAAAAGGTATTCTCACTAGTTCATTTTCTGACTATATCCAAGCAAAAGGACGAAATCGTATCTATGTGAAAGATGGTAAATTTGGTCTTGTAAAAGGACTCAATTATAAGATACTAATCCCTGCAATGTACGATAAGTTAATGTGGGTGCAGGAAGACGAGGTACTAAAAGCATATCTCACAAGGAGAGGAATTTCTCATTGATATACATAATAATAAATTAAGTTAATTATGAATACCACTTTGAAAAACGTCTTACTAACTACTGTTATCGCACTATGGTTGGTCTTCATTGGCTATAGTCTTTCGTGTTTTATAGCTTATCTCATTGGATGTCCTCCATTCGTAGCACCATTAGTGTTTACAATAGTAGCAATTATAGCTCTCGTAGGAGGTCTCGCAATGCGAAAGAAAAAGGAAATATCATCTCTATTCTTCGTATTGTTTTGCTCTCTCTTTATTAGCAGTCTTTCGAATACCATCATTTTAAGCGTTAAATTTAACGACCGCACCTATAGGAATGCTATTATATCTAATTTCTCAGACTATCGTAATCCCCAAACGTCTGTTTATAATAAATGGGGATTCAATATAATAGAAGCAAAGGGAAGAATTCAGTACGAAGATGATTATGTTTATATAAAGACAAAGACTAGAGTTTACTGTGCAGATTATGAGGGCGAAACGTATGGTTATAAAGAATGGGAACCCGACAAAGATTATGGTTATAAAACAGATTATATAACTGAATGTGAAATTATTCAACATCCTTATACCAGACTATATTATTATAAGACAAACAAGATAATCTCGTATCGAGGTTATGAAGATATTGATGACTTAGGTATTGATGCTGAAAATAATTTGTATTTAGATTGTTAT
>CAJOKE010000004.1 GCA_905235225.1 Paludibacteraceae bacterium
AGAGTGCAGCTTGGAAAAGTTGCACTCTTTTTTTATGTGTTATGCGGGGATTCCGTGAGGATTTTGTAAGTATTCATAGGGTATTTATCCAGTATATATGACCTATGGGTGAGCTTTGGGGGACTTATGCTTGACTTATGGTCCACCTTTGGGCGACCTTTGGGTGACCTTTGGGCGACCTTTGGGAAGAAGTCGGAAAGAAAGGGGAAATTTTGGAAAAGAAAGTGATTATTTTTTCGTACTGACGTACTGACGGGATGACGTACTGATTTTTCGGGATGGCGGGATGATGATTATTTTTTCGTACTGACGGGATGGCGTACTGACGTACTGATTTTTCGGGATGGCGTACTGACGTACTGACGGGAGGACGGGAGGACGGGAGGATGAAGTTTTTCTCAAAAAAAAGGACGAACGCTTGCATATGTGCAATTTTTGTAGTAATTTTGCGGCGAAAATAGCATTATCGATGAAGTTAATTGAACATATCGGAGAGTATTTTATCCTGATGGGCAGGGTGTTCCGTTTGCCGGACAGGCAACGGATGTTCTGGCGGCAGCTATCGCATGAATTAGACAAACAAGGTCTTCAGTCGATACTGATTACCCTTATCGTGAGCGTGTTCATGGGTGCGATTATGACGATGCAAACCAAACTGAACACCAGCAATCCGCTGCTGCCTATTTACACAACGGGACTGGTGACGCGCGACTGCATATTATTGGAGTTTTCGAGTACGATACTGTGTTTGCTGTTAGCGGGCAAAGTAGGGAGCAACATAGCGTCCGAGATAGGCACGATGCGTATCACGGAACAGATTGACGCGATGGAGATTATGGGTGTGAACAGTGCGAACTACCTGATATTGCCGAAAGTGATAGCGTTCATGGTGATGATGCCTTTGTTAGTGACTCTGTCGATGGCAGTAGGATTGGTAGGCGGATACATCATCAGCGATGTAACGGACATCATGACGACCGCGGAATACCTGATAGGCATCCAATATGCGTTTGTGCCGTTTTATGTATGGTACTCGTTCATCAAGACGGTAGTGTTTGCGTTTGTGATAGCAAGCATGTCGAGTTATTACGGATACTACGCCTATGGCGGCGCATTGGAAGTGGGCAAGGCGAGTACGAAGGCAGTAGTGAACAGCAGTATAGTCATTCTGCTGTTAGATGTAGCGTTGACAAACATCATGCTCAATTAGTCAAGACGATGATAGCAGTAAGAGATATAGTCAAACGGTTTGAGGGTGTGACGGTATTGGACCACATCAGTGCTGATTTCCGTGACGGCGCGGTCAATATGATTATCGGTCAGTCAGGTTCGGGCAAGACGGTGCTGATGAAGAGCATGCTCGGTCTTCACAAGCCGGAAGAGGGAAGTATTCTGATTAACGGAGAAGCGGGTGACCCGACAACGGGGAGCGACATTGTGCGGTTCGGAGAAAAAGAGATGCGTGATTATCACCGCTCCATTGGGACACTGTTTCAAGGTTCGGCATTGTTTGACTCAATGACGGTGATGCAAAACGTATTGTTTCCGTTAGAGATGTTCTCGCGAATGAGCGAGGCGGAGATGCAAGCGCGTGCGATATTCTGTCTGAAGCGTGTGAACATGCCGGAGCATACCTACAATCTCATGCCGAGCGAAATCAGCGGCGGTCAGCAGAAACGTGTAGCGATAGCACGGGCGATAGTGCTGAATCCGAAGTATCTGTTCTGCGATGAGCCGAACTCGGGTCTGGACCCGAAGACAAGCCTTGTGATTGACCAGTTAATCCACGATATAACCGAGGAATACAATATATGCACGATTGTCAATTCGCACGACATGAACTCCATTATGGAAATAGGCGACAACATCGTATTTCTGAAGAACGGCAAGAAGGAATGGCAAGGGTCGCGGCACGAAATTTGTAGCAGTGAAAACAAGGCACTGAACGATTTTGTATTTGCGAGCGAATTGTTCAAGAAAGTGCGTGCGGCCGTGCAGGCAGAGTAAGACAATATACAAAACAACATAAGCGATGAAAAAAGTATTATTAGCAGCGATAATTGCGATGTCGGGGTTGGTATTGAATGCGCAACAGCCGCAGAAAGTGCCGGCATACCGCGGCGAGATTGTGCGTGAGCAGCCGGACGGTTACCAGTTGAAGACGTTTCTGCGCGGCGATGAGCGCAGCCACTATGCGATGACGCTTGACGGTTGGCAGATCAAGGAGAATGTGAAGGGTTATCTGTGCTATGCGACACAAAAGCGCGACGGTTCGATAGTAGCGAGCCGCAAAGTCGCCCACAACGAAGCCGACCGAAAGAAATGCGAGAGCAAATGGCTTGAGCGAAAAGGAATCCGAAAAAACCAATAACAGCATATCATGAAGAAATTAGCAGGAATCATTATTCTGAGCATTGCGGGCATAGTTGCCCTGCATGCCAAGCCCGCATACCGCGGTCCGTTAAACTATGTACAACCAGACGGGAGTGAGATAACCGTTTACCAGCACGGTGACGAGTATTTCCACTGGACGACGAATGCGTCCGGCGAATGGATCGCCAAGGATAGCCAAGGCAAGTATGTGCCTGTTCCGGCATTGACCGAAGAGCAGATAAGCGCACGGCGCAAGTCGTCGCGCCGCAATGCGCCGGCAGCCATGCAACAAGCGACCCCGATCAACCTTGCTCCGCGCGGACTGGTGGTATTAGTCAATTTTACGGACGTGCAGTTCAGGGCAGAGAATAACCTGACAGTGATGCGCGATATGCACAACGGCGACCATTACAGCCACAGTTATACCTATACGGACAGAGGAACGGCATACAGTGTGAAAGCCGAAGGTTCCGCGCGGCAATACTTTATCGAGCAGTCGTGCGGACAATATCAGCCGCACTTTGATGTAGTAGGTCCGTTCACGCTGTCACATGAAATGAAGTACTATGGCGAGAACGATGCACAGGGCAATGACAAGCGTGCCGAAGAGATGATTAAGGAAGCATGCCAGTTAGCCGATGAGTCGGGTGTGGATTTCTCGATATACGATAATAACAACGACGGCAATGTGGACTTTGTGTATGTTATCTACGCGGGTTTTGCGGAGGCAGACGGCGGCGGTGACAATACGATTTGGCCCCATAGTTTTCATCTGACCTACGCCTATATCAACCTGTATGTAGATGACAAAAAAGTGGATTTGTATGCGTGCGGCAGCGAGATGAATTATGTATCGCAGCAACGTGCGGGCATCTCCACCTTCTGCCATGAGTTCGGTCATGTAATGGGTCTGCCGGATATCTATGCAACGGTGAGCAATGCGACCTGGAAAACCAGCGGTGCATGGGACATCATGGATTACGGTCCGTATAACAATGACGGGAACACTCCCCCAGCCTACTCCGGATATGAGCGTCTATTCTTCGGTTGGGCGACACCGCGGGTACTGAACAGTGCCGCCGATGTGACCATAAAAGAGTTGCAAGAATACAACGATGTATGCGTTATCACGAAAACCGGTGTGTTCAACGGGAAAGGGAACGACCCGAATCCGAATCTGTTCTATGTACTTGAGAACCGCCAATTGAAAGGTTGGGACAAGTATCTGCCCGGACATGGTATGATGCTGACGCGCATCAATTATTCCTACTCGAAGTGGGCGAACAACACCCCGAACAACAGTAAAGGAAGTCTGTGCATAGACATCATCGAGGCAGACGGCAAGACCCCGTCCTATAATGCCTATTATGACAACGGCTACTACGGCAAGGAGGGTGACTTGTTCCCCGCAGGCGCAACCGAATATACAGAAGTAAGCGAGTACCCGGTAACAGAGATCAGCGAGAGTAACGGCGAAGTGTATTTGAAGGTCAAAGGCGGCGGTGCAGAAAGCCACATAGACATCATCCAGCCGACAAACATCACGCTGAGCCAGACGGAAGTGCAGCTGAACAGCGACAAATTGACGGAAACGCTATATGCAACGGTTAGTCCGGACGGAATTACGTTCCCCGCAGTCATATGGACAAGCAGCAACAACAATATTGCCTCGGTGCATGACGGCGTGGTGACTGCCATATCCGGCGGAAGTGCCGTTATTACGGCAACGATTCACTCCAGCGGATTGTCAGCGAGTGCGAACGTAACATGCGATTTGCCGAACGGGATAGAAGGTGTACACGGGTCCGCAAACGAAGCCGGCAAGGTCATCGAGAACGGACAAGTATATATTATCCGTGACGGGGCAAAATATACCATCCTCGGCGAACGTGTAGAATAATGTACCCACCAAGATGAAAATAATATCATATAATCTGAACGGTATCCGCAGTGCGATATCGAAAGGGTTGCTTGACTGGTTGTCAGTTGAGCAACCTGATGTTTTCTGCATACAGGAATCCAAGGCTCAGCCGGAACAGATTGACGTGCTGTCCATGCAGGAATTAGGTTACCGCAGTTACATTCATTCCGCAGAGAAAAAAGGTTACTCGGGCGTATGTATATTCAGCCGTATAGAGGCAGACAAGGTAGTAGCGGGCATGAACATGCCGCGTTATGACAGCGAGGGCCGTGTGCTGCGTGCCGATTTCGGAGACATCACCGTTGTGGATGTGTATATACCCAGCGGGACGACCGGTGATGTCCGCCAAGACTTCAAGATGGAGTTTCTTGAAGATTTTCTATTGTGGGTGACCGCATTACGCAAAGAGCGTCCGAACATAGTCATCTGCGGAGACTACAATATATGCCACAAGCCGATAGACATCAACCACCCGGAGCGTCAAGTCGGAGTGAGCGGATTTCTGCCCGAAGAACGCGAATGGATGGACCGCTGGGAAGCAAGCGGTCTGGTTGATTCGTTCCGTATGTTTGACCAATCCGCCGAGAAATACAGCTGGTGGTCCTACCGTGCGGGAGCAAGGGCACACAATGCAGGATGGCGCATTGACTATGAATGGATTAGCGAGCCTCTCCGATCCCGCGTTTATAATGCAAGAATATATAACGAGGTCGTTCATAGCGACCACTGTCCTATCGGATTATGGATAAACTAAGAACAGAGCATTTAGTCAAGAAATACGGCAAGCGTACCGTTGTTAATGATGTCAGCATATATCTGGAGCAAGGCGAAATAGTCGGCTTGCTCGGTCCCAACGGCGCGGGCAAAACAACGACATTCTATATGACGGTAGGACTGATTACGTCCAATAACGGAAAGATATTTCTCAATGACACGGATATAACCGGCCTGCCGATGTACAAGCGCGCACAATTAGGAATAGGATACCTACCGCAGGAGGCAAGCGTATTCCGCAAGATGTCCGTGGAAGACAATATCCGTTCCGTACTGGAAATGACCCGTTTCACCAAAGAGTACCAAGAGCAGAAACTGGAACAACTGATTCAGGAATTCAATCTGAACCACGTGCGCCATAATTTAGGTGACCGCTTGAGCGGCGGCGAAAGGCGTCGAACCGAGATAGCACGCTGTCTTGCCATCGAGCCCAAGTTTGTGATGTTAGACGAGCCGTTTGCAGGCGTAGACCCCATCGCTGTACAGGAAATTCAGGATGTGGTGTGGTCTCTCAAATCAAAGAATATCGGTATTCTTATCACCGACCACAATGTGGATGAAACCCTAATGATTACCGACCGCGCCTACCTGCTGTTTGAAGGGAAAATATTATTCCATGGCACTCCTGAAGAATTAGCAGCCAACCCGATAGTACGCAAGAACTATTTGGGTCGTGATTTTGAGTTAAAGAAACGTTCAAACGCTCCGACAGAAAAATGAGGCGGCATATATATATAGCGTTGTTGATTGTTTGCACATCATGCAGCAAGGTTGCACAGGTCACTCCCATTGTCAGCGAGTGTGCTTCCATGCCCTCTCCGCGTGCCTCAGCATGCGTAGCTGTTCTGAACAATAACGCCTATATATTCGGCGGTCGCGATTCGGCAGGCACCTACCTAAATGACCTGTGGATTTATGATGCAGTTGCAGATACATGGTCAGATGCGGGTAAAACGCCTCTGAAAGCACGGGTTAATGCAACCGCAGCAGCAATGGGTGACGCCATCTATATCGGTCTTGGTTTCTCTGCCGCCCATGCCTACACCGATAGCGGTTATCAGCGCGACTGGTGGCGTTATACGCCTGCAGACGGTGTATGGACCCCATTAGCGGATTTCCCGAACAAGAACGTGATTGCGCCGATACTGGCAGTCGAGGGGACAGATATATACGCTTTTTACGGTTGCGGTTACGCCCAGCAACAGGAAGTATGGCGGTATCAAACCGACACAGACGAATGGACCCGAGTAACTACACCGGCTGACGCTATGCCGCGCGCCTTCGGTTGTGCCGGAGCGCAATCAGGCGGCGTGCTATATTTCGGCACAGGGTTTAACAGTCAGAATCTGACCGACTGGTATATGGTAACGCTGCCGGACAACCGATGGACCAAGCGAACCGGCATTCCCGGGAAAGGACGTGAGTTCTGTGCCTGTACAGCGACAGACCAATACGTATATTTATTCGGCGGCCGCTATTTCGGCGGGGATATGACCGGTGGCGAAGTGTTTGAGAGTTATCTCCGCTATACGCCATCAGGCGATGAGTGGACCTACTGCGGAACTATGCCCTGCGGTCGAGCCGAAAACCAGATAGCCTTTACGATAAACGGCAAAGCATACTTCGGATTGGGCGAAGATGCGAAGGGCAAAATGACAGACCAATTATACTGCATTGAATAGACTGATAGCCATATTATTGTTATTCATGTCACTACCTGTTGCGGCATGGAACTGGTGGCCTCTTCCGATGGCTGATCCCGATACGGCGCAAGACAGTCTGCTGTACTACGGCGAGTTCAATATGCTTACGTCCACAGGTGAAACATCGCCAAGTCTGCTGCATGTGAACACCAACGGAAATATTTCGACACAGCCTCACAGTGGAAATTTAAGCATAGGTATCATCAAGCCCGCCGCGCGACCCAACCGATGGTTTGACTATGACGGAGCGATTGTGCTGAGCGGTCGCCTGCAAGGCGGACAACAGACAGCATATGCGGCACCCAAGCCGGAAATGACCGGTTATTTCCGGGAATTATACGCCCATGTGCGCTTGTATATAGTAGATATTACCGCGGGAATCCACCCTGTCTATTACGGAGCAGGCGATCCGGCGTTAACCGGCGGCACATTGATTATGTCCAATAACGCCCACCCTATTCCACGTATCACAATCGGGATAGACAAATGGACCGCTTTTCCCGGACTGTTCGGGTATTTCGAGTTCAAGGGCGGTATTACGCACGGATGGATGGCAGATAACAGCCGGACAGTAAAGGGAACGCTTCTGCACCACAAGTTTGTAGGCGGGCGTATCGGCGGCAAACTTCCCGTGAACATCAGTTATGAGTTCCATCACGTAGCCCAATGGGGCGGAACATCGGCTGTTTACGGTGATTTGGGCAATGATTTCAAGGCATTTATGAATGCTTTTCTGGAGCGGTCAGGTGGAACCATGGCCAATGACCGTCTGAATGCACAGGGCAACCATATCGGTTTTCAGCAGCTGGCGTTGGATGTCAAAGGTGAAGGATGGAAAGTCACCGCATACTGGCAGTATATCAATGAAGACGGTCCAACCCGTATTATCGGTTTCGGGATGAACAAAAAAGACGGATTATGGGGCGTAAATATGAGTCAGAGCCATTGGCCGTTTATCAGCGGCTTTACCTATGAATACCTACGTACAACCGACCAGTCCGGCCCTTTTCATGACCGCGACGGCTGTGTATATGGCGGCAATGACGATTATTTCAACAACGGTATATACCGGCAAGGCTGGACATACTACGGACGCATCATCGGATCGCCGTTTATAAGCCTTGACAATAACCGCGTCAGCGCACATTTTATCGGTGTGAAAGGTGATATATATGGTTTCCGCTATCGAATTATAGGCACATACGCCAAGAATTACGGAACGTATAAGGCACCCCATGAAAGCCGCAATACCGCCATGCTTATAGAAGTCCGCAAACGAGTCCGTAAAGCATGGGATTTGGAGTTTGGTCTCAGCCTTTCAGCCGACCATGGCACTCAGTTCGGCAACAGTTACGGTTGCCTATTCAGCATAACCAAACAAGGACTAATAACCAATTATTAATATGAATTTTGTAGAAAAAAGCAATCAGATTTTTGCTCAAGCAGTCAAAGATTATCACAAGACAGACAATGTGGATGCACCAATCGTCAATCCTTATCAATCAGGCACGATAGAGGCAGATTTGTACCTCAAGAACTGGATTGATGTCGTACAATGGCACTTAGAGGATATTATACGCGATCCGCAAATTGACCCGGTAGATGCACTGGCACTCAAGCGTCGTATTGACCGCAGCAACCAAGACCGCACAGACCTTGTCGAACGGATTGATTCCTATTTCTGGGAGCAGTTCCAAAACGTACATCCAAAAGCAGATGCCCGCATAAACACCGAGAGTCCGGCTTGGGCAATGGATCGTCTGAGCATTCTGCATGTCAAGTTATGGCACATGCAGGAGCAGGTTGACCGCAAAGATGTCAGTGCGGAGCAACATGACAAATGCGTAGCCAAGATGGCGGTACTGAAAGAACAACTGAATGACATGACCACGTCCATTTCGCAGTTGTTGGAAGACTATGCAGCCGGTGTTCGGATTATGAAAGTCTATCGCCAAATGAAGATGTACAACGACCCGACCCTCAATCCTGTTCTCTACGGAAAGAAGCAACAATAGACCAAAAGAGTGAGAAGAATCCTTGTCATACGGTTTTCGGCATTAGGCGATGTCGCCATGCTGGCGGCAGTACTAAAGCAACTGAGTGTTCCTGACGATGTCAGGCTGACTGTTCTTTCACAGAACAGGTTGGCACCTTTGTTTATGGAATCGGGAGATAAGATCAGCTTTGCGGGAGCCGATTTGAAAGGTCGTCATAAGGGAATGAGCGGACTCAGCGTGTTGCTGCAAGACATTAACTACCGGCAGTATGACGCTGTGGTTGACTGCCATAACGTACTGCGCAGCCACTATCTGGACCTGCGTTTCCGGATGGCAGGCAAACAGGTAGTGATTATGCCGAAAACACGTTGGGCGAAATGGTGGCTTACATGCCCATGGAACAAGCGAAAGCAAGCACTCACACCAATGCCGGAGCAATACAGCAAAGTATTAAACCGCGCTTTGCATGTTGCGACAACAGGCAAGCAAAAACCGACCAGCAGTCAGGCATCCGGAAAAGAAGGCCACGGAATCGGAATTGCCCCATTTGCCGCGCATGCCGGTAAAATATATCCAACAGACAAGATGGAGCAGGTGGTAGCAGCATTAAGCCAAAAGGGGGAAAAAGTGTATTTGTTCGGAGGCGGCACCGCAGAGACTGCGATTTTAGAGACTTGGGCGAACAAGTATCCAAATACAGAATCTGTAGCAGGCAAAAAAAATATGGCTGAAGAATTGGATATCATGCGCCGCCTGCGGTTGATGGTAACCATGGATTCGGGAAACATGCACATGGCATCTTTGGTAGGTACAAGAGTCATTAGTATATGGGGAGCCACACATCCCATGGCAGGTTTCCTCGGTATCGGACAGAACGAACAAGACTGCGTCCAACGCGACCTACCCTGCCGCCCATGCAGTATATACGGTAACAAGCAATGCCGCTACGGCGACTACCGTTGTCTGGATATAACACCGGAAGATATTATTAAGTTATGCGAATCGTCCTGAACCCGAAATATGATCATCTCCGTGGTTGGATAGAGCAACTACCACACACCTTCGACAACCAAGGTAAAGTCATATATGAGGAGCGAAACCAAATCCGCCTCATAGACGGATTATGTGTCAAACGATACTGCTCTCCCCGCTGGTGGAACAGACTCGCATATGCTTTCCTGCGCAAGCCAAAAGCCCAACGGGCATATGAGAACGCCGTCAAACTTCTCAAATCAGGAATAGGCACCCCTGAGCCGGTTGCATATATATTGGGGTCAAACGATTACCTCGTTACAGTTACAAGTTCACTTACACGCAACTTCTACGAATTCCGAGACGGAGTCATTGCCGGGAAAGAGGATATTATCTGCGCTTTTGCCCGTTTTACGGCGCAACTTCATGATGCAGGTATCAAGCATCTTGATTATTCACCGGGGAATATTCTATTTGACAAAAAAGGTGATACATGGCACTTTGAATTAGTGGATATAAACCGTATGCGTTTCGGAAAAGTTTCTCCAAAAGAAGGGTGTTACAATTTCTGCCGTTTATGGGGGAAACGGGACTTTTTTGAGATACTGAGTCCCGCCTACGCCGAAGCCAGGCACATGGACAAAGACCTATGTCTTAAATGGATATTGGAAGCACGTGCTACGTTTTGGAAGAAACACCCGCATGAGCATTTTGTAACAGATGACACATTCTCAATAGGGGTAATTATATCCACGTACAATAATCCTGAATGGTTGGAGAAAGTGTTCTGGGGTTTGCAGGAGCAGACACACCCGGCAGATGAAATCATCATTGCCGATGACGGTTCTGACGGACGGACACGGGAACTGATAACCAAGTACAGCCATGTCCTCCCACTCCGGCATGTCTGGCAAGAAGACAAGGGATTTCGCAAGACAACTATACTCAATCGCGCTGTACAAAACGCCCAAAGCGACTATCTCATATTCATTGATCAGGATTTGATTCCCCGCAACGACTTCGTCAGTCAGCATTACCGCCACGCCCAAAAGGGACACTTTGTATCCGGCGGTGCGATTCTCTTGCCGGAGGCTCTCAGTCATGCTTTGACAGAAGACGACATCCGGTCCGGTAATGCGTTTTCAATCAAGTGGCTGAAGCAACATGGTATGCCATGGAACTGGAAAATGAGTAAACTATGGCGTAACAAAGCTGTATGCCGTTTACTGAACTACCTGACCCCCGCCAATGCAAGCTGGAACGGCGGGAATGCTTCCACATGGCGGGAGTATATTCTTTCAGCCAAAGGTTTTGACACACGGATGCGGTATGGCGCAGAAGACCGCGAATTCGGACAACGTTTGGAAAATGCAGGTATTACAGGTATCCAGTTACGTTATGGTACACCGCTGCTACATCTTTACCATCAGCGACCGTATCGGAACGAAGCGGATTGGAAAGAAAACATCGCGATTTGGCAACACACTAAACAAAATCATTTAACCCGTACCAATTATGGATTGTAAGGCGACACTCATCATATCCGTCTATAAAAACGTGCGCGTTCTGGATGCCGTTTTGCATAGTCTGGAAGCGCAAACGGTTCAGGACTTTGAAGTCATCATTTCGGAAGACGGTGAAAGTCCCGAGATGGCGGCATTTGTGGCTGCATATCCTTTCCGTTGGCCTGTACAGCACCTAACGCAAGAAGACAAAGGTTGGCGCAAAGAGCGAATGCTGAACCGCAGTATCGTAGCAGCCCGTACAGACTGGCTCGTTTTCATCGATGGAGACTGCGTGTTGCACCCGCGTTTTATGGAATATCACATCCGTTACCGGCAGCGCGGTGTCATGTTAGCCGGAAAACGTATCAAACTGAGTGCGGAATTGAGTGAACGTTTCCTCGCAGGCGAAAAAATCCACTTTTTCCCATATCTATTCAACCGACGCGGATGCCGCTATGTGGAAGAGGCTTTTTACTGCGGGATAGCCAAATATATCCGCCGTCCTGTCAAGCATTTGGTAGGAAGTAATATGTCCATGTCCCGTGCCGATTTGATGTCGATTAACGGATTTGACGAACATTATACCCTTCCCGCCACAGGAGAAGATTATGACATCGAATGGCGGCTACAGGCTATCGGATGTAAGATTGTATCATTACGTAATCTTGCCATTCAGTATCACATCCACCACAAGGAAAACTGGCAAGACCATGACGAAAATATGGTATATTGCCGCCAGATGCAGCAAGAGAACCGTATTATTTGTGAGAAAGGGATAGCGCAACTATGACAGAAGTGAGCATTATAATCGGTTTCTACAACAAGATAGAATTGCTGGAGAAGATTCTGGAAGCCTTACAACTGCAGACACTGCAGAACTTTGAAGTTGTGATAGCGGATGACGGCAGCAGCGAAAATGTAGTGAAACGTATCCGGCAGTTACAGGAAACAAGTACTTTTCCTATCCGGCATATATGGCATGAAGATAATGGCTGGCGCAAGAATATAATACTCAACCGCGCCGTAGCAGCCGCTCAAGGCGAGTATCTCATTTTTATCGATGGGGACTGTATTCCCGAACCGCACTTTGTAGAGGAGCATTATACAGAACGCAAGTTGCACCAAGTCCTCAGCGGTCGCCGCATTCTGATGGGTCCTTGCGCTACAGCATATATGTTAAGCAAACCGCTTACGGTCAAACGATTCGGAATCGGATTATTCAACGCCCTGCTAAAAGACACACTAAACGGCAACAAAACGCGCATGGAACATATGATTCACATCCGTGCCAAATGGTTGCGCCGATTATTTGCCAAAGACTATGAGCGGTTTATTCTCGGTTGTAATTTCTCGATGTATAAATCCGATCTGCTATCCGTTAACGGTTTTGACGAGCGTTTCCTATACCCCGGCTACGGAGAGGATATAGACCTGTGGTACCGGCTTAGCCGCGCGGGTATTCCAACCTATTCGCGCAAAGGACTGCTTATCCAGTATCATTGCAACCACAAACGCTTTGATACCAACTATGCGCCCAATCAGCAGTTGATGCAGGAAAACAATGCAGCTTCAGTTACTTGGACACCTTACGGGATAGACAAATGTAGTGCCACAGCAGTGTCATCAGCGGCAGCCACATCACATTAAGGTCTCTGCCGAATGATTCAAATGTCGCTTGCATGACAAACACAAACATACACGCTGCCAAATAATATCTGTCCTTCCCAATCGGCAAGAGACACAACGGCAACCCCACGCATAACATCAGAAGTGCCAAACCTATAATCCCCAACTCCATCATCGTCTCAAGGAACGCATTATGCGGGTGCATGATTTCATATTGCACCTCTCCGAAACGGTCGAGGCAAATCCGTTCATACTCATACATATAATGCACACAGAAGTCTCTGTCCGCTTTACCGTTTTCAACAAACTGTCTCCGTGCAGAACTGACTCCCCAACCGAACAACGGTTTCTGTTTAGCAGTTTCAACACCGATACGCCATATATATAACCGGGGATTATCCGTTGCAGAATATTCATGGTAACGCGGATTAAAATACCAGACAGAACCACAGAAGAGCAACAGCACACTTAATGCCGGCACAAGCCAGCGACGGTAACGCTGCCACATAACTATGCCGCCAAGCATAAGCAACAAGACAAACATGGTCAGTTGTCCCGTCCTTCCCTCTGATAACAGCAGTCCAAGTACAACACCGCTCATAACAATGCCGGTTATAATCTTTGCCCACCGACGGCACCGGCTATGCAATAACACCCAGGTCCCAAACACCAAAGCGATATTACAATAATAGTTAACGGACATGTGCGAATTAATAAACAATGTTCGGGTTTTGTTAATGTCTTTGAGCCAATCCGTGAACGAATCCGCATGATGCCCCCATACACCGATCACCAACACAAGCCCCATATAGAAGCACGATGCCAACATCGTCCATGCCACATGTTCAGTTTTTAATCTGGTCGGCATTTGGCAGAAGCCCATTAAACCTAATATCAGGAACGGTACATATTCACGTACTTTATATAAATACAGCCACGTTTGATTACTGTCAAACAACTGCCGAATAGGAATACACGCATAAAAAGCGACCATAGCGACATACACCCATTTGTCAGGAGTCCATTTCCACTCCCGCCATCGAGTATTAAGCAACCAGTCACATATATATCCTATTCCGGAAAGGTAAAGCCCTATTCGCTGCAACCAACCATAGTGATACGGCAAAGAAGCCACAACCATCAATATTCCGACTGCCGGAATATAAGTAATATAATTTTTCAGTTTATTCATTATCATTTAATATGCACCTTGTTCTGTACTCACCCATTGCGTTGCCATTTCCAACGGTTATGCGTCCAAAGCCACAGTTCCGGCTGTTCGCGGATGTTGGCTTCCAACAGCCGTGCAAAGCGTTCCGTTATTTCATTGGGTGCAGTCGCCGGTGCATTCTCAGTTATCAGATCAACGCGAGCAATATAATGTCCGCGGCACGGAGAGGAAACATGCACATAAGTTACTACATAATCGAATTTCTTTGCCAGCACTTCTCCACCATCTAAAAAAGATGTATCCTGATTGAGAAACGTTGTCCAATAATGGGCATTCCGGGGGGACGGTTTTTGGTCTGCAATCAATCCGAGAGTGAAACGAGCCTCTGCTTTTTTAAGCGCGACTAAATGCCGCAAGAGCGTATTTTTCTCAATATTACTGCCTTCCCCGCTACGTTTCTCACGAACGGCATTCATCATTCTATCGGCAGAACGGCTGTTGAGCTTGCGATAAACATTATAGTGTCTCATCTCAGGACGTTTAAAACGATGTTGCACCTCAGCCGTCCATTCCCAGTTTCCAAGATGTCCAAGCATAAAGATAACGCCCCCTTTTTGTGCAGCCCACTGCTCCACTTTGTCCACATTAACAGATTCAAAATGCGCCAGCATGTCATCCTCCGTAGCACGATACGACCATATAACCTCAGCCGCCAGATCAACGAAATGGTGATAGAATCGTTTTTCCAGTGCCTTACGTTCCCCGTCACTCTTTTCCGGGAAACTGAGCCGCAAGTTTTTACGTACAATTCCTTTACGATAGCCAACGATATAGTATAACAAGGGATATACAAACAAGTCCCCAAGTACATAAAGTACCCTCAACGGTAAAAGGCTGAACAGATTAAGCAATAGTTTCATAGCCGATACAATAGTTCCATAACTTGCTGTGTAATAGCACATGCCTGTTTTGTCTGCAGGCTGTCCGAAGCAGTATCAACTACCGGTGTGTTTATCACCGCATCAATTATAGTTGTACCGCGTCGGGTTTTGAATGCAAAGCCGTCCACAAAATGAAAATAAGCGTATTGCATGCACGTTGTATCCGTCAAGTCTTTGGCAAAACAGAAATCTTCGGCATCCAAACGCATCTGGTGTAACATAGTCGGCACCCAGTCTATTTGAGATCCAAGTGTAGTTATCGTCTTTGCCTCACGGATGGCTCCACCAACCATTACCAATGGCATTTCATAACGCAATGTGTCATAGTTGAGCAGATTATCAGGATACGGATACCCATGATCCGCAGTCAGGACAACAACCGTGTTCTGCCACTGTTCCTGCTGTTTGAGTGTTTCAACAAACGCGCCGACACAACTGTCCGTGTATGCAACCGCATTAAGGTAAGGATGATCCAAATGGTGATAATTAACCTCAAACGGCTCATGGGATGATAACGATAACACCACATCGAAACACGGTTGCGCACCTTGATGACGTTTTAGGATGTCATGAGACGCAAAATCGAATAATATATGATCCGGCACACCCCACTTGCTCAAACGGTCGCTGATGGAAAAATCATGATCACATACACGGTTATCAAAACCACCGGTTATAAGATATGAGCGCATATTAGTGAAATCCTCGTCACCACCGTAATAGAACTTCAAATCATACCCATTCGCCTTCAGCACTTGACCTATTTGCGGTAATTGCTGCGTTTTGGAAGGCACCATCATGACCGAGGTCGTAGCACAGCCCGGAAATGCACCTAATACTGCCATTACCCCACGGTCTGTGCGGAACGAATTGGCATACACATTACTGAAATACACTCCCTCCTGCGCATATTTTTGCATATTAGGCATAGCGTCCCATGCACATTTTCCAAAACTTTCAAGAATAATCAGAACTATATGCGGACGGTCGGTCGTCAATAACTGTGCCATCGGTTTTCCCGTATCGGGACGAATGGCATGCAGCAACGCCGCCGCTTCTGCTGACGGCATATAGCGGTATCGCGAACTGTCAAACGTGTTTTCGCTCAATGATTCCACTAAATTAAAGACCGGGTTAACCGCTGCCAGATTTATCATCCGATTATCCGAATAATAGACCCGCCCCGTATTCATAGTAGAAACGGTCACACTACCGCGCATCGGAAGGAACAGCAAAGCCGTTAGTCCGACGAGAACAGCCGTAAGACCTATTTTAGTTGATGTTTTTTCCACAGACTGTAGCGGCATGGCAACTACATGACGGTAAAGCAGCCACCAAAGTACAAACAGCACTGCCACAACGACAAAGCCGATTGTCCAAATCCACCACGGCGCACATGCCCAGACTTCTTGCGGCGAAGCAAGATAATCGAAGACATCCTTATCGATATGATAACCCCAACTCGGGAAAGAAGCGATGTCGCCTATAATAACAAGCAACGATAACAGAATAAACACAGCCGTCACAATATGGATTACCGTAGCGACAATTCGCACATTCATCCATACACTCAAACATAATAATACACCTGCTACGGCCGTCAAGTATGCCGCCACGGACAAATCAAGCGGCAACCCGTGCCACGGCACAAGAAACCAGTCTGACCACTGTATGTCGCCTGTCAAACGATGCTGACAAAGCATAAACAGAGGCTTCTGCGCCATAAAAAACAGCACCCAGAACACATAATACCGTATAAAAAAGCGTAACCGTTCCTGCATATTCCGTTTAGGGAGTGCAAAGGTACTGTTTTTTTCGGACATACACAAATTTATTAAAAATAATTATCTTACCATTCAATAGTATATGATGCCAGTATGCCGGTTGGAACGGTAAGAATCATCGAAGCACGAGACGCATAAGGAATGTCCTGGACAAACGCCATCTCGCATAAATCATGGCAGAAATCCCAAACATTATAGCACTCCACATTCAAGCACATTGCCAAATCCTTCACTTTCCATTTTCCCTGCAAATGCAGGTCGCAGTGAAACACCGCTCCGTGGCGCGAACCGAAATTGCCATCGGTCGGATTAGTCCCCCGCGAGTCAAGCGGTAATATTTCAACAGACGTGTTACCCTGTTCGAAACGATAATACTGATAGGCGGTAAATGGTTTCCCGTCTGTCCATTTGAAGGTCAGTCCGGCTTGCACCCACTGACAAATATTATATGCCAGATAGAATCGCGCCACAAAACCCTTATCCAAATCCATCCGGCTGACCGCAGGGTGTTTGCCTGCCTGATTGCGGACAATGTTAGAGGTGTTGGGATTAGCGGTTGACTCCGATAACACTCCCATCGAATTACTGTTTGCGCCGTTTCCCAAACCGGTATAACCCGCTGCCTGCATAGACTGCCAACCGACGCTGACCATAACCTTGCGACCTGTGTACGTGTAGCGGGTCAATTGCGAAAAATAGTACGGAGAATTAAACAATCCGTTTTCACCAAACGGCGGCGTATACCCAATCTCAAACTCTTTGACACCGGCAGACTGATAAAAGACATTGAGTTCTCCTTCCTGCTTATAGTAACCGTAATCGGTTGCTTCACCGCTAAAATAAGTATGCCAGACATTGAAAAACTTCTTGTAACTATTTTGCAGGACGATCTCATGTTGTCCTTTGCCAAATACAAAACGAATCGGAATATTGACTTCCACGAAAGATGTCTGGTGCAAGCCCTTTCTATAATGATGATACTGTCCGCCCGTTGTTGCAAAGAGCGTGTTCGAACCGGCGTAGTAAATGTTTGCGTTCATGTAATCGTTAGAGAAGAACCGCAAATAGTCCGTGTTATAAGCCACTCGCAGATGAGATACGCTTAGTCCCATTTCAAACCACCGGCAAGGGTGCAAATCAAAGTTTATACCGGCTTGCCAGTTCGGACTGACCTTACTCTTACCCGACAAAAGCATGCCATCCAATGTAAAATCCAGATGAGCGTTGATGTCTAATTGTTTGCATATCGGATAATGGGCTTTAAGTCCGATTGTGTTCTCAAGAATACCGCCGGTAAACGATGTACTATGCCAATCATAACGATATAAATCTTCCGGAGTCTCCATAACCGGCGAACGGAAATACACAGTATTTGAAAAATATTCATTATCGGGACGGAAATGAATCAGCGAATTGAACGCATCCACATGAACATGCAGCCACGGTAATACAGGCTGGTCATAATTGACCGCCCATGACAGCTCATTTGTTTTACCGTCCGGCATCCATGGTGCAAAACTCTCGCCGTCCTCATCAATAATATTCCTGCTAAAAGATTGATTGGCATGCCTGACGGCATTAAGCGACCAAGTCAGACCTGTTGTAAGATACAGCCTTTTGGCGTAGATTGAAGCGGCATAATTTTTATGGTCATAGACCTCGTTGTAGTTATACAAATACTCACTGCCGCCATCCGCGCGACCGGAAAAGTTCACGCGGTAGCCGACAGACGCAAATGCGCGGTTGGGTTTCACAGGCAACAAGCCGTCAGCCTGCACCTTATAGTAATATGCGTTATAAAAGGGATCGTCAAGAATCAAGCCGCGCTCGTCTTCCTTCGTGATAAGGCGTTGTCCATAAGCGGCATACAAGTGTTGCCGGTACTTGTTTCCTTCCTTGTCGTGAAAAGTATATGCCGCAGCCAATGTACCGGCTCCGGCTTGGTGACGCCGGGCGGTTATATGCTTATAGGTGTCTGCGCTTTGAACGGCAGAACGATGAAACAGGTTGATAATCGCCTGCGTGCCGGCTGCCGGCGCGCCGTTACCCACTTGTCCAAAGTTATAGCTCGCCCGCACATAATCCCGTGACATGGTATCACGGGAGAAAAACAACTGCCCCGAATGTATATCCATCGCCAAATCATACTGCTGCATATCCGGCACATATAGCGTACTTCCCGGTTGAAAACGGTCATCAACACGGAATCCGTCAATGTAATACCTGTTGGTCGTATAAGGCAGCCCGTTAACGGCAAAAGTCAGCCGGTCAAGCAGCCACCACTGTCCTGTTGTATGGGTCTCTACAATAGTGTGGTCGTTCAGTGCTTCCAAATAATAAACCAAATCACTGCGATGATACCAATGTCTGAAAAACTCCGCGGGAACGCTGTCCGTCCCTCTCATCGCCGTGTGACTAATCCCCAAAGACACAGTATCACGCACCCACGCAGCCTGTGCCATAAGAACAGATAATGAGAACACTATGATGAATGTCCAACGCCTCATTGTTTATTTTTCCGCGGTTTGAGAATGCCGATATGATATGCCAGCCCCACACGGATTTGATGGAAAGGATAATCTTTGATTCCGTACTGATAAGCGAGATAAGGTTCAAAACCTTTCGCATAGCCGCTAACCTGTACTTTGACGGTCATAGGGCGGTCACCGTGTTTCTCCCAGCCCGCATATCCACCCCATGTGGCGCGAAGACCGAGATACTGCGATTTGGCGAAGAGCTGCAGCCCGTACATCAAGGCATCATTCTGACGCCCGTTATCGGTCTGCCAGCAAAGGAAACCGAGACTGCCGGAAAGGCGCAGTTCCAAAAACGTATCGGCTTGCACCGTGCCGCTCACGCGCTTAGTGCGTCCGAAATACAACGATTTACCGACCGCAAGATCAAACCAATAACCGGGATTATCGAAGTAGCGCGCCTTGTCAAAACTGCCACCCGATGCCGTTTTGAATGCTGCCCGAAAGGCAATGTCCGGCGTATAACAACGCGCTTTGAGAATCTGGATATCAGTGGACACATAAACATCTCCCGCCTCATGTCCTGATAGTTGTACGGTGTCCTGTAAACGGCATGTACGTTGCCGTTCCGAAGTCATGCGGTACCACTCTATCACCGGCATCCAGACACTTAAATTCACCCGGGGAGTCCAAAGAGGAATATGTATGCGGGCAAAAATGTCTGCCGTTTGGTCTTTCTCAAACCCGAAAAAACCGTCGACAGCCAACTCAACCGACAAGGTTGAATCCGTCCGCCCGTCCAACATGTCCGGCACGGGTAAGGCGTTCGGACCAAAGTATGCCGGGGCTATGCCCGTACTTTGGCTCAAATTCGGATAAACGGGCTGTACTTCTGCGTACAATGCAGAAGCGAAGAAGGAAAGCAGTATAAGCAACCGGTGTCTGATAAGCAAGCGTATGAAGAGGTTAACGGTATGTGAGTGTACGAAGTTTGACGCCCGATTTGCGGGTTGCAAGGCGTTCCTGTTTCGTCAGTTTGGTATATTGTAGAAGCGGTTCCAATGAGAACCGGCAGACGACTTGCTGCTGATGGCTCAAACCGTAGCCGTCCAGGTACAACAGATTCCAGCCTGCATAAGCAGTCACAAAAGACCGGCGTATAAGAAAGAAGAAAATGTCCGTGCGGTTGAATATACGGGCTTGATAGCGCGGGTCACCTTGGTTAAGCAACGTTCCGTAACCGGCATATAACGGCATCTGATTATCCCCCACATATAATTCGTTACGCAAGCCGATAAAACGCCAGCTCAAATAAAAATCCGCATGGAATCCGTGTGCGAACCACTGTTTTTCCGCACGCCTGTCGCGCTGAAAGGAACCGACATACCCCGCCTGCAACGCCAATGAATCCAAGGGAGTGAGGTGTCCGAGCGAAACGCCAACCAAAGGATTTATGACTATATCGTCACAAACGCCCAATATTGTTCCGGCGTTATGGCTGAGGTGGTTCAGTTGCGCATAACCTCCGGCGTAGAGCCAGTTATAGCGGAATTTGCCACCGGCAATAATGCGGAACGCTTCCCGCGTGTCGGCACTCATCATGCCGCGCCAGTCACAGAGAAGGTCTATATATCCCCATTTGCTGCCATATTGGAACAAAACTCCTTGAATATTTGGATAAGCAAACGCCAAAGAATCAGAACGAAAGTAGTCCGGCAACGCTTCGGTCATAAAATCATACGGCACGAATCCGAAGTTAAGATGGAAGCCTTTGGCTGCAAACTGATAATACACGGTCGGAGTTACGGTACAGTCGCGCCACTTGGCACCAAAAGGCTGCACATAACTTATCCCTGCCATCAGCCGGTGTGTACCGCCTATAGAATCATTAAAACCAAGCCCGATGACCGGTGACAACCGCACTCCGAAAAGTGTCCGGGAAGGTTCATAAGGATGATTGATTTCGCGATTGTCAAAATTCATCACGAAGTCCACATCATACAAAAACTTTTGGGCATCGGCAGATCCGACACCCAAAACTAAAACACATATGAGCAAGAACTTTCTCACGAGAACAGGTTTCTGAAGAAGTTCTTTTTATCCGCATGCCCCGGTGCCATATTAGGCGAGTCCTGGAGTTTCTCAATCAGTTTTTTCTCGTCTTTGGTGAGGTGTTCGGGAATATAAACGCCTATATTAACGAGTTGGTCTCCTGTGCCGTACTGTCGGGCATATTGGTCAATAACGGGTAGTCCTTTGCCCCGCATCCGCAGCACTTTTCCGGGTTGTGTCCCCGGTGTAATCGTGATTTTGACATCTCCCGTCAAAGTCGGTATTTGTACTTGTCCGCCAAGAATAGCGGTCGGCATGTCCAGCAGGAGGTTGTAAACAACATCATTGCCCTCGCGTACCAAGTCCTTGTGTTCTTCTTCCTCCACAAGTACGAGCAAATCGCCGGGGACTCCGCCGTGTGGTGCGGCATTGCCTTTGCCTTGTACAGGGATTTGCATGCCACCGCTTACTCCGGCCGGGATCTTAATGGTGATTATTTCCTCGTCACGGACAACCCCCTCGCCGTTACAGTGAGGACATTTGTTTTTGATGACTTTTCCTTCGCCGTGACAAGTCGGACACTCTTCCTGAACCTGCATCATTCCGAATATTCCGCGTTGTGTGCGTACGACACGCCCGCTTCCTTTACAGGTAGGACAAGTCTCTCCTTCCCTGCCGTCGGCACTGCCTGTCCCGTGGCATTGTTCACAAGGCACTAATTTCTTGACCTTGATTTTTTTCTCGACGCCGGAATTGATTTCTTCCAATGTCAAGCGCACTTTGACGCGCAAATCCGTTCCTCGCCGTACGCGCTGCGCGCGTGATCCGCCACCGCCGAAGAATGATGAAAATCTGCCGCCCATGTTACCGCCCATTCCCCAACTCTCGAACAGGTCACCGAACTGCGAGAATATGTCTTCCATCGAGAATCCGCCGGAACTGAATCCGCCTGCGCCTTGCATTCCCGCAAAGCCGAACTGGTCATAGCGTTGTCTTTTCTGAGGGTCGCTAAGTACTTCATACGCCTCCGCGGCTTCCTTGAATTTTTCCTCCGCCTCTTTGTCCCCCGGGTTTTTGTCGGGGTGATACTGTATCGCCTTTTTGCGATACGCTTTTTTTATCTCGTCTGCCGTAGCCGTTTTGGCTACGCCTAAGACCTCATAATAATCTCTTTTTTCAGCCATAACATCTGTCCCTTTCTACATATATTATTCACCGACAACAACTTTGGCGAACCGTATAACTTTGTCGCCCAATTTATAGCCTCTTTGAGTACAGTCGATTATTTTTCCTTTCTTGTCATCCCCGGCTGCAAAAGTTGTCACCGCCTCATGCTCGTCAGTCGAAAAATCTTTGCCTTCCGTTTCGATTGCGGTTACATTATGCTGCTCGAGGAAATTCCGGAACTTCTGATAAATAAGTTGCAGTCCTTCGCGTAAAGCGTTGACATCGTCAGTTTTGTCAATAGCCTGCATAGCGCGTTCGAAGTCGTCCATAAGCGGCAGGAGGCTCTTGAAGATTTGCTCTCCGGCATTCTCGACAAGGTCGAGTTTTTCTTTGTTGGTACGTCTGCGGTAATTGTCAAACTCCGCCATCTGACGCAGTTTGAGATCTTGCAAATCAGCCACTTTCTGCTGTAATTCCGACACTTTTTGCGCAAGGTTTTCCTGCTCGTCAGCCGGTTCTTGTTCAGTTACCTGTTCTTGAGTTTGTTCAACAGGTTCGTTAACCTCGCCTTGAGGTTTCTGTTCGGTAGTATTTTCTTTCTTACTCATAATCTTATTTTTGTGAAAAGCCGCTCAATTTCTGTGCCGCCTGCCCTACTACTGCCAATTTGTCACAATATCGTCATAACATCCGCCAGTTTTGACACAATATAAGTGGCGTTTTGTTCTGTTGGTTCCTTATGAATCCATAACTGGTCTATTCCGGCTGCTTTGGCACCGGCAATATCGGACGTATAACTGTCGCCAATCATTATTGCCTGCTGTGCAGAGACATTGTTCATCTGCAGCGCGATTGAAAACAGGCGGGGATCAGGTTTATTAAAGCCGAGTTCTTCACTGATAACAATATGGCTGAACCTGTCCTGCAGCCCGGAATGCGCAAGTTTGTAGTACTGTACTTCTTTGAATCCGTTGCTCAAGACGGTCAGCGGATACCTGTCCGCAAGGTATGTCACCACCTTTTCGGCATCCGGCAACAAGGTGAAATACTTGTTCGTCAGCCTGAGAAAGTCATCGCCCATCCGCAGAGCCAGCGACTGTTTATCCTCTCCGTGGAAAGAGGGGTTATTATCCGCCTGCATAAGAGGATAATAAAACCGCTCAAAATGGAGTTGCGCTTTGGTGACCTCGTTTCGTCCGTATCGGTCCCATAATTCAAGATTATACGGTTCATACAATCCTATAAAATCCGGCAGTGTCGGAAACAATTCATTCAAACAGTAGTCGTCATAGAGGTCACGTAAAGCGCATGCGGCGGCGTGGCTCCAATCGCCGATCGTGTCATCCCAGTCAATTAATATGGCACTATATTGTTTCATGTTCAGAACAATTCGCCCTGTGCGATGGCGGGCATTTTGCCGAGGTGCCGATACGCCAACTCGGTCGCCTCACGGCCACGCGGAGTGCGTTTGATAAAGCCCTCTTTGATTAAGTACGGCTCATACACATCCTCTATAGTTCCGGCATCTTCGCCCATTGCGGTCGCTATCGTATTCAGGCCGACAGGACCGCCCTTGAACTTGTCTATGATTGTGCAGAGCAGTTTGTTGTCAATTTCGTCCAAGCCGAAAGTGTCTATATTGAGGGCTTCCAAGGCATAGCGGGCTATTTCGAGGTCGATGCGGCCGTCCCCCTTCACTTGCGCAAAATCACGCACGCGCCGCAACAACGCATTGGCAATACGCGGCGTTCCGCGACTGCGGCGCGCTATCTCACCCGCCGCTTTGCTGTCTATGACTATCCCCAATAATCCCGCCGAACGGGACACGATGCCCGCCAAAATGTCCGCGTCATAATATTCGAGGTGGCAGTTGATTCCGAAACGCGCCCTTAACGGCGAGGTGAGCAACCCGGAGCGCGTTGTCGCACCGATCAGTGTGAACTTGTTCAGGTCAATCTGTATCGTCCTTGCACTCGGTCCCTTGTCAATCATGATGTCGATACGGTAATCTTCCATTGCCGAATACAAATATTCCTCGACAATCGGACTGAGGCGGTGTATCTCGTCAATAAAAAGGACATCATTCTCCTCTAATGACGTCAGCAGTCCGGCAAGGTCGCCGGGCTTGTCCAAAACGGGTCCTGATGTTACCTTGAATCCCACGCCCAACTCATTGGCAATAATGTTACTCAGGGTCGTTTTGCCCAATCCCGGCGGACCGAACAACAACACATGGTCCAGACTCTCATGACGCATTCGGGCTGCTTGAACGAATACGCGCAGATTGCTCACAATCTTCGACTGACCCGCAAAATCAGCAAAACGCAACGGACGAAGCGCATTATCCTGCTCCTTCTCCGTCATTTGAGTCCGTATATCAAATTCATTTTCCATAATCCTTTTTCGTCATTTCACGCTCGCGTTGTCACCCATCGTCAGTTCCCGGAACATTTTCTCAAGGTCACCCGCTTCCTCTATTCGTTTATCCGCCTTTATTTTACCATGATCGAGCAGAATAACACGGTCACAAATCTCCTTCACCTCGGATAAAATATGCGTTGAGACAACGACCATTCTGTCCCGCCCCACACGTCTGATAAGTGAACGTACATCCACCAACTGATTCGGATCCAGGCCGCTCGTCGGTTCGTCCAACAGAAGCAGATCGGGGTCGTTTAATAACGCTTGCGCCAAGCCCACCCGCTGACGGTAGCCTTTGCTCAACTCGCTTATACGCTTGTGCGCCTCAGGGGTTAACCCGACACGGTCTGTGAGCAACGCCACACGCTCATTCAATCCCTGCACGTTGGACATCCGCCCCATGAATTGCAAGTATTCACGGACATACATGTCCTCATACAACGGATTACGCTCCGCGAGGTACCCTACCCGCAGAGGCACATCAACCTCGCCCGAACCGGCGGCAGTCAGGCCTGCCAGTACCTTCATCAATGTCGATTTACCTGCGCCGTTAGGACCCAACAATCCGACAACCTCGCCGTCATCCATGCTGAAACTGACATCATCCAAGACGCACTGACTGCCATAGAACTTACTGATATGTGAAACGGACATTCCCATTGTACTTTTTCCTAAAAGCGCGCAAAGGTACTACAAAAATTGCACATATGCAAGCGTTCGTCCTTTTTTTTGAGAAAAACTTCATCCTCCCGTCATCCCGCCATCCCGAAAAATCAGCACGTCATCCCGTCAGCCCGTGAGTACGAAAAAATAATCGTCATCCCGCCACTTCGTCAGCACGTCATCACGAAAAAAACTAAAAACTTGCTCTCCTTTTTCCCTTGATTTCCATAGCTTTAACCGAAGGATAACCGAACGATAACCGAACGATAACCGAACGATAACCGAACGATAACCGAACGATAACCGAATGATAACCGAACGATAACCGAACGATAACCGAATGATAACCGAATGATAACCGAACGATAACCGAACGATAGTGCGCTTCGACAAGGCATCATTTAGGAATCGAAAAGCACAAACTACCAACCCGCCAAGCCCGGCACTCTGACCTGTCGTAAATCGTATACGCTTGCCATACCCTTGGTATTCCTTTTCACTAATTCGAGCAGGCACGCGCTGTTAACGGATTAGCGCGTCGCCGGCACTAGGAAAACATAGTAGTGCGTCGCTTAGGCGAGGATGATGTCGTTTCGCGGTTCGACTGCGGAGATGAGGACTTGAATGACTTCATTTTTG
This sequence comes from Paludibacteraceae bacterium, assembly GCA_905235225.1. GTDB lineage: Bacteria > Bacteroidota > Bacteroidia > Bacteroidales > Paludibacteraceae > Colicola. The sequence continues at coordinate 26,184 of CAJOKE010000004.1, forward strand.
GGATGCTTTGTTGTATTTCAGAGTCCGTCTGGCTACCACGTATGTACTCGAAGACAAGGACACGCAAGAAACTATCGGGTATTTCAGCCTTGCGCATGATCGCATTTCTCTAACGGATTTCCCGAGCAACTCCGCCTATAAGAACATTTTGTACAATACGCTTTTAGCGCAATTACAAAACAGACATTTACAAGGATAGAGAACAATAGCGTCGGAGAGCAATGAAATATGCGGTGTGGGCATCGGTAACATCCGACTGGGCCTGGTTATATTCCGTTTGCGCTTTAAGCAAGTCCGTAATAGTGGCTCTACCCGCATTATAGTTGATTTGCGCCTGTCGGAAGGCTTCCTCTGCATGACCGGCAGTACGTTGTTGGATACGTAATAATGCTTCCGCTTCAACCACTTGGTCATATGCCTGCTGTGTACGCAGATTAAGTTGCTCGCCTAAATAGTCGGCGTCTATCTGCACTTGCTCCATCGTCAGGTTATGCATCTTGAGTTTATGACCCGTTTCCCACCACTGAGTGAGCGGAACACTGACAGTCACAAACAACGCTCCGTTGCCGGTCTTGGATCTCAGACCTTCACGAAGAATATCGGCTTGTAGCTTGCCGTAACTGTAATTGGCACCAAATGCTATTTGCGGAAGCGCGTCTGCAAGCGTCATATGACGTTCTAATTTGGCGGCACGCAATTGTAGTTTCAAAAGCCTGTGCTCGGCTGTGTTATTCGTCTGCGCATCCGAAGCATGTACCAATTGTTTGTCCGGTAAATCCGGTTCAATGTCTATATCCAGCGAATCAGCGTCATAACCGATTGAAAGAGCCAGGGCGCGTCGGGCAAGTTGCTGACCATTGCTAATCATAAGCTGCTGTCTGGCAAGATGGTCTTTTCGTAATTCTACTGACGACATATCCGATGGCAACGCCAAACCGGCGTCAACAGCACTTTGGACTTGACGGGTGATTGTGTCCAACATCCTCTCGAACTCGAACACAAGAAGTCGTTTCTGTTGAAGCCCGTATAACAGCCAGTAACTCTCCTCTACCTGCTGAAGAACATCCCTTTCGGTTATCTCGGCTTGAAGTTTGGCTGCCTCTACGCCAACCTTGGCAAGCTTGTTGCCGGCCACGATTTTTCCACCCGCAAAAACAGGCTGAACAGCGGTCACTCCGGCGGTATATCCATACTGGAACAAGTTGATGGAGTTGCTCATATGGAGAGCATCACCGTAATTGACATATACATAGTTGAGCAGTTCGCGAACAGAAGCGTTTCCGATATCATCAAGGGTGAGTTCGACTAATGGATGAAGGGCATGAAAAGCACCGGCGGATGCCTGTATCTGGGGAAAATACTTCGTAAACGCCTGTGCTTTGACCTGCTGAGCTTTGTCTATTTCAAGCTGTGCTTTGCGGAGTTCGGGATTATTGTGTTTCGCCAAAGTGAGACACGAATCCAGCGTCAACGGTTCGACCGCAGACAGGGTGATTGCGATGACCAGTGCATATGATATAAATGACAGCTTTTTCATTGTTCGGAACGCGGTTTAAGTATCTTCCAGTACATGACCGGAAGTATAGTGACCGTTAATGGCAAGGTGAAAATGGTGCCGAAACATATCACTACACCCATCGGCATCCATAGTGCAGAACGCGATATAATCATCGGCAAAACACCCAAAGCGGTTGTTGCACTGGTGAGGAAAACCGGCCTCATTCGACGTATTCCAGCCATAAAAGCCGAATGACGGTAGTCCATGTGATTATAACGCCGCAAGTCATCCGCATATTCGTACATCATAATGGCATTTCTCACAATAATTCCGATCAGACTGACAAAACCAAGTACCGCAGTGATGGAAATATCCAAATCAAAAATCCACAGACCGAGCATGGCGCCGAATATACATAGCAATGAACTTGACAGCGCCAATATCGCTGTAGAAAAGCGGCCGAAATGATATAATAGGAGAACAAGCATAACCGCAAGAGCGGCTGCAACACTCCATAGTATCTGCGGAACCATTTGTGCATTGAGCGAACTAAGTCCGCCGTATGTAATCGAAACACCTTCCGGTAAATCGCTCAAATTGGATTTTACCCATTTCTTGATTTGTTTCTCGGCTTCAACCTGACTCGTATTACCGCGCAAATCCGCACCGACAGTTATTGTGCGGACTGCATTGCGTCGTTCGATAAACGCTGGATGCCAGTCCGGTTCAAGGTCTGCTACCTGTCTCAGTGGTACCCATAAACCCGGAATGGAAGTAGGAATAAGCAGGTTCGCAAGATGTTCCACGGAGATATGCCGGACTCCCGCTGTATATAATATGACTGGCACGGCATAACTGCCCTCATAGATTGTCGTCAGGGGGGCTCCGTTGGTGGCTTGGTTGAGATAAAGGGACAACGTGGTTTGAGTGATTCCTAAACGTGTTGCATCATCGGGACGCAGTATAATGCGCGTGGTGTTGGACATCACATTGTAATCGGAGTGTACCCACTGCAAATGCGGCTGACACGACATATAATCAATCAGACTGTCCGATATAACCGACATTTTATCCCAGTCATCTCCCTGAACACGAACTTCAAGCGGATTCTTGACCAACTGGTAATCCAACTGTTTGAAACGCGCATAAGCGTTCGGAAAATAGTTTTCATACTTGGGACCGAGTTGCTTGAGTACCTGCGCCGTGGCAGCGGTTGAAGTGGTATTGACTATCAGTTGGGCATAATTGGGCCTGGCCATATTGGGCTGATACGTAGCGTGAAAACGCGGCGATGACTGACCAATGAACGAAGTGACTGAAACGATTCTCGGATCCCGGCGAAGCATTTGGGCAAGTGAATCCGCAACTGCCGCACTTTCCGACAGACCGTTCCCTTCACTCAGATGAATCTCAACGGCAAAACACTCGCGCTCAGCCTTAGGCAGCAGCTGAAGATTCAGCTGCGTAAGCAGACCTAATCCCGTTAGTATTGCCGCAGCCAACAGCAAGTACACCACAACAGGATGCCCGAAACACACTGACAATATATGTTTATAGCCCTCTTGGAGCCAACCGAAGAACCGGTTTTGAAGGCGCTCTATCTGATTCAGTTCATCATCCCGCCTCTGCCGGACAAAAGTAAACGCCATGCGAGGGGTCACCCATGTAGCATAGAAAATACTGGCAGTCAATGCATATAAAACTGCCCACGGAAAAAGTTGGATAAACTCGCCCAACGCGCCTTCGATAATATGCGTCATCGGAAAAAACATACCCGATATGGCGCAGGTTGCAAGTGCCATCGGTACAAATAGTTGCGACGTACTCACCGCCGCTGAATACCATCGGGAATGCCCCCTCTCTAATTGATTGCTGTAACCGTCTATAATAATAACAGAGTCATCCACAATCATGCCCAAAACGAAAATCAACGCACCCAACGTAACCGTATTCAACTCTATGTCGGTGACATACATTAAGCCTATACAGATTGCAATACACACTGGTACGCCCGTTCCGGCAACCAATGCTGTCCGTAGTGGAAAAAGCAACAGCATAACAACGATAACAACCAGAATGGCTATTACAATATCTCTCAGAAAACTGAAAACAGAGTCGTTCACCACCTTCGGCTGGTCTGTTATACGATGGAATTGCACATCAGGCGGCATGCTCTCACTAACATTCGCAAGAACCTCGTCAACCCTCTCACCGAAAGCCACAATATTATGCTTTGGCACCATTTCGATATTGATAATCAGACACGAGGAGCCATTATACTCCACATACGAATCCGGTTCCTTGTAACGGCGTTCGACAACAGCAATATCCCGAAGACGGACAATGGTGCCGGTACTCGGGTCTGACCACACAATCTGCTCCTGTAATTCGTATTCCGATTGATAGGGAATGACAACCTGCAGGGCATTGTTGCTATTCATTGTTCCACCTATAGTCCTCAATCCCTGCAATGCCATCTGTGTCTGCAAAAGGTTCTCGTTTATACCGTATGCTGCCAGTTGTTCGGGGTCTATGGTGACGGCTATCTCTTCTGTCTGCTGTCCGAGTATCCGTAATTTGCCCGTTTCGGGAATAGTCCGCAGGCGGGTACACACTTCCTTGGCATACTGTTCCAGCTCACGGGGACTGCGATGCTCACTCTCCACCGCCAACAGCATGGATGATGTGTTACCGAAATCATCCACCACCAGAGTCTGCAGTACACCGGCTGGCAACCGTGTCTTCTGTAGCAATGGCAATCCCGCACGGATACGAGTCCACGCACCGGCATTGTCCTCCACACTGTTACGGATCATCACATACACATACACCACTCCGTCTTCTGTCGTACTGTACGTTTGTTCTTTGTTCACCTCCTCAAAGGAATTGATGTACTCCTCAAGCGGAATAGTCACTTGTTCTTCCACTTCCTGTGCAGTCGCACCGGGATAAAGTGCCACAACTACTCCCTGTCGGATAGTGAACTGCGGAAACTCGTCCTTGTTGAGTTTAGGCAGAGACCATATACCGAAACCGGTCAGTGTCAGAAAAACCGCCGCCACTATACCGTGATGACGCATTGCCCATTGTATGTGATCTGTCTTGCCCATCAGTCAACAACAGCTATTTCACACCCATTATATAGTTTTTGAAAGCCTTGGACAATAATACTGTCCCCCTCTGTTAATCCTTGGCTGATACGGACTCCGTCTGCCTGATAACCGCCCGCTTCAACTGGGAGTCTTACTGCCCTTCCGTCCCGCACAACCCATACACTTGCACCGCTTGGCAGAAGGCGGATACAAGCCGCTGGCACAACAATATGGTTGCCGGCGGACGACGTCAGCATAACCGTTGCAACCATCCCCGGCAGCAGGTTGCCTGTTTCGCCGGTAATATCCGCGCGGACGGAATAAGTATGAGCAAGAGGGTTGGCGTTAAGATTTTTCTCCCTGATACGGATGGTATATTGTTCACCTGTTGCAGCACAAGTCATTATGCCGGTTTGATCGGCATTAACACTACTGATTTCAGTCTCGGGAACGGCAAAACTCACATCATAGCCTGACATATCAAGCAAGGTCATTATGCGCGCTCCGGGCAGAAGGGACTCGCCGACCTCGGCATTAAACCCGCTGACTATGCCCTCAGACGGGGCACGCAGAGTACATTCCTCAACCTGATGACGAGCAAGCTCTGCCATCGAGCGTGCCTGTGACAATTTGCTTTCCGCTTCCACCATCTGCTGGTCTGTAACGGCACCGCTTGCATGCACTTGACTGACACGTTTGTATGCGTCTTCCGCCTGACGCAAAACCGAAGCAGCGGAATGATATGCCTGTACCGCCTGCGTGCTGTCCAGGGTCAGCAGGACTTGTCCTTTTCTCACCCGCTCGCCGTCGCGGCATTCTACAGTAACAACACGGCCGGTAGTCTGAACCGCAAGAGGAATCTCATGAACCGCCTTCACTGTTCCGACATAACGCATATTTCCGTCTGTCCGAACGGGTGTAACAACCTGTACGCGAACATTGACAGGGGGAACCGTTGTCTGTTTGTGCGACACGTTCGAACAGCCCGTCAATATACATAACCATGCAATAAATATGTGTAGGTATTCGTTTCTCATCTGCCGATAAGGGATAAAAACGCGGCAAAGATATAAAAAAATTTTGACATCTCAAAAAAAAACAGTACTTTTGCGCCTGAAATTAAGGTAAATCGTGAATGAAGAGGTTTTGGTTTATATTGCGCAAGTACTTGTTTAACAAATACTGGCTGACCTTAGCCGTTTTTGCGGTGGTGATGGTGTTTGTAGGCGAGCAGAGTTACCGGGTGCGTTTGCGTAAAGCACGACAAATCAGCGAACTGGAGTCCCAACGGGATATGTACGAACGCGCTATTGAACAGACCCGGCATGACTTGCAGGTCTTGCAGTCAACGGACAGTTTGGAGCGTTTTGCGCGAGAGCAGTATCTTATGCACACCGACAAGGAAGATTTATATCTTGTTGATGAATAACGCCCCCATCCCAAAAAGGGGGAGTTTGAAAAGTGGAAAGTGGTAGATAAATTAGTTAGCAAACATAGAATTTTAGGGGTGGATCCCGGAACGCTGTTCATGGGTTATGCCCTGTTGGACACAGAAGGGCAAAAGGTCTCTTTGGTTGATTTCAATGTGCTGGATGTGCATAAGTTGGACGGCCAGTATGCGCGTTTGCAGAAGGAGTTTTTCTTTCTTCAAGACCTCATTGACAGTTATCATCCGACCGAACTTGCCATTGAGACGCAGTTTGTGGATAAGAATCCGCAGACGATGATTAAGATTGTTCATGCGCAGGGCGTTGCCATTGCCGCCGCCTTGTCCCGTGACATTCCCGTCAATGAATATTCCCCGATGAAAATCAAAATGGCGATTACGGGAAACGGTCACTCGTCCAAAGAGCAGGTTGCGGGCATGCTGCAACGCTTCCTCAAAATCCCTGACTACCGTATGCCCAAAAAACTGGACGCGACGGATGCCTTGGCGATTGCGTACTGCCACTTCCTGCAATTAGGTCTTCCGCTCAAAGACGACCACGGAGCCAAGGACTGGACGACTTTCGCAAGACAGAGAGGTCTGTCCGACAAGACGCTTACGGGGCCGGCGCAACAGTTGATGGCGGCATTGCATGGTAAAAAATGAGTTTTTCTCACTACCTGCCATATTACAAGCGAAACCTCAAAGTGGCTATGCCGGTTATGCTCACCCAACTTGGTGCTGCGTTAGTGGGTTTGTTCGACTCAATCATGGTCGGTCACTATTCGACTACGGCTCTTGCCGCCGTCAGTTTCTCCAATGCGGTTTTTTTTACGGCAATGGTGTTTGCAATGGGGGTTCTGATGGGCGTAACCCCTTTGGTCGGACAGGAAGTCGGTCGCAAACACAAGCATTTGGACAGACACAACGAGGAAAAAGCAGCGATGTGCGAAACGCGCATTGCAGGACTGCTGCAAAACGGCGTGTGGCTGACAATTCTGCTTTCTATACTTATGCTGTGCCTCTTGGGCGCATGTATTCCCGCTCTTGACCTGTTCGGACAGGAAATTGAGGTTACCAAAGCAGCCAAGCCGTACTTTACGCTTATCGTCATCTCTTTGGTGCCGTTCCTTTTTTTCTGCCTTCAAAAGCAGTTCCTCGAGGGATTAGGAAACACGACCGCCGCCATGATTATCACGTTTGTGATGAACGGTCTCAATATATTGCTCAACTGGGTGTTTATCTTCGGTCACTGTGGTTTTGAAGCGATGGGGGCAACCGGAGCGGGCATAGCGACGCTTATATCGCGAATGCTTATGCCTTTCTGCTTTACGGCGGTTATCCTTGTCAAGCGGAATTGGCGCAAGTACGTGTCGATGTTTGGCGGGGAACTCAACGACCGCGATGTATTGTCACAAATGCTGAGGGTCGGTCTTCCGATCGGAGGGCAGACACTGCTTGAAACGATTACGTTCACCGCCTCTTTCGTCATGGTCGGTTGGCTGTCCAAGGAGGCACTTGCCGCACATCAGATTGCCAACCAGATTGCCGACCTCACTTTCATGGTCGCAACCGGCATCGGGGCGGCAACGACCATTCGCGTCTCGATACAGTTCGGCAAAGGCGACATGCACGCCGTCAAAATGGCTTCGCATGCGAGCATTCACCTTGTGCTGCTTATGAACACCGTCGGGGCGGGACTGATGATCGGACTCAGACATGTCATTCCGTTGCTGTTCACCGAGGACAGCGAGGTCATTGACATCGCGTCCCGACTGATTCTGTTTGCAGGATTATTCCAGTACGCCGACGGACTGCAGTGTGTCGGGGCTTCAATGCTCCGCGGTATAACCGACGTCAACAGACCTATGTTCTACGCCTTTGTTGCATACATCCTCATCGCACTGCCCGTCGGCGTTGTCTGCATGTTTACTCTAAACATGGGAGCCGCCGGCATGTGGGTTGGATTTATCTGCGGACTCGCCGTCGCCGCACTCCTGTTCCACATACGCTTCCACCGCCTCACTAAATCACAATAACTCATGCTTAGACTGATTTTAATCGGTAAAACCACCGACAAACATTTGGACGCACTTATTGCCGACTACCGGCAGAGGCTGACCCATTACCTGCCTTTTGACATCAAAATCATTCCCGATCTCAAACAGGGCAAACTGTCTTTTGAGCAACAGAAAACCCTTGAAGGGGAACGCCTTCTTGACGCAGTCCCGCCCAACGCGAGGCTGATCCTTCTTGACGAACGCGGCACACAGTTCCGATCGGTGGACTTTGCCGCATATGTCCAAAAACAAATGGCGGCAACTCCCAATATTGTCTTTGCCATCGGCGGCCCTTACGGATTCTCGCAGGCTGTTTATAACCGCGCGGACGATATGCTCTCACTGTCCAAAATGACATTCTCACACCAAATGATACGACTCCTCTTCATCGAACAACTCTATCGCGCCATGACCATTCTCCGCAATGAACCATACCATCACGAGTAAAATTTCAAATTCATCTAAAAAGTCCGTCCGAATTTACAAAATCCCGCTGCGCTGTGTTCCACGAACACGCTCATACACCGAATTGCGGCACTGAAAACAATACTCCTTCGGATTCATAAAACTTTCGGAATTTTTAGTATATTTAAGACGGGTAAGTAGCAGGTAAGTGGCAGGTAAGTAGCAGGTGTTTGAAAAATAGCGAATGCGCGCTTAAACTTTCGGAATTTTTGGTTGTAAAAGGTCACTTGGGGGGGTTAACTATAAATCCCGGGAACCCCTGGGAGCATAGGAAACACAGGAAGCCAAGGAATACTTAGAAATCTATCCCCGAAAATAACAGAATACATTCTATTTTTTTGCTAAAAATCACATTAATCCTTGCACATGTGCAATTTTTGTTGTACCTTTGTGGCGTTTTTATCCTTGTAATGTCATGATCGAGATTTTGAAGTTTACCGTTCCGTCGCTTATCGTACTCATCAGCGTGTGGATTGTAATGCATAAATTATTCAAGAACGAAGAGCAGAAACGCCTTTGGGAACTCAAACGCGCGGCACAAAAACAAATCTCCCCGACACGACTGCGCGCCTATGAACGGCTGGCGTTGCTCTTGGAACGCACCCAGCCCGAGGCACTCGTCATGAGCCTGAGCGAACGGATGGAGCAAGCCGGTACGACACTCGCCGCACTGCCCGTGGCGAAAATGCAGCAGGAGTTGCTGCGCGCCGTCAGGCTCGAATTTGACCACAACATGAGCCAGCAGATTTACGTAAGCGACGAAGTTTGGGCAAAAATCATCGGCGCACGCGACCAAATAGGGGCGTTCATTTCCGCCATGTCACTCCAATTGCCGCCCGAATCGAACGCACTCGATTATGCCAAAGTGCTGATGACCGCATATAACAACAACGGGGACACCCCCCACCAAATCGCACTGGAAGCCCTCAAAGACGAGGCACGTGGCTTGCTTTGAAAACAAAATCTGTCATACTATGGTTCATCCTTACATCACTGTTTATTGCAGGATGTCAGCCCGATGAAGTCTGCCGACAGAACACCGGCGTTGTCGCCGGAATAGCCCTGCGGGGACTTGCCGTTGACACCAACGACCTCGCTACCGAATTCACCGCGTGGGACAGCATCACCGTACAGGGACTCAACAATGACTCCGTCCTGTATGACAACCGCAAAAACATCAGCCGCGTCCTTGTTCCGCTCCGAATTGATACCAATGTGACCGTTTTCACCCTGAACTGGCACGGGGAAGAAGACATCGTCTATTTCCGGCATGACAACACAAGACGTTTTGTTTCCATGGCATGCGGTTGCGTCGTTTATCACACCATCGACTCCGTTTGGTGCAAAGGGACTTGGATTGATTCTGTCAAAATAATCAATGCTGCCGTCGAAACAGCAGAACAAGATAATATTAAAGTGTTTACAACCATTGATCTTTGAATACTTTAAGGGGCATATTGGCGTTGGCGTTCTGTAGCCTGTGGCTTGCCGCCATGGCTCAGCAAACGGATTCGGTAACATTCATGCACGCCATGGATACGACATTCATCCGCGCCGAACACATCAAATCACCACGGCATATTAAACAGGACACCATCGCCGAAAACGGGACAGGACTTACCGGCAAATATGCGCGGTTGAAGGACGGGACACGCATTTACTCCGACACCGTCATCTATCAGGGAATGAACCTCAAACTTGACCTTGCCAACACGATAATAGAAGCCGCCACATCCAAAGGAAAAATACTCAGTTTCGAAATGGCATGGAACATACGACTCAAGCAGCGGTTCTACCCCACCCTCGAAGCAGGATTCGCCAAAGCCGAAACATTTGCCAACGGCGGCGAACATAGCGGCGAAGGCGGATTCTTCCGCGTCGGACTGGACATTAACGGACTAAAGAAACACCCCGAACGGCTGAATGCCCTTCTCGTCGGAGTCCGCGTCGGTACAGCACTGCAGGGATATGATCTGCTCGGAGTAACACTCAACAGCCCCTACTGGCAGAGCATGCAGAAATTAGACTTCCTCGACCGGTTCCGGGCTGACTGCTGGGGAGAAGTCGTGTTGGGCGTTCAAGTGCAGATCTGGGAAGGATTGCAAATGGGTTGGGCGGTAAGGCTCAAAGTCCTTTTTACCAGAACGGTAAGCGACGAACAAGTCATGCCCTATTATATTCCCGGATTCGGATACCGAGACGACACCAACTGGGGATTCAATTATTACATCGGATACAAATTCTAACTTAAAACAATAATATTATGAACAGCACAGCATTAATGAACAAAGCAGCAAACAACATTCGCGTTTTGGCTGCAAGCATGGTTGAAAAAGCAAAAAGCGGTCACCCGGGCGGTGCCTTGGGCGGCTCCGATTTTATTAACGTACTCTATTCCGAATTCCTGCGCTATGACCCCGAAAACCCGACTTGGGAAGCAAGAGACCGTTTCTTCCTTGACCCCGGTCACATGGCTCCGATGCTCTACAGCCAACTCTGCCTCGCAGGCAAATTCACACTCGACGAACTCCAAACACTCCGCCAGTGGGGAAGCGTCGTTCCCGGACACCCCGAACGGGATGTAGAACGCGGCATTGAAAACACCTCAGGACCCCTCGGACAAGGTCATGTATTCGCTGTCGGTGCTGCCATCGCCGCCAAATGGTTCAACGCAAGGGTCGGCGACATCCACAACCCGAACATCTATGCCTTCATCTCCGACGGCGGCGTGCAGGAAGAGATTTCACAAGGCGCAGGACGTATTGCAGGACACCTCGGACTCGACAACCTCATCATGTTCTATGACTCCAACAATATACAACTCTCCACCACCTGCAAAGAGGTGACCGCCGAAGATGTTGCCAAAAAATATGAAGCATGGGGATGGTATGTACAAGAGATTCCTGGTAATGACCCCGACGCCATCCGAACGGCTCTCCAACACGCATTAGACGAGAAAAAACGCCCGTCACTCATCATCGGACACACCGCCATGGGAAAAGGAGCCGTTACAGCCGACGGACAATCGTTCGAAGGCAAATGCTCCACACACGGACAACCACTCTCCAAATCAGGGGCTTCATACGAGAAAACAATCGAAAACCTCGGCGGAGACCCTGCGAATCCCTTCCAAATCTTCCCCGAAGTAAAAGAACTATACGACCGCCGCGCCGCCGAGTTACGCGAATACGCCAACAACTACTACGCCAAATACCGCGAATGGAAACAAGCCAACCCCGTCTCCGCAGCCGAATATGAAGCATACATGAGCGGCGAAGTGCCTTGCATTGACTGGAGTCTCATTCAACAGAAACCCGGGGCTGCCACACGAGGAGCAAGTGCCACCGTACTCAGTTTCCTCGCTGAAAACGTTGGCAACATGATTGTTTCGTCTGCTGACCTAAGTAACAGCGATAAAACGGACGGATTCCTAAAGAAAACACACGCGATACAACGCGGAGACTTTACAGGACAGTTCCTGCAAGCCGGCGTTTCCGAACTCACCATGGCGTGCGTCATGATCGGTATGGCACTCCACGGCGGAATCATCCCCGCCTGCGGCACATTCTTCGTGTTCAGCGATTATATGAAACCCGCTGTACGTATGGCGGCTCTTATGGAAATTCCCGTCAAGTTCATCTGGTCGCATGACGCCTTCCGCGTCGGTGAAGACGGACCGACACACGAACCCGTTGAGCAAGAGGCACAAATCCGCCTCATGGAGAAACTGCACAACCATCACGGCAAACCTTCCATGCTCGTCCTCCGTCCGGCAGACGCTGAGGAAACAACTCTCGCTTGGCGCGCTGCCATCGAAAATACCGAAACACCTTCCGCACTCATCCTTTCCCGGCAGGACATAGCACCCGTTCCTAATGTCAACCTTGACGGATTCCGAAAAGGCGCGTACATCGTCTCTAAAGACGACAACCCGCAAGTCGTATTACTGGCTTCCGGTTCCGAGGTTTCAACTCTGATCGCCGGTGCTGAACTGCTCCGCAAAGATGGCATCCGCCTGCAAATCGTCAGCGTTCCTTCCGAAGGACGCTTCCGTGAGCAACCCCAAGAGTACCAGGACTCCGTCCTCCCGAAGGGCATCAAGCGTTTCGGAATGACCGCCGGACTGCCTTGCACACTCGAAGGACTCGTCGGAGAAAACGGTGCCGTCTGGGGACTCAACTCCTTCGGATTCTCTGCGCCTTACAAAGTCCTTGACGAAAAACTCGGCTTCACCGCCCAAAACGTCTATGAGCAAGTCAAGAAACTGCTGTAATAACCTTCTGAAAAAGTAATAATCTTCAAAAGTGTGTCAACTTCAATTGGCACACTTTTTTTGTTTTTCTTACTGACTACGTTCGCATCACGTTCGCTGCAGATAATTATTGCTAAACCGTATCATTCCTTACTCCTTTGGCGGGATGGTTTTGATGATTTTGGCAGGGTTGCCGCCCACGATGGTGTTTGCCGGCACATCTTTGGTGACGACGGCGGCAGCGGCTACCACTGCATTCTCGCCGACCGTCACGCCCGGCAGGATGGTTGCACCTGCACCCACCCATGCGTTCTTGCAAATCCGCACGGGCTTGCAGATGAGTATCTGGCGCTCGTAGAGGTCGTGGTTATTACTGATGAGTTGCACGTTCGCCGCAATCATTGCGCCATCTTCGATAGTGATGCTGCCGCGCGACATCATCAGACAGTCCGGCATGATCATGACGTTTTTGCCGATATGTACCATATCAAAGCAGACACCCTTCAAGGGCGGTTGGACGATGGATCCTTCGCCGAGGTTCTCACCAAAGAGGGCTTTCGTCGCTTCGATGTTCTCAGGCGTGAAGGGAACGGTCTGGTTGAATGCAAAGAGCTTGCGTCCCTGCTCGATATACGCGGCTTGCGCTTCGGGTGTCGTCACCCGCGGATCTACACGAAATGCTTCCATATTAGAGACTGTCAATTAAGATTTGTTTGATGTCCTGTTCTGTAAGCGGCGCATAGGCATTCTCCAGCCCTTCGTTGACGGCGATATGGTGCGCCATCTCGTCCAAACGGCTCTCGTCGATACCCACTTCGCGCAGGTGCATCGGGATGTTAATGGACTCAAAGAACGCGTAGGTCGCTTCGATGGCCTTGTTGGCAATCTCCCATTGGGTCAGCGAGGGGTCGATGTCGAAGACATTGATGCCGTACTTGACGAAACGCGGCAGGGTGTGTTCATTGAGGATGTGCTTCATCCACCGCGGTGTGATGATGGCCAAGCCTTCGCCGTGAGTGATGTCGTAGTACGCAGAGAGGGCATGCTCGATGCCGTGACAGGGCCAGCCGGATTCGCTGTTACCGAGTGCCAAGATACCATTGCAGCCGTAGGTGCAAGCCAGCATCATCTCCGCGCGCGCCTTGTAATCTTCGGGGTTAGCGATACACTTGCGTCCGTTCTCCATGAGCGAGCGAAGCATAGACTCGCAGAAACCGTCGTTGAGGAGCGTAGTGTCTTCCGCAAAATACTGCTCAATTGTGTGATTCATCGCGTCGGCAATGCCCGCTGCGGTCTGTTTCTTGCTGACCGAGAACGTGTAGGTCGGGTCAAGGAACGAAACGGCAGGGAACAAGTGGCGGTCCATATAACCGATTTTGTCGTTGGTCTCCGTGCGGGAGATAACGCCTCCGCAGTCGTACTCGCTACCCGTGGCAGCCAGCGTGATGATATCCACAATCGGCAGGGCTGCCTGGGCTTTGACCTTGTAGGAAATGAGGTCCCACGGGTCGCCGTCATAGCAGGCACCGGCTGCAATCGCCTTGGAGCAATCGAGTACAGAACCGCCGCCGACGGAGAGAATGACATCCACTTTATGCTCCTTGCACAGCCGCACGCCGTCCAACACGGAAGGGTTGTATTTCGGGTTCGGCTGAATACCGCTCAGTTCGACTATCTCAAAGTCCTTGAGTGCCTCACGCACGTAGTCATAAAGACTGAGACCTGAATACTGATTACTGATGGCTGACGGCAGATTTCTGAAAGCCGGAATCTTCTTAATACTGCCTCCGCCGTAAGTCAGGAGGATTTTCTTGCCGAAAGCGCTCATCACTTTCGGCAGTTTCTCTACTACACCTTCACCAAAAATCAAGCGTGTAGGTGTTTGGTAATCAAAGTTTTGCATAGGACATATGGGTTTGTTAATTAAAATCAATAGTATAAAATCGGTGCAAAGGTACAACAATTTTACGAAATATCCGTTACACAATTTACGGCAAATGATACACAATTCGCCGAAAAAGCAGAAAAAACCTTGCACAATTCAAAAAAAAGAAGTAACTTTGCAGCAGTTTTTAATCGAGTGCTGCTAAGCACGAGAAAAATGGCTAAGTAAGCCAAAAGTTGCAAAGGTTAGCAAAAATGAGTAACATCAAACCACATATTCGTATTTCCCCCACGGCTGTAAGCCCGACATTTGTTGATGATGTCCGGACAATCATAGAGCAGGGCAAACAACAAGCTTATATGTCTGTCAATGCATCGATGATAGAGACCTACTGGCATATCGGAGAACGTATTGTTAAGGAAGAGCAACAAGGGGCGAAACGTGCTGAATATGGCGCACAGATAATTGATTTTCTCGCGGAAAAATTGGCAGGCGAGTACGGCGAAAGTTACTCTCCGCGTTACCTTCGTTCCTTTCGGCAGTTCTATGCTCTTTTCCCTGATTTTGACATTTGGAAATCGCGGTTTCCAAATCTGACTTGGACACATATTTACCGTACTTTGCGTGTCGGAGACGATACGGCTATCCGTTGGTATCTGGGCGAGGCGTCCACGCAGATGTGGAGCGTGCGCACATTGGACAGGAATATCAGCACGCAATATTTTGAACGGCATCTTTCTGCCCCGCAACTGCCTGAGACTGACGCGGTGGTAACGCATATCAAACAGGCGGAACTGATTAAGAATCCCGTAATGGCAGAATTCTTGGGTTTCAAGCGTGACCAAACGTATTCGGAGACAGATCTTGAGAATGCCATAATCTCCCATTTGCAGGAGTTCTTAATGGAACTCGGCAAGGGCTTTGCTTTTATGGGCAGACAACAACTGGTACGTACCGCATCGCAGGATTATTATATCGACCTTGTGTTCTACAATGTCATTCTCAAATGCTATGTGCTTATTGATCTCAAAATCGGAAAGGTGACCCACCAGGATGTCGGTCAGATGGATATGTATGTGCGTATGTTTGATGAATTGAAGCGTACAGAAACAGACAATCCCACTATTGGAATTTTGCTTTGTAGTGAAACGGATGAAGATATTGCCCGATATTCTGTGTTGAAAGGTAATGAACAACTCTTTGCAACAAAATACAAATTGTTCTTGCCGACCCCGGAGGAATTGCGTCGTGAGATAGAACGACAGAAAGAAATATATCGCTTACAACAAGAGAACTGAAATATACGTCCCTCTCCGAGACGTTAAACTGGGGAAAGACAAGTGCGTAGCGACGCGCGATACATATTAAAATAAGAAGCGTTTGCTTTACTCTTTGTAGAGAAAAATTAGGAACTTTTCATCTAAGCAAGAGAATAGCAAATAGGCTTCACGTATTTGCGTGGAGTTACTATCTACATGCTTGCTTAAAAGGTCTTCCTAATTACCTCTCTACAAAGTATGTGGCATAGCAGCCTCACGCTTTTGTTTGTTTATTATTTAACCGCTTTGCCCATGGCTGCTGCAAAGCAACAAAACAATTTATATCTAAGCAATGAAAAAGTTTAGTAGGATTTTGTTCGCAATGGTAGTTGCGACAAGTGCAATTCTGATGACCGGTTGTGCAACAAAAGAACAAGCAACTGTTCATGTAAAAGTCACTACTGCTTTGGGAGCAGCAGTCAGCGGAGAAACAGTTTACCAATTTGACCAAACAACAAAAGATGTACATGGTCTGACAACCAAGATGTTTGCCGAGGCTACTGCGGTAACAGACTCAGAAGGTGTTGCGGAGTTTAGTCTAAAAAGTCTTGATTTCGGTGTAGATGACCGTGTAACACTTTATTATGTCACTTATGACAATAAAGGAAGCATCAATGGTCAAACGGCAGTTACAGTCAAGAAAGGCGAGAGCAAAGATCTTACATTGACACAATCAGCTTTATAATCCCATGGATAACCCATGGAATTCCATTAGCGGGCAACCTTCCGGCTGTCCGCTAATTGTTTTGTGTTCCGAGGAACACCAAGTAATCGTTTGGATGAATGAATCGGCTCATGCAGGGGAAAGGAATTCTTAATAATCGGCAACTTTCTTTATGGCTTAGCCATAGGCACGATTACTTGTCTCCTCCCCGTATCTCGGAGGCGGAGACGCCGAGGTTCTGGCGGATGTAACGGCTCAGATAAGCCGTGGATGAGAAATCGAAACGGAAGGCGATGTCGGCGAGGGTCAGCGAGCGGTCACGGAGAAGGCGGGATATTTCGACAGAGGTATAGCGGTTAATCCAATACGCCGCGCCGCAGCCGCTGATGGATTTGCAGGTCTCAGAGAGGTATTTGGGCGTGACATAGAGGCGGTCGGCATAATACGCGATGTCGCGGTGCGTGCGGTAGTCGCCGCGCTCCAACATCTCAATAAAACGGTTCATGAGGTGCGCGTTAGAGTGGCTGAGGTCGTTCTTCTCATCGTAAATCTCCGCGTGGAAATCAAAGAAATCAATGATCATGCCCTGCACGGCATTGAGCGTCAAATCCAAATAGAATCGGTGTTCGACCTCGGCGCAACGTGTGCGCACATATTCCATATTCTCTCTGCACCGCTCCTGCTGCCGCGTGTTGAGGTGTATGACCGGGTCGTTGAAGAGCATCATATGTCCGCGCGTGCCGTAATTGGAGAGCGGCAACGCCATCTGGATAAACTCCGGCGTGACATAGACGGTGATAGTCCGAAAATCCGCGCTCGCATCAGCAATCTGCGCCGATTCGCTCCGTTGCATTATGATGCAGTCGCCGGACTGCAAAGGGTGCGCCGCGCCGTTGAAAAGGAGCGTTGCAGTGCCTTGTAAACACAGCGCATGGGTGAGATAACCCGTGTGGGCGAGTTGCAATTCCGTAGATAATATGTCGGCGAACTCAATAGGCTGCATAGACCGAAATGGATGAAGAATTATGCTTGTGATTGATTCTTTACCATTTATAGTGTATCATCGATTATAAAGGCATACGTTTTTCGGTTTTGCGCCAAGGTTTTTATTTTTTCGGCTATTTTATTCATGAAGGAGTCATTTTCGTTCAGTTCGCCAAGAATGACAAGACATTTTTCGAAATCTCCGATTTCACGATATAATTCAGCTTTTATGAGCGGCTCTATATCCCATATTTGGATTAGGCGCAAGACCTGTTGCTCAAACAGTTCCATATCTTCAGCCGATGGTTTTTTGCCTTTTGAAACATGTTCCCTTTGGAAAGTATCATTGTATTTGTGGACAAAAAGCAAACGCAAACTTATTTCATTTTGTACGGAGAGGCTGTCCTCTTGGAATTGCGCAAGTGCCTCTTTTGCCTGATCGAAAGTGAGTTCCCCCAATTCCATGGAATAGTCTTGTCCTTCTTTTTTCTCGGCATTTGAGAGGAAAAAGTACTTCCCGCACCGAGGACATTTCTGAACGGCGGACGGCTTCGGCAGCATAGGATAATCCGATTTGAGGTCACTCCACTGCTTTCCTCCGATGGTATTTCCTGACATTAGCCGTAAAAGCGGTTTTTCTTCCTTGCAATAAGGGCAGATAACGATTTGAGCACTGGATGGAAGCATAGCAAAACAATTTATGCTGCAATAAAGCAGCGTTAAAACAATAAGGGTAAATTTGCGTTTCATTTTTCAATCTGTATTGTATTAAGATACATTTGCATCCTTTTGGCATGGCAGTGAGACTGCAAACTATCTGAAATATCCTAATAATAGCCTAATAATAACCTAATAATAGCCTAATAAAGGCTGTGGGCTAAGCGTTAAGCCAAGAGACGAAATATCTGACTCCGGCGATGGAAAGCGCAGTCCCCAATCCGGGATAGAATCCGGCAAAGAACTCAACGGGCATACCCGGAATGAATTTGAGGCTGATACCCAATCCCATCATGAAAAATATAAGGATATAACCGTGCAAGTCCAAGAAGGCAAAGAGTGATTTTTTGCGTTCAGGGAATGTGAGGATACGTTCGGTATATCGTTTGACGAAGTTATTGAACATCAACGAGAAAGAGACAGCAACGGCTACAGCGATGAGTGCCAGCCACCAAACGCGCCCGGGATGGTCGGCGTTCACCTTCATCAACGATTGTATGCCGGTAACGAGTATTTTAATACCCGGTGCGAGCCAGCACAAGACTTGCATAAGCAAGAGATGTTTCCGGTTGACGGGAAGTATGCGGTCAGTATTCATAAGTGTATATGTTTGTGATATGTAATCCGATTATTGCGCGGTGTTTTTATTCTTGCGCGGAGAACCATTGACAAATACAGCTTTCATTTATGTAACGGGGTTGGTTGTCCGGGAAGCCGAAGGCAACGCGACATCCTTCGGACATGGAATTTTGCTGCAAAGGTAGTTTATTTTTGCCAAATATGCAAATATATTAGACATTTATTTGCATATATCAAAAAATAATAGTACTTTTGCAACGAAATTTAAAAAAGGACTGTTATGAAAAAAGAATGTTTAGTAATCTTGATGGTGTTGATCGCCTGTGTGGTACGCGGTCAGGATGACCATATAGCGGACGGCTTATCCTCTGTAGCGACGATAGCGGGTGAGGCACAGGATGTTACGCCCCAAGACACGGCAACCGAAGTGAAAGCCGCCGCAGCCGTGCCGTTGTGGAAACAGAAGTTGTATTACGGATATAACTTCGACATCTATTTTCACAATGACACCCGTTCGAACTGGAAGGAGAACGGCTGGTCGATCAGGCTAATGCCGGAGATCGGTTGGCGTTTGCAGGAACGGGTTTATATAGGTGTGCGTCTCGGCGGCAGTTATCAAAACACAGCAACGACGTATAGTTTTGACCTTGAAGACGGCAACCAGTTGTCGCATGAGTTGCGTATTCACCAAGGTTCGTGGGATGTGACCCCTTATGCGCGTTATCGTCTGAAAACGCTCTTCAACGACAAGGTAGGCATATGGCTTGAGGCGCATGCTTTTGTAGGCATGGAGTTCCCAAGCGTGGTCAAAGGTGATGTTTCCGGCACAGACTATGATGGTCTGAAGTACAGTTGCACCTACGGTTTACAAGTGTCACCGGTCATAACCTATCAGTTCAGCAAGAAGAGGTCATTCCAGATATTTTTCTCGATTCTGAGTTTAGGATACAGCGGCACGACCTTCTTCTATCACAATGAGGAGGAAGGAAACTACCATGAATATACAAACGATGTGATTATTTTTTCCGGCAAGCTGCGCAACCTGATAGCCAACCAGTTCACGCCCGGTTTGTACGGATTGAAGTTCGGCATTCAGAAGAGTTTTTAATTATATAACCATTTATTTATTGAATTATGAAAAAGAAATTTATTTGTCCGATTTGCGGATTTGTGTATGAAGGAGAAACAGCTCCTGAACGTTGCCCCCAATGCAAACAAGTTGTTGAATGGAATGTAGCAGACGAGAACGCCCCACTGGCATTTGCCGTAGAGCATGTATTAGGCATAGCGAAAGGTACAGACGAAGAGATGATCAAGGACCTGAACGCACAGTTCATGGGAGAAGCAACGGAAGTGGGCATGTATCTTGCCATGAGCCGTCAGGCACATCGCGAAGGTTATCCGGAGATAGGTGAGGCATTCCACCGCTACGCCATGGAAGAAGCGGAGCATGCCGCCCGTTTTGCGGAGATGTTAGGTGAAATCGTATGGGACACCAAGACGAACCTTGAGAAGCGTGCCATGGCAGAATGCGGAGCCTGTGAGGAGAAACAGCGCATAGCAAGCCGCGCCAAAGCGATGAACTGGGATGCTATTCATGACAATGTCCATGAGATGGCGCGTGACGAAGCTCGTCATGGCAAAGGATTTGAAGGTTTATTAAACCGTTATTTCAAAAAATAAAACCGTTGTTTACACTACGTAACTTACGTGGTTGGTTACTCGTTGCCTTCATGTATTTGACGGCAACGAGTTTGTATGCACGTTCCATGCGTGTATATGGCTATGTGACGGACATTGACAACCGCGGCATAGAGTTGGTGAACGTAACCGCCCAAGGTGTTCAGGGAGTTATTCAAGGTACCACCACCAACAAGAACGGATACTATTCGCTAATCATAGAGGGCGGGAAATCCGTGGTCGGGAGTGTGGATGAGAGCGAGGTGGAGCTGATATTCTCGATGGTGGGATATGTGACTACAAAGCAGCGTATAGTCGGTCAGCAGGATGTGCTAAATATCAATGTGACGCTACCGACAGATGAGCAGTGGATAGAGGAAGTGGAGGTGCGCGGAATCAAACGCACAAGCGGTTCGATGGATCAGATTGATGCGGGAACGACGCGCCTCATGCCTGATGCGACGGGCGGATCGATAGAGAGCATTCTTATTACTTTTTCCGGAGTCAACCAGAACAACGAGCTGAGCAGCCAGTACAATGTACGTGGCGGTACGTTCGATGAAAATGAGGTGTATGTCAATGGGATTGAGGTACACCGCCCATTGCTCATACGGAGCGGTCAGCAAGAAGGGTTGAGTTTTGTCAATCCGGAAATGGTGAAGAATGTGTCCTTTTCGGCAGGCGGTTATGATGCGCAGTACGGGGACAAGATGTCCAGCGTGTTAGATATAAGTTACAAGCGTCCGGACCGATTTGAAGGAAGTGTGAGTGCCAGTCTGTTAGGTGCAAGCGTTTATGTCGGTCACGGTGACAGTGCTTTTGCGCAGATGCACGGCATACGTTACAAGACCTCGCGCTACATGCTGGGTGCCATGCCGACGAGCGGCAATTACCAACCGAACTTTGTGGATTATCAGACCTACATGAACTGGCGGGTCGGCAAGAACGCGCGTCACGGCAAGTGGGATATGTCGTTCATGGGCAACGTGAGTCTGAACAATTACCGTTTCCGCCCCGATTCGCTGACAGAGAATTTCGGCAGCTATGACAATGCAAAGAAACTGTCGATTTGGTATGAGGGGCAGGAAAAAGACCGTTTTCTGACGGCTTTTGCAGCCTTATCGGCGAAAGGGACGTTCGGCGGAGACAAACTGCTGAGCAGCCGTCACAAAGTGACAGTCGGTTTTGACCTGAGCGGTTTTTATACCTCCGAACGTGAGACGTTTGACATAACGGGCGAGTATGCGTTGGAAGATGCGCAGATGGATGACGGGACGGGCAGCGAGAGCCGGTCAAACGATGTGAACGAAGTCCAGAACGTGCGGGCGTTAGGAACCGGAGTGTATCATGAGCATGTACGCAACAGTCTTTCGGCAGGTGTGGTGACGCTATCGCACCACGGCGAATGGCAGCGCGGTCAGAATACCCTTAAATGGGGAATCAGCGGACAGGCAGAACTGATCCGCGACCATATTAACGAATGGGAGTGGCGTGACTCGGCAGGCTATTCATTGCCGGATAACAGCGATGCGATGGAGTTGTACTATTCCATGCGCGGTGAAAGCCGGATGAATTCAGCGCGAGTACAGGCATATATACAGAACACCTATCGCTGGAATTTGGAGCGATGCCGTGTGCTACTGACAGTGGGCGGACGGTTGAACTGGTGGTCATTTACCAATGAGGTGCTGCCCAGTCCGCGTGCCGCCGTAGAGTTTATTCCCGGCTGGAAACGTGATGTCAGTTTCCGTTTGGCAACGGGTTTATATTATCAGGCACCGTTTTACAAAGAATTGCGGGACACTCTGACGGATGCCAACGGTGTGACCCGCATTCACCTCAACGACCGGATACGCGCACAGCGGTCCGTTCATGCCGTGGCAGGAGTGGACTATTATTTCCGCGCATGGGGCAGACCGTTCAAGTTTTCAACAGAGTTGTACTATAAGTATATGGACAGGCTGGAGAGCTACACGGTGGACAACGTGCGTGTGCGCTATTCAGGTGCAAATGACGCATACGGATATGCAGCGGGAGTGGATTTGAAGTTGTATGGCGAGTTGGTTCCCGGTGCAGATTCATGGATTAGTTTTTCGGCGATGTCCGCCCGGCAGCGTTTGTTGGACCATCCTGATTGGGGGTGGCTGCCTTTGCCGCAAGAACAGCGTTATTCGTTTTCGATGCTGTTCCAAGATTACTTCCCGCGTTTGCCGCAGCTGATATTTCACATCAAGTTCATCTGGAACGACGGCCTACCCTTCTCTTCTCCCCGTAATTTGCAGACGATGAAGAGTTTCCGCACCTCGCCGTACCGCCGGTTGGATATAGGCGCGACATATGCCTTCAACGCCAAAACGGCAAAGTTCATGCGCCGTGAGAGTGCCAAACACATTGCCCAGTGGGCATTGCAGTTTGAGGTGTTCAATCTGGTTGATTGGAAGAATGTCAATTCGTATTTCTGGGCAAGTGACGCGGTCGGCAACCAATGGGCAAGCCCGAACTACTTGACGGGGAGAATGTTTAACTTTAAGATTACGGTAGATTTCAAATAATACGACTTATGGCGAAAGAGAGTTTGGAAACACCGATGATGAAGCAGTTCAGGGACATCAAGGCACAATATCCGGATGCGTTGCTGCTGTTCCGTTGCGGTGATTTTTACGAGACCTATTGTGAGGACGCCGTCCGTGCGTCAAAGGAACTGAACATCACGCTAACGCACCGGAACAATTCAGGAACGGCGGCGTCCATTGAGATGGCGGGCTTCCCGTTTCATGCGTTAGACACCTATTTGCCGAAGTTGGTACGTGCAGGTTTGCGTGTCGCCATTTGTGACCAGTTGGAGGATCCCAAGCTAACCAAGAAACTCGTGAAGCGGGGTCTGACGGAGCTGGTGACTCCCGGTGTCAGTTACTCGGATACAACTTTGCAGCAGAAGGAGAATAATTTTGTGGCATGCGTGCATTTTGCCAAGACCGCAGTCGGTGTTGCGTTCCTTGACATCAGCACAGGTGAGTTCCTTGTGGCACAAGGCGAGACGGACTACGTGGACAAACTGCTGGTGAATTTTGCTCCGAAAGAAGTGTTATACTTGCGCGGCAAGAGGGATGTGTTTGAGAGTGCGTTCGGAAATCGATATTTTACCTTTGAACTGGATGACTGGACGATGACAGCGGATGCGGCGAATGACCGTCTGAAGAAACAATTCGGGACATCCAATCTCAAGGGATTCGGTGTGGACAGCCTGCCCTACGGTGTCATAGCGGCAGGTGCCGTATTGTATTATCTGGACATGACACAACACCTTCAGACAGGACACATCCGTCATTTAAGCCGCATAGAGGAAGACCGTTTTGTATGGCTGGACCGTTTTACGATCCGTAACCTTGAACTGCTGGGCGGACAGACAGAAGACAGCCTGACACTGATAAAGGTGATAGACCGCACCCGCACGCCGATGGGCAGCCGCATGCTGCGCCGCTGGGTGACCTTCCCGCTGAAGTCTGTGCGCTCCATCCGAAACCGCCAGAGTGTAGTGGAGCATCTGTTCAAATATCCCGAAGCCCGTGAGGTTCTAAGTACCCAGTTGGAGCGTATCCAAGACATGGAACGCCTTGTGAGCAAGGTTGCTACCGGGCGTATCGGTCCGCGTGACTTGCGCCAGTTGGGATATGCGTTAGAGACGATGGCACCAATCAAGGCATTATGCGAGCAGGCGGCGGATAATACGTTCCTGCAACTGTTAGGACAACAACTGACGCTATGCGAGCAAATGCGCGACAGGATATTGCATGACCTTGTGCCGGAACCGCCGGTCGCCGTGGGCAAAGGAACGATCTTTGTGAACGGAGTGGACGGTGAATTGGATGAACTGCGGGATATCCAGAATAACGGGCGAAAGTACCTGCAGGATTTGCAGCAACGCGAGATAGAACGAACGGGCATACAAAGTCTGAAGATCGGGTTCAATAACGTATTCGGCTACTATTTAGAGGTGCGTAATACATACAAGGAGCAAGTGCCACAGGAGTGGATTCGCAAGCAGACGCTTGTCAATGCCGAGCGATATATTACGGATGAACTCAAGCAGTATGAGGAGAAAATCATGACTGCCGAAGAGAAAATCGGAATCATAGAGAACAGGTTATACACCGAGTTGCTGATTGCGCTGACGGAATACGTGCCTGCCATGCAGCAGGATGCCAATGTGGTAGGTCAGTTGGATTGTCTGCTTAGTTTTGCGGATGTGGCGCGTGCCAATAAATATGTATGTCCGGAAGTCAACGACAGCCTTGTAATAGACATTCATCAAGGGCGTCATCCTGTCATAGAGCAGCAGTTGCCAATCGGCGAGGAATATGTTGCAAACGATGTGCTATTAGACAATAACGGACAGCAGATTATCATTCTGACCGGTCCGAACATGGCAGGTAAATCGGCGTTACTGCGGCAGACGGCTTTGATTGTGCTGTTGGCGCAAATAGGTTCGTTTGTACCCGCAGAAAGCGCGTCCATCGGCGTAGTGGACAAAATCTTTACGCGCGTCGGAGCAAGTGATAATATTTCACTGGGCGAATCCACATTCATGGTTGAAATGAACGAGGCGGCTGCCATCCTGAATAACTTAAGCGAGCGAAGCCTTGTCCTGTTCGATGAGTTGGGACGCGGTACAAGCACATACGACGGCATATCCATCGCGTGGGCGATTGTGGAGTATATCCATGAGCAACGCGGACATGCCAAGACACTCTTTGCCACCCATTATCACGAATTGAACGAGATGGAGAAGTCGCTCGCGCGCGTACGTAATTATAATGTGAGTGTTCGCGAAGTGAACGGCAAGGTGATTTTCCTGCGCAAACTGGTGCGTGGCGGGTCGGAGCATAGTTTCGGAATTCATGTGGCGAAGCTGGCAGGAATGCCGACATCCATTGTCGAGCGCGCCAACCAAGTGCTGGCAGGTTTGGAAAAAGCGTCTGCAAGCACACAAATTGCCAATTCGGGACCGCAAGCACCCAAGCAGATGAAGGAACCGTTAAGACAGATGGGTGAACACAGAGAAGGCATGCAGTTGAGTTTCTTTCAGTTAGATGATCCTGTATTGGAACAAGTGCGTGACGAAGTGGCACAGTTGGATATTAACAACCTTACGCCGCTTGAGGCACTGAACAAACTGAGTGAAATCCGAAAACTGGTAACGAATAAATAGAAAAAGTCCGGCGTTAAATGCCGGACTTTTTTAACCACTCAAGCAAAGCAACCATCGAAGGGAACACTTGGTCAGCCCCTTCATTCCAAAGGGCTATATCCGCCAGCGGACCGGTATTAACAGCAATCGTATATAATCCGGCGGCTTTGGCAGAACGTACCCCCAATGGTGCATTTTCAATGACACAGCATTCGATTTTGGGCTGTTTGGACCGATCCCACGCCATAAGATACGGTTCGGGGTCTGGCTTTCCGTGCGTCACATCGAACGCGGTAATCATCTGACTTCGGTCAAAGAACGGACCAATCTTAGTGTTCAGATTATCCAGTAGCGAGGCTTGCGCACTGCCTGTGACCACCCAAATCTGCTTTTTGTTCTTTTTGAGATAACGCAGTACTTCAACAACACCCTCTACAGGCTGAATGTCACCCATTTTACGGAACTCATCGGCTTTTTGCTCATAGATTTCCCATATCTCATCTTCGGTTGCCTCGCGGTTCTCGTACTGCAAAATTGCTTCATGAATAACATCCTGCCCGGTTCGACCTTCGTTGATGAAACAGTCTTCCTCGGTGAAGTCGATGCCGTGCGCCTGCATAACCTTTGCCCAAGCCTTTGCGTGCTTGGGCATTGAGTCATACAATACGCCGTCCTGATCAAAAAAGAATACTTTCACAATATATGATGCTTATGATTGGTGCTGCTCGCGCAACAGATCATTAACAGTTTTAACGGGGTTGAACGTAGAGATGGGTACTTCGACGAAAATCGTGTTCCAACGGCTCATAGCACCATTCCAAAGTCCGGGCAGTTCGAGAGCCAGCAGTTCTTTGCCGTCCTTGGATTTCTGTGAGATAAAGCCGGTCTTCGGATCCACGTACTTGGGCAGGTCGAAAGGTTTCCCTTCGTAGTCGCGTATAGCGCAGACAAGATCAACGGGATTGAAGTGTGTGGCAGTAGCCATGAGACTTTTGTCCTCGATTTGGCTGGATTCAAGTATCTGCTTGGATATGCTGCCATCCGCTTCGCGTACAAGGAAGGGACCTCCGCCGGGTTCGCCGGTGTTCTTTACCACACCGCAAACACGGATAGGACGATTGAGCCGCGCACGTTCCTCGTCAGTGAGGTTGCCGTTGCGTAGCAGATCAAACACACGCTTTTGCTCGGTAACCAAAACGCCGGCAAGGATTTGTTTGTAACGAACGGTATCTTTCTTACGATTGTCAGGAACGACATTGTCAATATTCTTAATGAAGACAATATCGGCATCCTGTTGGTTGAGGTTTTCAATCAATGCACCGTGTCCGCCCGGGCGGAAAAGCAGTTTGCCGTCTGCCGTACGGAAAGGCGTGCCATCAGGATTAGCGGCAATGGTGTCGGTGGAAGGCATCTGCTCCGAAAAAGAGACCTCATACTTGACACCATACTTCGCCTCAAACTTCTGCAGGTTGTCGGCTATATGCTGTCTGAAAAGCGGCAGATGCTCATGCGAGACGGTAAAGTGAATATGAGTAGCACCTGTCAATGCGCCTTCCGCCAAATGCTCTAATGCCGGTGTGCGTGCGCCATCGCGGTATTTATGGAAAAGGAGCAGTCCCTTAGGCAATTTGCCGTATGCCATGTCTTCCAATAGGAAGCGAACAGCTTCCTGTCCCGACTTACCGGCAAGTTGGTCGCCGAAGGCGAATTTGTCTATATTAGCGAGGAACTCCTTGATAAACGGGGTCTCGATGCCGTTGTCGAGGTATTCGAACAGGTTCTTGAACATCCGGCTGGCTGCCCCTGACGCCGGTACAAACTTCAGAATCTTGTGGTTGTCCTTGCAATATTCTTCCCACGCAGCGATGTACTGCTCTTGTTCCACCTTCTTGGGTGCAAGAATACCGTTTTTAACAGAAGCGGCGGCTACAATGTCAAGACTCGGAAAGCCGGTGCGGAAACATTGTAATTGCTGAGTGGCTTTCTCAACAGAGATTCCGCGTTGAGCCAATTGCTCTAAATCTGATTGTGTAAACATGGTCATAATAAATTTAAGTGTTTATTTTAGCATTTTGTTAATGTCGAGAGATAGCGAGACCTGATAAGTAAAATGGCTTTTTGTCGCTTGGGTAAGTGCAAATCCCAAGCGGAACTTGTAAATCCGCACACCTGCTCCGATAGCCAGACCCGCCATAGCAGCATGGTCTTTGAGGTTCATTTCCGCACGGCGGCGGTGATTGTAACTCAGCGTTAGGTAAAAACGCTCGCTCTTAGGAACCACATCGATAAAAAAGATGGTATGTCTGAACAGCATGTCCGCCCACCCGATCTCCGTCTTTTCATCAGCTAAAAGGTTCGTATGTTCATAGCCCAAATTCCACTGCTGCATATTATGGATGGTCAATCCCAACCGCAGTGGCGCGTGCTTGAAACGGTAATTCAGACCTATCTGCAGGTTAAGGGGCAGCATTTCACGAACCTGACCGCCTTCGTCGGAGTAGAAACCTTTCAATTGCCAGCCGATATTCTGCAGACTCAGTCCGACTTGCAGCGTACTGTCCTTTGTCTGGAAATGCGCGCCGACATCGGCTCCGAGTGCGAAAGCGGAGTAAGACTCATAGAACGAGATGACCGGTTTGAGTGTCACCCCTACCGAGAAATGCGGTCCCAGTTGCCGGGCGTACATGAGGTCGATTAGTATATCTTTGGCTCCGAACGTTCCGCCTGTCAAGTTGCCGTCCGCATCGGCATATTTCATCTTGCCGTAATCCAAAAAGTGAATCCCCGCCGCAAAATAATTCGGTTTGTCCGGCTCATCGGGGTGGCGTTCAATGGCAGAACGCCCGAAATTATGGCCGTACAGCACGCTGCCGAACATCGTACCGGGGAGATAATAAGCATAGTTGAGTTGCAGCACTTTGTCGGTCATCGTTCCCAACAGAGCCGGGTTGCACATCGACATGGAAATATCGCCATCGCGCACGCTCACATTAGTACCGCCCAACGCATTAAGGCGGGATGATACAGGCAAATCCAGAAAAGCGAAAGCACTTGTCCCGCTACCCAAATACTGCGCCGCCATGTTGACAGTGCATAACATCAAAAGAACGACTATTTTCAGCCTTCTGCCCATACTGCCCGCAAAATTACAACAAAAATTGCACATATGCAAGGATTCATGTGATTTTTAGCAAAAAATAGAATGTATTCTATTTATTGTCAGTGAAGAGGCGGAAGAAATTTTGGACATTTATAGTGACCTTTTACAACCAAAACTTCCGAAAGTTTAGGGGCGCATTCGGTATTTTTCAAACACCTGCCACTTACCTGCCACTTACCTGCTACTTACCCGTCTCAAATATACTAATAATTCCGAAAGTTTTAAGAATCCGAATCAGTAATGTTTGTCTGTTTTTTGTAGTCATAGCACAAGAAGTCGGTCGTTAAGAGTTCTCCATAACGAAAGCAAGTGACATTTCTGCCACTTGCTCATCGTATAGGGTTACTATACCCTTATTATACCCTTACTTGACTTTTTGTCCTTGCAATGTATATACCTTCTCTCCACGGAGGATGAAGATTTGACCGTCTTTGATAATCTTGTTTGCAGTTTGTGATTGGTCATTTGTGACTTGGTCAATGGCAGTTTCTATTCCGGTGGTAGTGAAAGAGCCGGATTGCTCGTAAACAGGCGTTTCGCTGCCTTCTTTTTTGGCGGTAACGGTATAATCATACGTTGTGCCGGCTTCAAGGCTTGTAACCGTAAACTGCCAACCGGTTGCCGTTTGTACGGCGGTTTTAGGATTGCCACCATTTGCTTTCTTCGCAAAACTGATACTCAGCAATTGCCCCAACTCATTGAACGACAGCGTGCAGATAAGATTACTTCCTTTGTAAATATTAATCGTATAAACCGTTGCGCCGGTTACAGCAGGCCATTTTATGACAACACTATTATCCGTCGGATTGGCTTCAACATCTGTTACATCCGCTTCCGGAGCTTGAATCGGCTGGATATTATCACCGAAGTCTTTCCATTCGTAAGCTGCTTTGTAAGTAGCCACACTGCCTGCTGGAACATAAAGCGGTATGGATTTGTCAACGTAATAAAATACACTTCCTCCACAATTCGGTGGTGTTGCCGCCTCGCAGGTGATAGAGGTCAAACTGCTGCATAAAAAGAAATCAGCGAAAGCATAATCTCCAATGCTTGTGACGCTGTTGGGAATAGTCACAGAGGTCAAACTGCTGCAATCAGCGAAAGCATAATCTCCAATGCTTGTGACGCTGTTGGGAATAACTAAATCTGTAACTAATTCGCCATTTAAATATAAGTTGTGTGCATAAGAGAGGGGATTAGCAGACCCAGAAAACTTGATAGCACACCAAGCGGCAATATCGGATATATGGACAGAGGTCAAACTGCTGCAACCAGAGAAAGCTCTCTCTCCAATACTTGTGACGCTGTTGGGAATAGTTATTTCTCCTGATGCAGTTTTAAAGCATGCAAGTAAGATTGTCTTTGTATCATCACTATAAATAAGATTACCATCCACATAGCCATTCATAATTTTTGCTCCCCAAGGAGAACCTGTTGCAGTACCTGAATATACAATATTAAGAACATTATAGAAAGCATCATTTCCAATGCTTGTGACGCTGTTGGGAATAGTCACAGAGGTCAAACTGCGGCAATCATAGAAAGCTTTTTTTCCAATACTAGTGACGCTGTTAGGAATAGTTATTTCTCCGCTTGCTGCTGCCGAGCATGCAAGTAAAATTGTTTTTGAAGCATCCCTATATACAAGATAACCATCTACATAGCCATTCAAACTTCTTGCTTCCCATTGTGAACCAGATGCAGTACCGGAATAAACAATGTTAGGAACATTAGAGAAAGCACTCGATCCAATGCTTTTGACGCTGTTGGGAATGGTTACAGAGGTCAAACTGGTGCAACCAGAGAAAGCATAATTTCCAATGCTTGTGACGCTATTGGGGATTGTCACAGAGGTCAAACTGCCGCAATCATCAAAAGCTTGATTTCCAATGCTTGTGACGCTGTTGGGAATGGTTACAGAGGTCAAACTGCGGCAACTATAGAAAGCATCATTTCCAATGCTTGTGACGCTGTTGGGAATGGTTACAGAGGTCAAACTGGTACAATAACGTAAAGCATCATTTCCAATGCTTGTGACGCTGTTGGGAATAGTTACAGAGGTCAAACTGCTGCAACAATTGAAAGCAGCATCTCCAATGCTTGTGACGCTGTTGGGAATAGTCACAGTAGTCAAACCACTGCAACCCTCGAAAGCAGCACCTCCAATGCTTGTGACGCTATTGGGAATGGTTACAGAGGTCAAACTGGTGCAACTAATTTCCAATGCTTGTGACGCTATTAGGAATCATTACAGAGGTCAAACTGCCGCAACCATCAAAAGCTTGATTTCCAATGCTTGTGACGCTGTTGGGAATGGTTACAGAGGTCAAACTGCGGCAACTATAGAAAGCACAATCTCCAATGCTTGTGACGCTATTAGGAATGGTATATTCTATTCGAGCATTACCAATTGGATAATGAATCAGTTCTGTTTTATCTTTATTAAACAATACACCATCTACCGAACTATAGTTCGGATTTTCAGATACAACATCAATAGAGGTCAAACTGCTGCAATTAGAGAAAGCATGATCTCCAATGCTTGTGATGCTGTTGGGAATCATCACAGATGTCAAACTGCGGCAATCATAGAAAGCTTCTTTTCCAATGCTTGTGACGCTGTTGGGAATGGTCACAGAGGTCAAACTGCGGCAATAACGGAAAGCAAAATTTCCAATGCTTGTGACACCATCTTCTATAATAACGGAAGTAATGGATGAACGGTAGTCATACCATGGAGCATTAGTAAAATAATTATAATCCGTCATTGCTCCTGTTCCGGAGATGGTAAGTACGCCATCGGTTAAGTTCCATGTAAGTTTTTCACCGCACGTACCGCTTTCGGCAAAGAGAGTTCCTATACTTGTCAACATGGTAAGGAAAATAGATAAAAATGTTTTACGCATAATTATTGTTTGTTTTAGTTCCCCTCTTACGCCTTCGGGGTTTGGCTTATATATATCCATAAATGTATATATACAACAAAAGCGTGAAGTCCGTCTATTCTTCACGCATCTTGAGGGCTTCGCAATCCCCGAATAAAGTAGAAAAACAACCGAATTCCACGCCCGATATGCTAAACCCACCCCGCCAATAGCAGGGCGTGGCATGTATAACATACCCACGGGACATTCATCTTGCTGTCTGGACTTTATTCTAATGAAATGTTGCGAAGATTTCAAGATGTCGCAAACAACGTCAATAAAACGCCTTTTATGTCCTTCTGTTTAACGTCAGTAAGTGACGCACCGCTTTTTACGCTGTCGGTGCCAGCAGTTCCTGTTTAACGTCAGGGGCGGGACGATTTATTTTATTCTTTATCAATCATATTGTTGCTTATTTCTTGATCTAAGAAGCGGCAATAGTCGTGTAATGATTTGACAAGGACGTCGCGAGGGATGAGTTTGCGTTGGTATTCCGACACCATCGTCGGGCTGAGTGAACGGCTCAATGTG
>CAJOKE010000005.1 GCA_905235225.1 Paludibacteraceae bacterium
AAACGCAAAATTAGGATACCAAGCAGAACATTTTAACACCATAACATTATGAATATCTTAATTCTTCAGGGCTCGCCGAGAGCCAAAGGTAACACCGCTTGGATGGTGGAAGAGTACAAGAACGCAGCAGAGGCTGCAGGTCACAAAGTAACCATCGTCAATGTGGGACACAAGCACATCGCCGGCTGTCTGGCATGCGAATACTGCCACGGCAAGGGCAACGGTGCCTGCATCCAGAAAGACGACATGCAGGAACTCTATCCGCTCATGGCGGAAGCGGAAGTGCTGGTTCTCGCTGCGCCGATCTATTATTTCACGCTCTGCACACAGATTCAGGCTGCTATCCAGCGTATGTACTGCGTCAATGCACCGGCTAAAGTAAAGAAGATGGCACTGCTCGTTTCGTCTTATTCGCCGGGCGTGTATGACGGAGCCAAAGCTGAGTTCCGTGACATCTGCAACTACTGGCACGCTGAGAACATGGGCGTCGTAACCGCCAAGATTGACGAGCAGATGACCGACGCCACCAAACAGAAGATCGTTGATTTGGTTGCCAGACTATGAGAACATTCATAACCCTTACACTCGCGGCTGTACTCTTTGCCGCCTGTGCAAAACAAAATGACCAAATGAGTAAATGTGAAAATGATTCGTGGGACAAAGTGTTCCCGCTAAGCGAGAAAGTAAGTCACAAAAAGGTTTCCTTCCAAAACCAGTACGGTCTCACGCTGGTTGGCGATTTATACCAGCCAAAGGGACTAAGTGACCAAGTACCGAGTACCAAATACGCGGCTATCGCCGTATCCGGTCCGTTCGGAGCTACGAAAGAGCAGAGTTCGGGGCTGTATGCGATGAAGATGGCGGAGCGCGGATTTATTGCGCTGGCTTTTGACCCGTCCTATACAGGCGAGAGTTCGGGCGAACCGCGCAGAACGGCTTCGCCGGACATCAATACCGAGGATTTCATGGCGGCGGTGGATTTCCTGAGCAAACAGGAGAACGCGGATGCCGGGCGTATCGGTATCATCGGTATCTGCGGGTGGGGTGGCATAGCACTCAATGCGGCGGCTGCCGACCCGCGTATCAAGGCTACTGTGGCTTCGACGATGTATGACATGACGCGCGTCAGCGGTAACGGTTATTATGACTCCGCCGACTCCGAACAAGCGCGTCACGAAGCGCGTCAAGCCCTTGCTGCACAGCGTCTGGCGGATCCCGCAGCCATGGCAGGCGGTGTCGTTGACCCGCTGCCGGACGATGCACCACAGTTCGTCAAGGACTACCACGATTACTACAAGACCGCCCGCGGTTACCACGTCCGTTCCGGCAACTCCAATGACGGCTGGCGTGTCATCGGCACGCAGGCGTTCGCCAACAGCCGGTTTCTCTATTACATCAACGAGATCCGTTCGGCGGTGCTCGTCATGCACGGCGAGAAAGCCCACAGCCGTTATTTCGGCGAGGCGGCATACCACTACATGGTGGACGGCAAGGCGGAGGGGTACAAGAGTGTCGTGGCTCCTAATCCCTGCCCGGAGAACAAAGAGCTGCTGATCATTCCCGGTGCCTCGCATTGCGACCTCTACGACGGCGGTTTCACCGGCTCTGCCGGTACCGGCGAACCCAAGAACCTTATCCCCTGGGACAAGTTAGCCGGGTTCTTCAACAAGAATCTGCAATAACGCCCGACAACCCATTGACTAAAGAATCCTGCATACATCTGCGTATGTGGGATTTTTTTATGATTTTTGCCTCAAATCCTTGCATATGCCAAAAAAAAGCAGTACCTTTGCAGCCGAAAGTTGCAAAGACTATATATAATTATGGATGATTACCGTTTCATAAACATCAATCAGGAACCGACCGAAGAACAATTAGCTCAATTGATGCACGAGGTCGCAGAGGAAGCCAAAGAGCGTTGGGAGAAAACCCGCGCTGCCTATTTTGCAGAAATCAAGCAAATGGCGCAAACTCTATGAGAAAACCTGTCCTAATTGTTATAGCAGGTCCGAATGGTTCGGTTCGGCGACCAGAACGCCCAACTGCTATTTCGTACAACGGATGGTAAGTTTGCAAAACAATATGTTGATTCACTTCCTGAATGGACGGAAACGATAACAGATAATTTGAAACAATAAAATCATTAAAACCGATGAGGCGATGGAATATAACCGCCACAAATTTAATGAAAAAGACAATCAAAATTTTTATGATGTTTGCACTGGTAGTAAGTGCTATCATGCTAGGAAGCTGTTCAAAAGAAACAAACAGTCCAGACAACAGTGCGCTCAAAAACACAACATGGAAGGCAACAGTCATGGATCACGAAGCTATGTTCAAGTTTGCAGCCACTACACTCTCTCTAATAGAGAAAGATCTTACTACCGGTCAAACGGCCACACTGAACGCTAATTACACCTTTGATGGCACTACCGTAAACATGACTTTTACCAGTTTTTCAGGTTTCCAAGCAGGCATTACTCTGGAGCAAATTAATGCCGTACAACCAAGAACGGCTACTATCAACGGAAACCAATTGACTTACATTAATGTAGTTTATACCAAACAATGAAACAGTTCAGATTATTCATAGCAGTATTATTGGCTGCTATTCTTGTCGGCTGTACCGAGAAATCTTCAACCACGACTACAGTTGATTATGGGACCAATAAGGGCATCAGTCATACCACATGGAAATGTGTAACAGGCAGCAATACGCTGACTTTTATATTTACTTCCGAAAGTCAGTTCCAGTTTACAGATGAGTACCAATATAACGGCAAGCCGATGGCATTGGTCGCTCATGGTTCATACAACTATAATAATACCACGTTGAAACTGACATTTACCGATTCAACCGGCGACATGCCCGGTAATCAGACCTGTACTGTCAGTGGTAATCGGTTCACATATGGCGGACATGTTTTTGTGAAGCAATAAGAGCATGACGTTGCAAACCAATACTATGAAAGCAAAATTTATCATTTTTGCCGGTGCGTGCAATATGGGTGTGGTGGAATGGCCGCAAGGCAAACCTGCCGTTGCGCTGACCCCCGGCACGGTGATTGCTATTCCCGAGGGCGTCAAACACTGGCACGGTGCTGCTGCGGACACTTGGATGCAGCACCTCGCTATCCATACGCAAGAGCAACCGGGGGCTACGAACGAATGGCTCGAACCTGTGAGCGAAAAACAATATTCTTTCAAATAACCTGACATATGGAAGCACAGACAAGGGAACGCATAGGGCGGATTATCGCCAACGGCAAGAAAGTAGTTATTCTGTCTCATATTTCGCCGGATGGTGACGCATTAGGCAGCAGTTTAGGCATGCGACACGTCATTGCTTGTCAAAGCGACAAGGAAGTGCATGTGATTGTGCCGAATAGTTTTCCTGATTTTTTAGGATGGCTTCCGGGTGCGTCCGATATTGTGATTTATGAAAAAGACAGTGCGAAAGCGGAGGCACTGCTTAATGAGGCGGACACGGTTATCTGCACCGATTTCAACGAGCCAAAGCGTATCGGAGCGTTGGGGCAAAAGATGTCAGATGTCATTGCGGAAAAAGATGAATCAATACAAGTACTGATTATTGACCATCACATAATGCCTCAAACGAGCAGTTTGCCGGAACAGGACAATATTGTCAAAATCATAAACTCCGACAGCCCAAGCGCAAGCCAATTAGTGTATGAAGCGTTAGTCGGAGATGGCGGAAACATACCATACGGCAAGGATTTTGCGACATGTATTTACACGGGAATGATGACAGATACAGGCAATTTTTCCTTTAACTCCAACCATCCGGAGATGTATCGGATAGTAGGAGAACTTGTGGCTGCAGGTATAGACAAGGACGCTATTTATAATCGTGTATTCAATTCATGGTCTGAAGGCAGAATGCGTTTGGTCGGCTATTGTCTGAACAACAAAATGCGTGTATTTGAGGAACACCACACTGCACTTATCTATCTGAGCGGCAAAGAATTATACCGTTTCAACTTCAAATCAGGCGATGCGGAGGGGATTGTGAACATGCCCCTGTCCATAAAGGATGTCTATTACTCCTGTTTCATGCGGGAAGACAAAGTGACAGAAGCGGAGAAGGTCTTTGCGAACGGGAGCAAGAAAAAAATCAAGATATCGATGCGCAGTCAAGGTGACCGTCCCGTAAATATATTCTGCCACGACATTTTCAACGGAGGCGGTCATAAGAATGCCTCGGGCGGCGAATATTACGGTCCGTTAGAGGAAGCCGTCAAGTTGTTTATTGACAACTATGCGAAATACTTCAAGTGATTGATTACCAGCTGCCTCCGGCACCGCCACCTGATGTAGAACCTCCACCCCAGGAGCTGCCGGACGAGGAACTCCCGGAATAGCCGCCAGATGAACTGCCGGACGAACCGCCGGACGAACCGCCGGACGAACCGCCGAATTCGAAAAACGGGATATGTGGTTTAACCTCCGTATAACCACATTTGGAACAGTGCCAAGTATCGGTTATCTTTTGGGGGGTTAAATCAAGTTTTTGTTTTTCGGTTTTGATAATTTTGTATCTTTGCCTGCCACATTTGGGACAACGGAATCGTTTGGCGCGCCACCAGAACCATATCGTAGCAGGAATAATAGGCGGGAACAGAAAACACATGCACACAAGTTTTAACAAACATCCGCTACGTTGGTATGACTCGTCCTCGAGACTTTGTGCTTTACGTTGTACAAGTACCATCAGCAGAAAAGGCAACAGGAAGAGAAAAACGAGGACGGTTATCATTCCCCATTCAGTAGGTGTAATATCATCATCGGATGCGTCAGCAAACTTGCCGCGATTGGTAGAAGATGTCATATTGAGCAACTCCCCGGGTGCCTCTCCGTCTGTACAAATGGCATAAATCTTTGTTGCACCGGCACAAAGCCCGCCACCGTAGTCCCCCTCTTTGAAAAGCGGAATCATATATTCCTCAATCACCTTTTTGCATTTGGCGTCAGTCATAACGCCCTCAATGCCGCTGCCGGTATTGATATACACTTTTCTGGATGCGAGCGCAAAAGTAATGAGCAGTCCCGTATTTTTGCCCGCTTTGCCTATTCCCCACCGCTGAAACAATTCATAGCCGAAGTCAAACGGCTCATAGTCCCCGATACTTTCTATGGCAACGACAGCCATCTCCACTCCTGTAGCATTTTCAAGCAGAAGGCAGCACTTATTAAGGTATTCCACATCATCGGCAGAAAGAATCGAATCAGGGTTAGATACATAACAATTCTGCCCGAAGCGTTTCGGGTCAGGTACAGTGGCCGGCTGATAAACAGCGGCACACAGCTGTGCAGTCATCAAGAAACAACAGCCGACCAAAAGGATTTTCCGAAGTGTTATCATAGTGTTTACGATTTGAACAAAAAATTATATTTTCAAATTAAGTCCGAAGAACCACGACCTTGGAATGGCAGGTCCATAGACATAGCGGGAAGGGATTCCGACCATTGGAAAGGCTCGATATAGCGGCTGTATTGGTAAGAGTACCCGGCTTGGAAAGTAAGGCGGTGCGGCACAGTTATTTGCGCTTCAAGATTGAGTCCGGCTACATTGACGGCGGTATTGATGTCAAATGTTCCTTTTTCGGTCAGCATGGTTGTGTGGGTGACGTTGTGAGTGTACTATCCTTGTAAAGCGTCACTTCGCGTTCCACAGTTTGGTAGCCAACGAAGGAGCAGACCATAGTCTGCTTTCCGAGCGGAAGGTTTTTGAGGAAATAGTGACCTGATTCATCGGTGAGTCCGCCGATGTTTGTTCCCTTAAGCTGAATGCTTACATATGCGAGGTGTTCGCCGTTGGCACCATCCAACACGTGACTAATGATATGGCTGTCCGTCTCAGCAGCAGAAACGGCAATCGCGCAAACCAGTCCTAAAAGACAAAGTAAAAACTTACTTCTGCTTCTGTTCTTCATGTTCCTGCCGGATGGGTTGTAAAGAAGCAGGTTTGTTAATAGCCGCAAACGCCTGTTGGAGTGTGGGAATGTCGGTTTTGTCAGCATCGAATGTGACCACGACTGTTTTAGAATCAAGGTCACATTGAATATCCTTGACACCTTTTTCAAACGCAATGTTTTTGTAGATTTTGTCTATGCAGCCCTGACAATGCAGATCCACATAGAATGTGACGGTTTGTTTATTGACTTTTGCCCAAGACGGAGTTATTCCGGCTGACAACACAAACAGAAGAACTAAAATACGAAAAAATTTATTCATTTTTTTAAACTCTTACAATTAGAACATTTTAACCGTGCAAAGGTACAACATTTTATGGAGATGTGCAAATTTAAGTACGAAAAATAATACAATATCCATTTTCTATGACTATAAAAGTAGTTCAATATATCTGAAATATCCTAATAATAACCTAATAATAACCTAATAACAGCCTAATAAAATCCTAATATTGAGAGGGGAATAGACACGAAAAAAGAAACCCGATATTATCGGGCGAAACTACCAAGAAAGAGGCGGCTATCTCATAGCGGCACAACAGACGAAACAAGAGCGGCACAACAAACGAAACAAGAGCGGCACAACAGATTTGGCGGCAAATCAGGTTTGCAAGTATAACTTATTTTTCATATATACAAATGGATTTAAGAAAATCCATGGCAATTTTGCGATTTATTTGTGTATTTGGAAAAATTGTAGTATCTTTGCGCGAAAATATGTGCCTATGAAAACAGAACGAGAAAACAGACAAATAAGAAAGCATGCGTTGCTGCTGAGGAAATGGTACTGTGTACTCCTGTTAGGAGCCGTGTCATGTATAGCGAAAGCGGAGTTGCTGCCCTACCCGATTGACACGATAAACGGCAAGTTGGCATATCGGTATGTTGTACCGCGCAGCATAGGATTATACCGTATCAGTGTGAATTTCGGTGTAAGCCAAGAGGACATCGTACAATGGAATCCGCAGTTAAAGGAGCGCGGTTTGCACTATGCCGAAACCATCCATATTCCTGTGAAGGAATCGGATATTGCGTCCCTTAAGGCGGAAACAGTGCCGGAGCCTATATCCACCGCATCGGTTAGCGTTGACAGTGTTCCGGGAGCAGTTGACAGTGTGACAACGGTTGAGGCAGCAGTGCAGGACAGCGTTGCCGTCGTTCAGGACAGCGTGGCGGTAATGCCGGACAGTATGGCGGTGGTAGCGAAAGACAGTATCAAGACACGGAAGGTAGCATTGCTGTTGCCCCTTCAAGCGGACATACGCCAGCGCGAGCCAAGTATGGACCGCTTTACGGATTTCTATGCGGGTGTACTGATAGCGTTATCGGAAGTAAAGGATTCAGCAAGCCGGTATGAGTTGTTTGTTTATGACACCGGGAAGTCAGAAGGAGTAATAGAACAAATGGCGGCAGACAGTGTGTTACGCGGAATGGACGCCATTATCGGTCCCGCCTATCCGGCACAAGTGGAAGTGTTATCCGAGGCGGCAAAGGCAGATTCGATTCCGATGTTTATACCGTTTACAAGCAAGGTAAAACATATTGAGAGCAACCCATTCCTGTTCCAGTTCAATCCGGATGTCAAGAACGAAGCCCGTGCCTTGGCGAACTATTTGGAAACCAAGAAGGACAGTGTGAACTGCGTGTTCGTTGACGCCATCGAGGCTGATATACCATACAGCATACGGGAGTTCCGTCAGGCAGTCCGCAACCGCGAAATCAATGTGAGCCTCATATCGGTGCATGAAATCATGGTAGATTCGCTGAGCAAGGCGTTGAAGGACAGCGTGGAGAATATTATAGTGTTCAATTCGGAGAAATTCAGCAACCTTCAGTTATTGCTGCCGCACGTAATCAGCGGGAAAGACGGCAAGTCTGTCACACTATACAGCCAATATTCATGGCAGAAGGAAAAGATTATTCTGCCGCAGTTGTACACCTCTGTTTTCGCGACAGAGTTGCCGGCGGATTTGACGCACTACAATACGGAATATGCGTTGTATTTCAAGAAGGAGCCTGTATCCGACATGCCGCGGTTTGATTTGTTAGGCTATGATATCACCCGCCAGATGATGGCATGGTTGGAAGGCAAGGAGTACTACGGTTTGCAGTCCGATATGCGATTCGAGAAAGTGAGTGAAGAGGGCGGCTATATCAATACAAATGTGCGCGTCATCAGGGTACAATAAGCGGGAGTGAAGAGACGGGGATACATATCAGTGTTGTTGGTGCTACTACCGGCGATATTGTTTGGGCAAGCGCGTTTGCGCAAGCCTGAGATGTACGTTGGTGTCCATGGCGGCGTGATTGCATCGACGGTATTGTTCAATCCGACCATTTCCGGGATGACTCCGATTACAAATGCGTGTATTTTAGGCGGGACCGGCGGTTTTGTATTCCGCTACAGCGAGCAGAAATGCTGCGCGGTCCAAGTCGAGTTAAATTACATGCAGCGTGGTTGGGCGGAACACGTTGCCGCGACAGAAAGCAGCAGTGCGGTCGCCTATTCGCGGACACTGCATTATTTGGAATTGCCCTTTTTGATGCATATATATTTCGGCAGTCCGAGCTGGCGCGGATTTGTCAATGTAGGTCCACAAATCGGCTATTGCATCCATGACAACGGCGGGAGCGGCGAGAAGTCCACAACACAAGTTCATCAATACATGTCGATAGACAACCCGTTTGATTGGGGAGTTGCAGGCGGCTTGGGTTTCTACTGCCGGACGAAGAATGCAGGACTGTACCAGTTCGAGGCACGGTTCAGCTATAGTTTCGGAACAGTGTTTTCCGGCAAAGCGACAGACTACTTCAAGCAATCGAATCCGATGAATCTGAGTATTAACCTTGCATGGATGTGGGAGATAAAACCGAAGGGAAAACGATGAAGGTATATCTGGTATTACGATTTCAGTCCTTAGGCAATGTCGCCATGACGGTGCCGATATTGTCGGCAGCGAGCAAACTTCAGCCGGATGATGTGTTTGTGGTTGTTGCCAAGAAGCGGCTGCACGCCATGTTCTACGGGATGGAAAATGTCCGTTTTCACGAAGTGGACTTCGGCGACGGCAGTATCAAGGGGTTGCTGCAAGTTTACCGGGAGTTGAAACAATACCATATAGACCATGTTATTGACCTACAGAATGTATTGCGGACATTCATATTGCGGCTTCTGTTCCGGCTGGACGGTATCAAAAGCACCACCATCAAGTACGGTCGGATACGGAAATGGGTTATCGCCAAATTAGGAATAGGCACGTCAAAGCCATTGCCGACCGAGTTTGCGCGTTATGCAAAGACGTTGCGGCGTGCAGGAATAGAAACGGATGACCGTTTTACAGCATTGCCGGTCAACCAAGCGGCAGCAGACAAAGTGGCTCAACGTTTCGGCACCAAAGAGGGGAAATGGATCGGATTGGCACCATTTGCGAAGTCCAAGACCAATATGCTACCCTATTCCACTATCAAGGGGTTGCTCGCTCAGATGGACAGCGAAGGGGACAAACGGATATTCCTGTTTGGGGCAGGCAAGGTCGAATGCGAGTTGCTGCGTCAGTGGGCAAACAATTATGAACATGTGCAGAGTGTTGCCGGTGAGTTGCCATTAGAGGAAGAACTGGAGTTAATGCGCCGTCTGGATGTCATAATCTGTATGGACTCGGCGAACCAGCATCTGGCTTCCCTTGTGGGACTGCGTGCGGTCAGCATATGGTGCGGCACACATCCCAAAATGGGTTTTTACGGCTGGAAGCAGCGCGATACAGACCGTATAGAAATAAAAGATCTGGCATGCAGACCGTGTAGCGTACACGGCAGCAACCATTGCCGTTACCGCAATTTTGCATGCCAACAAATCAACGTGAACCAAATAAAAGAAGTATATGAGTAAGATTATTTCCATTGCCAACCAGAAAGGCGGAGTCGGAAAGACAACGACAGCAATCAACCTTGCGGCGGGATTAGCGTATGAAGGCAAGAAAGTGCTATTGGTAGA
This sequence comes from Paludibacteraceae bacterium, assembly GCA_905235225.1. Lineage (GTDB taxonomy): Bacteria > Bacteroidota > Bacteroidia > Bacteroidales > Paludibacteraceae > Colicola. The sequence goes on from CAJOKE010000005.1 coordinate 9,988, forward strand.
TGCCGATCCGCAAGCCAATGCGTCTTCGGGATTAGGCATAGAAATCCGTGACCTTGAGCGGACCGTTTATGAGTGTTTAATAGATGAAATCGACCCCAAGACCGCCATTGTGGAAACAGGAATTGAGCGGCTGAAACTGATTCCGAGCCACATAGACCTTGTCGGTGCGGAGATAGAGATGCGCGACCTTGATAAGCGCGAGGAGCGAATGAAGGATATGCTGAACCGCGTGCGAGATGAGTTTGATTATATACTAATAGACTGCTCTCCGTCATTAGGTTTGATAACGATCAATGCGCTGACTGCGAGTGACAGTGTGATTATCCCTGTGCAGTGCGAATTCTTCGCACTTGAAGGGATAGCCAAACTGCTGAATACCATCAAGATAATCAAGTCCAACCTTAATCCGGGTCTGCAGATAGAAGGTTTCCTGCTGACGATGTACGACAACCGTTTGAGGCTGAGCAACCAAGTCTATGAGGAAGTGAAGCGTCACTTCGGCAGCCTTGTATTCAATACGGTAATATACCGGAATGTACGATTAAGCGAGGCACCAAGTCACGGATTGAGTGTGATAGACTATGACCCCCAATCCAAAGGAGCGAAGAACTATAAAAATTTAGCAAAAGAACTGATACTACGATGATTAAGACCACAGGACTGGGGCGCGGTTTAGATGCGCTAATAGACAGCAACCATATAGAGATTCGCGGGGGCAGCAGCATCAATGAGGTTGAATTGGGCAAGATAGCAGCCAATCCCAACCAACCCCGCCGGACGTTTGACAACGAGGCATTGACCGAATTAGCAGACTCTATCCGCGAACACGGTGTGATATCCCCTATCACACTTCGCAAGAACGATGACGGGACTTATATGATTATCGCCGGCGAGCGTCGTTTCCGTGCGGCGAAACTGGCAGGACTGAAGACCATCCCAGCCTATATCCGAACAGCAAAGGACGAGCAGGTTATGGAGTGGGCGTTGATAGAGAATATCCAACGGGAAGACCTCGATGCGATAGAGATTGCGCTTGCTTATCAGCGTCTGATGGATGACTACAGTTTGACACAGGAGAAGATGTCCGAGCGCGTAGGGAAGAAACGTGCGACGATAGCCAATTACCTTCGTCTTCTCAAGTTACCAGCCGAAATCCAATTAGGAATCAAAGAGAAAAAGATAGACATGGGTCATGCCCGTGCCATTTTAGGTTCTCAATCGACCGAACAACAGTTAGCGTTATACAAACGCATACTGAATGAGGGATTGAGTGTGCGCAAGGTCGAAGAACTCGCGACCCAAGCCAAGCCGGAAGCACCGAAAGCGTCAAAAGCGCAAGTCCAATATCCGGCACAAGAGCAAGAGTTGAGCGTCCGTTTAGGGCGGAAAGTAAAGATCAGCGGCAAAAGCATCACTATCACTTTCAAGAACGAGAAAGACCTGAATGAATTAATAGAGCGGTTAGGTTGAAAAAAATAATCGTCATATTATTGTTGTTTGCAGCGATTTGCGCAAATGCCCACCCAGCAGATTCGACAGAAGTAACGGGGAATGACTCGTTGGTAGTATTAGATGCTCCGTTAATATTGGAGCCATCTGAATTGTCATGGAAGCCCGACCCGCTTAAATCAACGTGGTTAGGAATAATCGTGCCGGGGTTAGGGCAGATTTATAACCGCAGTTACTGGAAGTTGCCGATAGTGTACGGCGGTTTTATGGGTTGCGGATTTGCGATTGCAACAAACAACGAGAAATACAATGCTTACAAGGAAGCCTACCGCGACATAGTAACCGACGCCAACAACATATCCAGTAATCCATTAAAGTCCTATAATGCGTTAATCCCGGAAGGATATACCATGGAGCGTTTAGGCGGAGTGAGCGGTTATACGAATATTTTGCGTGACCGCCAAAACAGTTACCGGCGTTACAGAGACATATCGATAGTGGTAGCGATTGCCGTATATGCGTTGTCCATTATAGACGCTTATGTAGATGCGCAGCTGTTTGACTTTGACATATCCGATGAGTTGTCACTTAATATCGAGCCACAGATTTATATGGACACCGAACAACGTCGCTCGGCAGAACTTAAATTAGCCATTACATTTTAGTTTATGAGACATATTTTATTTATAGTTACTTTCATTTTATTTGCGTCAACTGCACTTGGGCAACAGCAAGATTCCATCAATGCTACATTGGCGGCGGATACGTTGAGCCAAGAAGTGACGGTACAGAATGACTCACTGAATGTGGCAGCAGTACCGTTAGACTCGTTGGTAGTTGATACCACCACATTTGACCGCACTATTTCCACACTTGACACCGATGCCTGTTCAAGGGACACAGTTGTGGCAGAACTTCCCGACTCGGTATATAAAGCGCGTCTTCAGGCCTTACCGTTTGTCATTGAGATGCCGTACAACTCGGTTGTGCGGGCATTTATATTACGATATGTCAAGCGCAGCCCGAAACAATTGGCACGCATCCAGCGCAAGGCGGAATATTATTTTCCGTTATTCTATGATGTTTTAGGGCGACATAATCTGCCTTATGAGTTGTGTTACCTGCCAGTCATCGAATCGGCTTTGAATCCCCAAGCGCATTCTCATGCAGGTGCAGCAGGATTATGGCAGTTTATGCCATCGACAGGGCGATTGTACGGGTTGGAAGTCAACTCATTGGTCGATGAACGTATGGATCCCATCAAGTCCACAGAAGCAGCATGTCTGTTTCTCAAGTCGCTATACAACATGTTCGGAGACTGGAATCTTGCCATAGCCGCCTATAACTGCGGTCCGGGCAATGTCAACAAAGCCATTCACCGTGCAGACGGCAAGCGTGACTTTTGGTCTATTTATCCGTTTCTGCCTCGCGAGACCCGCGGTTATTTGCCGATATTCATTGCGGCGGCCTACTCCATCAATTACGCCGACCTTCACGGCATATGTCCTGAGGCAATAGAGATGACGATGGAAACAGACACCATTCAGACCGATGTGCGTCAGCACTTGCTGCAGGTCAGTGAGATTTTAGGTATCGAGTTGGATGAACTCCGGCGACTCAATCCGCAATATGCCAAAGACATTATCCCCGGGGGCAAGACCTATTCGTTATGTTTACCCGCCGAACGTGTCACCGACTACATTGACCAACAAGAAATCATACTGGCCTATCGCGCCGATGAACTGATTAACAACCGCCGTGCAGAAATAGACCTTGCCCAAAAGACCAATCTGAACGGCGGATACTCCATAAACGGAGTCACCTACTACAAGATTAAGAACGGCGACACGTTAGGTGCCATTGCCCAGAAATTCCATGTAACCGTCAAACAAATCAAAGCATGGAACGGTTTGAAATCGGATAACATACGTGCCGGGGCAACCCTAAAAATCGGCAAATAATGGAAGACGAGAAGTTATATTATTCCCTTCAGGAAACGATGGCACAGACGGGATTGCCAAGTTCGACACTGCGCTATTGGGAAGGGCAGTTTCCCCAACTTAATCCCCGCAAGGACGGTCACGGGAACCGGTACTACACGCTTGACAACATCGAGTTAATCAAGCGCATCAAGTATATCCGTGATGAACTGAAGATTACGCGCATAGATGCCATCCGCCGCGAGTTGTCACATGACACCCGCAAGTCAGACAGCCGCCAACGCGCCACAGCCATATTGGAAAAAGTGAAACAAGAACTACTGGAAATCAAAGCACAGATATGAAGAATGAGAACCTTAAAAAAGTACTACCCTATGCAACAGGATTAGTGGCATTTGTACTGTTTGCCATCCTATATTGCTATCCATTACTGGATGGGAAAGTGTTGCACGCAGGTGACGTAATCAACTGGAAGGGTGCAGCCCACGAAGTCCAGGAATATCATCAACAGACAGGTGAAATCAGTTGGTGGACCAATTCGATGTTCGGCGGAATGCCAACTTATCAAATAACCGGGGCATTAGGGACATCGAAAGTCCGTAATACGATGGAGACGATTGCCCATCTCGGTTTTAGCGGGGATTGGCATGCCGTTGGTATTATAATCGGTTATCTGACAGGGTTTTTCCTCATGTTGCTATGCTTTGGCATAAATCCGTGGTTGTCCATTATCGGTGCAATCGCCCTAACTTTATCGACCTACTTCATGCTGATTATCCCAGCCGGACATATTACCAAAGCCGTCGGGCTTGGTTTTTTGGCACCGGTTATCGGCGGTGTCTATGCCATTTTCCGCCAACGCTACCGGATAGGAATTGCTTTAGTGGTTGTGTACGGGATACTGAGCGTAACCATCCATCCGCAGATGACTTTTTATATCGCCCTGCTGTTAGGCGTGATGGCATGTACGGAACTTTACATCGCGATTCGTGAGAAGAAATGGAAAGTTTTCGGTATCAACGCCGGAGTGCTTGTGTTGTGCGCCCTTGTTATATACGGCACCAAGGTGAGTTGGTTCCAAATGAACAATGAATACCTGAAAGAGACGATGCGCGGCGGTCACAGCGAACTGAACCAATCAGAGAAACAAGACAGTGAAAAAGCCGGTTTGGATTTAGACTATGCAACGGCATGGAGTTACGGCAAAGCCGAAACGATGACTTTTCTGATTCCGAACTTTATGGGCGGTGCCAGCGGTTACAATACTGGAGAGAAGTCCGTGCTATACAAAGAGTTAGTAAAAGCACGTGTTCCCAAAGGCAGTGCCAAGCAATTCTGTCAGTCCGCTCCGACATATTGGGGAGAAAAGGCGTTTACATCAGGACCTGTTTATATGGGTGCGATTATATGCTTCCTATTTATACTCGGATTGCTTATCGTTCCGGGTCCTTATAAATGGGGGTTACTGGTGGCAACACTATTCTCGGTGATGCTGGCATGGGGACGCAATTTCATGGCATTGACAGAGTTCTTTTACAACTACTTCCCAATGTATAACAAATTCCGTGCAGTTGAATCGATTTTAGTTGTAGCAGAAATAACTATTCCGTTGCTTGGCTTTTTAGGTTTACACAAACTATATAGCGCAGAAGACCGTAAAGTTTACCGCAAACCTATATACATAGCTGCGGGTATAACGGCAGGGTTATGCCTGTTGTTTGCATTATTCGGCGGCAGCTTGCTCAGTTTTACATCATCCTATGACAATCAATGGAAAAGCCAAGTCGGCAATGATATATACCAAATGATTGTTGACCAACGCATATCCATGCTAAAGGCAGATGCGTGGCGTTCGTTTGGTTTTATCGCCGCAGCGTCCGTTGTATTGTGGCTATACACGGCAGACAAACTTAAACGGGGTTATGTGTTAGGTATATTAGCCATATTAGTACTTGCAGACCTTGTTCCCGTCAACCGGCGTTTCTTCGGCAGCAAGGATTTTGTCACCTCAAAAGACAACGACCGCTATTTTGCCATACAGCCATGGGAAGAACAAATCCTCAGGGATCAGGATCTTGATTACCGCGTACTAAACCTGACCGCCAACACGTTCAATGATGCCCGAACGAGTTACCGTCTAAAATCCATTGGTGGTTATTCTGCAGCCAAACTGCGCCGGTATCAGGATTTAATTGATGCACATATCAGCCGGAACAACTTCAATGTGCTGAATATGCTGAACACGCGGTATTTTATCACCCGCAACGGTGTACAGCGTAATGCCGAGGCAATGGGTAATGCCTGGTTTGTTGATAACGTGAAGTTTGTTGATACTCCTGATGAGGAGAGTCAGGCATTGTGGGAAATTGATTTACACCATACGGCTGTATCCGACAAACAATTTGAAGACATACTGAGTTGTGCGGAAGCTTCAACCACTGAAGGAGATTATATTACCATGACCGCATATTCACCAAACAAGTTGGATTATCAGTCCCAAACAGCGAATGAACGTGTTGCCGTATTCTCGGAGATATACTATCCTCATGACTGGCATTTATACTGTGATGGCGAGGAACTGCCTATAGGTCGAGTTAATTATATGCTTCGCGCAGCAATTATTCCAGCAGGAAACCACCATCTTCAAATGTCATTTGTGCCGAGTGCCATACAAACAGACAAGTGGTGTATGTTGGTACTGATTATTGCATTAGTTCTTAGTATCGGACTTATCACCTACCCGCTTTACCGTCCGCAATTATGTCGCTTAAAAAAGAAATAGACAGGGTCATTCATTCACAAGACACCTTGTTTCAGTTAATCCGCTACGCATTGGTGGGCGGAGTGGCGTTTATAGCAGATTACGGTTTGCTATATGCCCTGACGGAATGGCTCGGTGTAGCATATCTACTTTCAGCAGCGATTGCTTTCATAATTGGTTTGACGATCAATTATATATTCAGTAATCTTATCGTATTTACGACACACCGATTAGAGAGCAAATGGATAGAGTTCATGATATTTGCGATAATCGGTGTAATCGGTTTAGGCTTAAACGAGTTAATCATATACTGCTGCACAGAGTTTATCGGGCTACACTATATGTTATCCAAACTAATATCAACGGTATTGGTATTTTTATGGAATTTCTTTGCACGCAAACAAACCCTATTCAACAAGAAATGAGCAAGACAGCGTTAATTATCGGAGCCGGTCCGGCAGGTCTGACGGCTGCCACAGAATTATTGGAGCGCACGGATATACATCCTATCGTATTAGAATCGACCCGCCAGATTGGCGGCATATCCCAAACTGTCAATTACAAGGGTAACCGTATGGACATAGGCGGTCACCGTTTTTTCTCCAAAAACAAACGAGTAACAGATTGGTGGCAAGCATTGATGCCGCTACAGGGTTCCCCAGCCTTGGATGACATATTATTGGACAAGCAAAAGCCATTAGCGCAAGCAGGTCCCGACCCTGAGAAAGAAGACGGTGTCATGCTAATGCGTGAACGTGTATCGAGAATATTCTTTTTACGCAAATTCTTTGATTATCCGATATCCGTCAAATGGGCAACCTTTGCAGGATTAGGGATTAAGAACACCTTTGCAGCGGTAACCGGCTACATGAAAGCCGTAATCCACAAACTACCAGAGACGTCTCTTGAGAACTTTTATATCAACCGTTTCGGCAGACCGTTGTACGAAATGTTCTTTGAGGACTATACAACCAAAGTCTGGGGGATTCATCCATCCCAGATAGGAGCGGATTGGGGAGCACAACGTGTCAAGGGTTTATCCATTTTTGCCCTATTGAAAGATGTCATGACACGTCCATTCCGTAGCGGAAAAAGCGGTCAAAAGAATGTCGAGACATCCCTGATAGAGCAATTTGTATATCCCAAATACGGTCCCGGTCAGTTATGGACATTAGCCTCAGCGCGTGTACAGCGATTAGGCGGAGAGGTATTGACGGAGCATGAAGTGACAGGTATAACCGTTCGGGACAAACGTGTTACGGCAGTCAAGGTCAACACCCCAGACGGAACAAAAACCATTGAATGTGACTATTGTTTCTCAAGTATGCCGATTCGTGACCTTGTGTCAGCATTGGACGGTATAGTTATCCCTGATCGTGTGGCAACGATTGCCCGCGAGTTACCCTATCGTGATTTTATAACCGTCGGGGTGCTTGCCAAGAAACTGCGTATAACGAACAGTACCCATATCCGCACATGGGAAAACCGGGTGCCGGACACATGGATATATGTACAAGAGCGTGATGTCAAAGTCGGGCGGTTGCAACTATTCAACAACTGGTCTCCGTACATGGTGAAGGATTATCGCAATACGGTATTCATAGGATTGGAGTATTTCTGCAACGAGGGGGATGAGTTATGGCAGATGCCGGAAGAATCATTTACAAAGATGGCAGTAGATGAATTGGCAAAAATAGATATTCTTGATCCGTCCGATGTATTAGATGTGACAGAAGTCAAGATAAAGAAAGCCTATCCGGCATACTTCGGCAGCTACAAGGATTTAGGCGAAGTACGGCAATTCCTTGACGGGATTCCGAACCTGTGGTGTATCGGGCGCAACGGACAGCACAGATACAACAATATGGATCACTCCATGCTGACCGCCATGGAAGCGGTGGATAATATCGTAGCAGGCATAGACCAAAAAGATAATGTATGGAATGTAAATACCGAAAGTGAATATCATGAACAAAAATAGTTATTGGAGCTTTCTCATTCAAAAGGGGCAGTTGCCTGACTGGATAGTGATTATATGTTCGTGCATAGCGAGTTATATCTTTATTCACGTATGTTATCCTATGCCAGCGACTTATTCAGACACATTTACGTATGTGGATGCAGCCTTATCGGACCAGTTTACCATATACCGTCCATTCGGGTATTCGGCATTTCTGCAAGTCGTTCATTTTTTCTGTGACAGCATACAGGGTGTAGTAGTTGCTCAGTTTATCCTATATGCGTTAGCCATGGGATTATTTATTCTTGCCGTCAAGCGTTATTATCCAATCCGTCAGACATGGCTGCGGGTTATACTTGAAGTATTGATGACCATAGCACCGGCAACCATATATATGCTGAATGCGATTATGTCCGATGCGTTATTCTGCTGTCTGATACTGATTATGTCAGCCATGCTGCTTGTGATGATATATGAGCAATCATGGTTGGCGGCGGGTATATACTTAGCGATGTTTTTCTGCTGTCTTTTTGTCCGTTACTCAGCGATGTTCTTTCCGTTGGCGATCATACCCGTTTTGCTGTTTACAAGCAAACCACTCCAACGTTGGATTACAATTGCGCTAACGTGTTTACTATTTGCCGTATTCTATCATAATATCAGTTCGAACATGCAAGAGATTATCCACCGTTCCCAATTTTCGACAGGCTTTGACGGTTGGCAGTTAGCAAGTAACGGTATGCATGTACTACCCTATATAGATGATACCCAAGAGCCAAAAGACCGCCGCATGAGAGAATTGCATAACTTTGTGCAACCGGCATATAATGATTTGATTATTGAGAAGACCGACAGCGGGAAGCATGTAACAGCCGCTTTTATATGGCAATCCCATTTTCCGTTGAAACAATATCTGTACCGCTATATGCAAAGTACTCAGACTCCATATCCTATAGCATGGTCGCGTCTTGGCAGCGGTTTGTTTGCCGATTACGGGAAGTGGTTAATATTACATTATCCGGCGCAATTCTGGAAATATTATCTGAGTCTGAATATCAAAGGAGTGTTCTATCCGCAGGATTTAGAGATGGTCGGGCATTATTCCGTTATTCCCAAGGAGCAAAAAGTCATGCACGATTGGTTTGGTGTTGACCTATCCCATCCTCAAGATTCGCGCTATGCGGTATATGAACAATCATTGAGACCCATTTTACCAATAATAGAGTTACTGACGTGGTTACTATTCGCGTCAGCGGTTGTACTTATATTTGTATATCGTCAAAAAACACTTGCCAATCGAAACCAACGATTAGCCTTTGCCTTACTTTTTGCTTTCGGTTTTATATATTACGGAACGACAGCATTTGCGGCACCAATAGTAATCCGTTACTGGTTACCGATGCATGTGATCAAGCTTGCATTTGTGTGGATGATAGCAAGCCCCTTGTTACATTGGAGCGGAAAAGCACCAGTTTCCAGCCTTTGACCGGCTGTCCCTGCAAGGTATAAAGCACAAGCAAAACTAATGTTCCCGCCCACTTGACCGCCTCTTTAACGAGGCGGTTCATATATTTGGCATTGCCAATGGCCTTGGTCCGTTGGCGTTCACTGACTCCAATCTGATATGTCAGGCGGTCAAAATAGTCGCGCTCCAATTTCTTCTGGGGAATAATATGGTGAAGAATCATGTCCGGCAAATACATGAACTGCATATGCTGCGCTTTCATTTTATCGAAGATGTCTTTTTCTTCGGCTCCCATGAGATTATTTCCTTTTCGCCCCAATTGCGTATTAAAGAGTCCCACCTTTTGAAAGACTTCAGCACGATAAGCGGCATTTCCGCCTCCCGGATAACGGTCGCCCGGGAAAGGTCTTTGTTTATCCCCAAAATACAAGTAACCGCATAGCAACTCTTTTGTAAAGCGCGTCATCCAATCGGGTTCAGATGTTTCATAAAGTGGAATAATAGGTCCTCCGACCGCACTGATTTGAGGGTGTTCGCTCATAAAACTGTCCACCGTACGCAGATACCACGGGTCAATCAGTGCATCATCGTCAATATAGACAAGGATATTACCTTTAGCCTCTTTGATAGCTTTGTTTCTGGCAGCAGAAAGTCCCTGTTCATGTTCGGTAGTATAACGAAATCGGACATCCGTGTGTTTAGCTGCAAAGGTTTGGCACACTGCGTGTGTATTGTCAGTACAGTTATTGTCCACAAGAATAATTTCGTAGTCGTTTTTCGGGAAGTCGTTAGCAGCGATACTTTCCAAGAGATTTGCGATATATTTTTCGCGGTTATATGTACAAATAAGGACGCTAAGCATGGTAATTATCAATGATGCAGATGGGTTATGGCATTATATATACGTTCACAATTAGAACTATCGTGATAAGGGAATAAATTATTAATATACAGACTATGTTGCGGTTTGAGTTCAAATCCGTTCAGGATATATAACCGCACAGCCTCTATGAGTTTATCTTCCCGTGAATAGACATCGGCAAAACTATTTTGGTAATCAAACCACCCTTCCTGATAATGTTCCTTCCGATAGCGATTATAATCGAAATGATAACAAACAACGGGCTTTCTCATATAAGCGAAGTCAAACATAACACTTGAATAATCCGTAAGGAGTAATGCCGAGGATTTTAACAACTGCTGAACATCATAATGTGCTTTATCAGCGATTATGACATGTTTTCCAATATTCAAATTATTAAAAAAATCTATGTACCTTTGTATTTCATGGTGGGGATAAAAGACAAGTTCGATATTATACTCGTCCAAAAGATTATTCAATTCAGGCGATTGGAGCAAGTGTGCATACTTTTGTGCATATTCGGTTTGTTCAAATCCTCTATCAGCATAAATCCATTCTCTCCACGTAGGCATCAACAATATTTGCCGATTCGGCACGATATTATTGAGATTATCAAATCGGGCATGCCCAGTGAGTGCCACATGATTATCCGGGTAGCCAAATTTTGTGCGGAAAAATTGATATTCGGGTTCGGCTCCCGCAATTATGAGATCCCATTTTGCATACATGTACTCATAAACAGGAGAATAATTGAGTGTAATACCGTGCTTGATGTTAACATGCAGTTTGTTGTTATAAAACGGGAATACTTTTTTCACCCAGACCCCCAATCCCTTAAAGGGAAAATACCCTTGCAAATGAGTAGAAATAAGGCAATTGGCCCTCCAAAGCATAATATAGTGCTTTAATGAACGATAATTGAGCAAGAGCGGTTCATATTCAGAGAGTTTAATTCTGTCCGGAGAGTTTTTCGAGATAACATAGAAGATTTCCTGTTGAGGATGATGTTTCCTCATATACAAAAAGAACCAATATCCGTTATCACGTGCATCATCTCCGCGTTCGGCAATAATCCATATGTTTTTCCGTCTATAGAATGCTGCAATAATGAAAGCAAACGCAAGTTTAGCAATTGCCCAAATCTGCGCCATCCGAAAAGCGATCATGTGTTCATGTTTCATATGCCGAGATTTAATTTATCGCCGTATAATTTATCATATTTCTCAGGTCTGAACTTATCACATCCACCTCCGTGATGGAGCGTAATCTCACCAATATAGAGTATTCCGTCCACATCATAGAAATCCACCCTCACATACTTAAACAGTTTGGCAATCATAGAGCCAATCTCTTTCATTTTGTCAAGAGAGCGTGGTGCCGGAATCTGTACAGGGCATGGGATGTATTCCTTCTGTTTGGAATTTCCCCAATAGAAGGGCAACACGTTCCAGTTTTCGTCAAAGACACATCTGGCATTTAAGCCTTCCCTGTCATAAGAGACATAAACGAATTCCAGTTTGCCGTTTATGAAGTTCAGTTTATAGTCATTGGGGATTTTCCCCTGTTTTGTTTCGAGAAGCTGCTCAACAACTATTTGCCGTGGTATGTTTTTGTACTGCCACTCTTGTGATTCGGCATAATAATCTCTTTTGAGCCAGAATCGGCATCTCCGTTGCAATTGTTTCCAATTCACATCTTGTGCGGAACGCAAAATGATAAAATCGTGAGACGAATGGTTCGGTTTAACGATACACGGAAAATGTGTAACCGTATCGGGCGAAATATCGCGCCAATTATCAATGTGGTAAACAACGGGGACATTATATTGTTCCGTTCCCAACAAATCAGCCACCCATTTTTTCATGGCAAATTTGTCAGCACAGATGGGGTAAAAGTCATGCTTTTCGTTGAGTTTAAGCCACTGCAGTTTTTCGTTAAGTGTTTGCGGATGTACGAGATCAAGCTCTCTGCCGAAAGCCTTTCGGAATCGTCTTCGCGTAACTTGTTCCGGTGTAAAGCGGCGATAGTTTTTCAGCAGCCACAACTCGTATATAATCCGGCACACGAAATAATGGAGGTCGCTTTTCCAATAATTTGCATTGAGTGTATTAATCAGGTCCATATGATTTGTTTGAAATTTCTTGCAGCCGCCCACTCCCGGGCATAATCTTTAGAGACAACGACCGGCTCATCAACAAGTTCCAAAAGCGGCAAATCGGAGGGGCTATCAGAATAAAAGACAGTATAAGAAGCTTCTTTTTTTAATTGTTGATAACAGGTGATTTTATTCCGTCCCATACAGTCTTCACCTTGCATTTTACCAGTACAGTAACCATTGCGGAAGTCTATTTTAGAAGATATAAATTCTTTTACTCCGAAATGCTGAGCAAACAGCCGAATATATATATCATAGCCTCCGGACAAAATGCAAACACGGTCATTGTTATTGATGTGCTGTTGCATGATTTTGAGCAGAGGTTGCACAATATTCGGCAGCAATTCCTGTTCAAAATATAAATGTGCCAAGTCGTCACATCTGGAAAAAGGAATTCCCTTCAACTGCCACAAAATCATGCGTTTATGCCAGTTGTTATGCTGTCGAACAATGTTGTATATTTTGAAACACTTCAATTTTTCCAAGATACAGATGATACGATGTTTTAGCCGCACCTGTTTAGATTCAGTCAGGTGCCTGACACAAAAATCAACATATCTGTCAGCTGTTTGGAAACTGATGAGTGTTCCACAGAAATCAAATATGACCAATTTTGGTTCAGGCATAATAGTCAGCAATGACCTCAACGACATGTTTCATTTGCTCAAGCGTCCCGCATGTTACCCTGAAGCAATTTCTGACAATAGGGCTTTGGATTGTGTCCCGAACGAAGATATTTTTTTCAGCCAAGAATTGCAAGAGACTTCTTTTATCTTCATAGGAATCACATTTAATCAAGACAAAATTGCCATATCCGGCATAGATAGTATTCTTATTGAGCGACTGGATCGCATGAACAAAGAAGTCCTTAGCCTTTTTCACTTCCTGAACATAAGCGCGCATATATTCGAGGTCTTCTAATGCTGCAACAGCCGCTTCCTGCGCAATAGTAGATATATTTTTAGGATTGCGAATTCTGTTGACAAACTGCACATTTTCTTTAGAAGCGATAAGATATCCGACTCTAAAATTCGCCAATGCAAAAGCCTTGGACATCGTTCTGGAAATGAGGATATTGTCATATTTGAGGACAAGGTCTTTTACAGTTACACCGGAAAACTCATAATAAGCCTCGTCAATAAGGAACAGCGTATCGGGAAAAGAATTAAGCAGATATTCGATATAGTCAACTGAATGTCTATTACCGGTAGGATTATTGGGGTTGCATATATATACGACTGCGGGTTCAAACCTGCTGATATCATCTTCGAATTTATGTGCGTCAAAAGTAAAGTCTGCATTGTATTCAGAAAAATGCACATCCGCCCCATTCGCCTGACAAGTCAAGCGGAAATTGTCATAGGACGGTCCGAGTATCAGCACAGGATCCCCCACTCCAATGAAAACTTTGCAAATATATTCATGGAGGGCATCGGAACTGGCAAAATACTGGACATTATCAACAGGAACCCCGACATAACGTGCAATCAGGGTCAGTAGTTTTTCGTTATGTGTGACCGGATAGAGGTGGAAGAAATCGGGTTGTCCAAGCAAGTCCAAAATACGCTGTTTCACTAAGGGTGAAGGCGGAATGGTCGCTTCATTCCAATCCAGTTTCAGTATTTGATCCCTGTCTTGAGGCTTGACCGCCCAGATAGCATGAGATGCCAATTTATAAGGACTAATATTACGAAGATACTTGTTAGGAAAATGCATATGTATGTATATTTTATATCCGATTATGTTAGATCGGCGATAATGAGGTCAGCGAGTTCACGGATGGCACCGTCGCCGCCGTTATGATTGAGGACAAGGATACCGGGCAGGGATTTGACAGCCGCCACGGCGTTAGCAGGACAAGCGGGCAATCCAACGGCACCAAGCAAATCCAAGTCATTGACATCATCTCCGACATAAGAGACCTCATCCAAAGAGATATCCAATTCACCACAAATCAATTTAGCGGCTTCCAATTTAGTCGTTTTATTCAGCCCGCCGACGCCCATACGCAGGTAGTCAAGATTGAGTTTTCTTGCTCTATTGGCTACGATTGCGGTTGTTTCGGATGTAAGGATACCGCATTTGATACCGGCTTTTCGAAGAAGTACCATGCCCATTCCGTCATAAACGCAGAAGCGTTTAAGTTCATCTCCATTAGCGGCATAGTACATGCCTCCGTCAGTGAGGCAGCCATCAACATCGGTGAGAAAGAGTTTGATATTTTTCATTATGAGGTTTTATCGATTCTTTTTACATATTATTTGCCACATTGCGGGGGTTTGGTAGTAGTTTCCGTATCCTTTCCGTCGGCTTTATTGTATGGTTATTGTATGGTAATAGTATGGTTATTGTATGGTTATTGTATGGTTAGGGCAGGGAAAATCCGAAGGAAAAGTGAGTTTTTTGTTTGTCTCATCGCCTTTGACGATCACGATAGGTTGGTCGGGCATATAATGCTTGACAATGCCGCAATCATCGGTGACAGCGACTCCGTCGGGGTCACGCAAGGCAAGTTCGTATGCCTGTTTAATGAGTTGGAAGCGGAACGCCTGCGGTGTTTGTGCGCGCATGAAAGTTTCACGCGGCGGGATCTGATTGACCAAAGGCAGGTTATCCCGAGCATCGGGCATTGAATATGATTGCGGTGCTACTATATATAAGGTGTCCGTAGCAGGCACAGCAACAGTAACGGCAGGATGCGATTGGAGCGCGAGGCAGACATCGTTAATGATACGTGGCGCGACAAACGGTCTGGCGCAATCATGAATAAGGAGATTCGTGTCGTCATCCGCCAAGGGAGTCAAGGCTTGTATGGCATTCCATGAGGATTCCCATCGTTCTTTTCCGCCATTAACGACAAGGATATTACTATCCGACAATAGATTACGTGTCCGTTCGGCAAAGTCGGGATGTGCCACGACACAAATGCGGCAGACAAAGGGAGCAAACGCCTCGACGCATGTCTGAAGAAGCGTTTTCCCGTTCGGCAAGAGGCGGAACTGCTTTGGTTCGCCAGCACCAGCCCGTGCGCCGACTCCTGCAGCCAATATGACAGCGATATTACGCATTTCGAGTCAAAAGACCTGCAAAGGTACAAAAAAATTTGGATGTTTGCAAATTTTTCTGTAACTTTGCGGCGAAAATCCAAATTGTCAAGCGTTGCGAATCGGAGTTTTAGGAACGAGTTGGCCTTATCGAGGCGGTTTGGCAGCCTTTAATGAGCGGCTGTCGCGTCAGTTTATTGCAGAGGGGAACGAGGTAGAAATATTTACGTTCACGTTGCAGTATCCCGATTTTTTATTTCCCGGCAAGACGCAATATTCAGAATCCGCTGAGCCGAGCGATTTACGCATATCGCGAACGATGAACAGTATCGGTCCGGTGTCATGGTTCAAGACGGCACGCGCGATTGAAGAAGCGGGTATAGAGTTGTTAGTAATCAAGTTCTGGATACCCCTGATGGCACCCTGTTTGGGAACGATCGCGCGTCTGGCACGTCGGAAAGGCATCAAAGTCGTATCGATATTAGACAACGTGATACCTCATGAACCGCACTTCTGGGACAAATGGCTGATCCGTTATTTTACAGGCAGTGCCGATCGTTTTATTGCGATGTCAGACAGTGTGAAAGCCGATTGTCTGCGATTTTTGCCAAAGAACCGGCAAGATTGCGTGAGTTTGTCTCCTCATCCGCTTTATGACAATTTCGGTGAAGCGATGGACAAGGTATCAGCGCGGAAGGAGTTGGGGCTGCCGACGGACAAGACGATATTGCTGTTTTTCGGATTTATCCGTGATTACAAGGGATTGGATCTGCTGATGAAGGCATATGCCGAGGCAATCGGCAACGAGTCCGGCGTGAAGGACAAGGAAGACTTGCTGTTGGTGGTCGCCGGAGAGTTCTACAACAACGGGGAGCAATACATGCAATTAGAAAAGACCCTGGGGTTGGAAGGCAAGATAGCCTGGCATACGAATTTTATCCCCGATGAGAGAGTTCGGATGTATTTCTCTGCGGCGGATTTGATTGTCCAGCCCTACAAGTCGGCAACGCAAAGCGGTGTAACACAGATTGCCTATCACTTTGAAAAGCCGATGCTTGTAACCAATGTCGGCGGTCTGGCGGAGATAGTACCTGACGGCAGAGTGGGCTATGTATGCGATGTGGATGAACACAGTGTGGCACATGCCATTGAGCAGTTTGCCAGCATAGACAAGTCGAAACGGGCAGAATTATTCGGCGAGAATATCCGAAAAGAGAAACAAAAATACGCATGGTCAAGAATGACAGAAGTCATTTACGGTCAATGATTTAAGATTTGTACATCAGATTATGATTATACGAAGCAAAGCACCATTACGTTTGGGTCTGGCAGGCGGGGGAACCGATGTGTCGCCCTATTCCGACCTGTACGGCGGAGCGATATTGAACGCAACGGTGTCGTTATATGCCTACACGACCATAGAGCCGTTAGACAACGGCAAGATAGTGTTTTCATCGCCCGATGCGGGATTGGAAGAAGTATATGAGTCCGCCGAACGTCTTGCGACAGACGGATATTTCGTGTTGGCAAAAGGTGTTTATAACCGCGTTGTAAAGGACTATGCAAAGGAAGCATTGTCCTTTCGTATCACGAGCCATGTGGATGCGCCTGCCGGAAGCGGTCTCGGGACATCCAGTACGCTGGTAGTGAGCATATTAGGTGCATTTGCGGAATGGTTGAAACTACCGCTCGGCGAATACGATCTTGCCCGCCTTGCGTATGAGATAGAGCGCATCGACCTGAAGATGGCAGGCGGCAAACAAGACCAGTATGCGGCGACCTTCGGCGGATTCAATTACATGCAGTTTCTACAAGACGACAAAGTGATTGTCAATCCGCTGCGAATCAGGCAACGTTATCAAGACGAATTAGCGCACAACCTGCTGCTGTATTATACCGAAACGAGCCATGTGAGTGCGGAAATCATCCAGGGACAGATAGACAACGTAAAAGCCAACAATGACGCATCCATAACGGCAATGCACCAATTAAAAGAGCAGGCAATCCGGATGAAAGAAAGCCTTTTGAAGGGCGAAATAGACGCTATCGGAGAGATACTTAATTTCGGATGGGAGCATAAGAAAAAGACCGCGTCCGGCATTACCAACCCGCTGTTGGACGACATCTACCAAACGGCCTTGTCAGCGGGAGCGACAGGCGGAAAAGTCAGCGGTGCAGGCGGCGGCGGATTTATGTTTTTCTATTGTCCGGCAACCAGCCGATATGCAGTAGAGAAAGCATTGCGCGACAAGTTTTCGGGGCAAGTGAAACGTTACGAATTTACACAAGAAGGTTTGAAAACATGGACACTATAAGACAGGCAATCACATCCAGCATAGCCACCAAGGAGCAGATATTAGCGAACGAGACGCTGTTAGAAACCATACGCCAAGTGGCAGAAGTTATGGTTCAGGCGTTACGTGACGGCAAACGAATATTATGGTGCGGCAACGGTGGCAGTGCGGCAGACGCCCAGCATTTAGCGGCAGAGTTATCGGGTCGCTTCTATTATGATCGCCCGCCTCTGAATTCAGAGGCACTCCATTGCAACACATCATACATGACGGCGGTTGCGAATGACTATGGCTATGATATGATTTATTCGCGGATGATAGACGGAGCCTGTCGTCCGGGGGATGTGCTGGTCGGTATTTCCACGTCAGGCAACTCAAAAAACATCTGCAACGCCTTCCATAAGGCGAAAGAACTTCAAGTGGTTACGGTTGCGATGACCGGTGCAAGCGGCGGTGCGATGAAGTCGATGTCGGACTACCTGCTGAATGTGCCGTCCGAAGACACTCCCCGTATTCAGGAATCCCATATAATGATTGGACATATCATCTGCGAAATGGTAGAGTCCAAGATGTTTCCCCGTGTTTGAAGAAGCCGTAATATTAGCAGGCGGATTCGGCACACGCCTTAGTCACGTATTGGGGAACGTCCCCAAGCCGATGGCTCCGGTATATGGCAAACCGTTTCTCAGTTATCTGATAGACAGGCTTGCCGATGCAGGTATCAAGCGGGTTGTGCTGGCAACCGGTCACAAGCATGAGTCCATTCAGTCATGGTTTGGCGAACAATACCGCGGTGTTCAGATTGTATATTCACGTGAGTACACCCCTCTGCTGACCGGCGGTGCCATTCGGCAAGCAGCCACGAAATTGGTCAGCGACACGTTCGTGGTACTGAACGGAGACACTCTATTTGATATTGATTTACGGAAACTATATGATTTTCACACTTCGCGAAATGGTAAATTAACAGTAGCTTTGCGCGAAGTTGAAGACACAAGCCGCTATGGCTCAGTTATTTGCCGCGACGGACAAATTACCGCATTTCAAGAAAAGGCGGAAAGTCAAGGAAAAGGCTATATCAATGGCGGCATATACGCCATCAATCGTACATGGTTGATGCAACAAGACCTGCCCGCAGCATTCTCCTTTGAAAAAGAGCTGATGCAACCAATCGCCGGTGAAGAAGGCTTTCTCGGTCTCAGTTTCAGCAACTATTTTATAGATATAGGTGTGCCGGAAGATTACCGGCGTGCGCAACACGAGTTTGCCGGATTATTCAAGGCAGATGAGTTTTTGTTTCTGGATCGCGACGGGGTCTTAAACAAGCATCTTGTCGGCGATTATGTACGCAACCGTGATATGTGGGAATGGCTGCCTAATGTGCTGCCTGCCATGGCACAATTGAGCAAGCGATTCCGCCGCATCCTATTGATTAGCAACCAGCAAGGTGTCGGGAAAGGAGTGATGAGCATGGCGGATCTTGATGACATTCACCAAATGATGCTTGCGGATATAACGGCAGCCGGAGGTCGGATAGATAAAGTGTACACATGTACAGACCTTGCAGAGTCAGGAAGCAAAAACCGCAAGCCCGAAATCGGTATGGCATTACAGGCACAAGATGATTTTCCCGAAGTGGACTTTCACTATTCGGTGATGGTCGGCGACAATGTGACCGACATGCAATTCGCTCAAAAAGCACGCATGAGAGCGGTCTATATCACAAAAAACAACCCCGTACCGGAAGCAGTACGGGATATAACAGATTTGTATATCAGCGATTTAGCCGAGTTTGCTACTCTTGTTTGAAGGCTTGCCATCCTTGCGCCTGCAATGATAATTCTTCCCCGTTGCGTCCGATGAGAAGTGTACCGTATTCAGGTTGAGTGATGTGTCCGATGATATACACATCATCCAGCGGCACCAGTTTCTCATAATCTTTTATGTCACACGTGAAGAGCAGTTCGTAATCCTCTCCACCGTTAAGCGCACAGGTGACAATATTCAAGTTCATTTCCTCAGCCAGCACAGCAGCCTGATAATCAATCGGCAATTTATCCTCATAAATAGCACACCCGCACTTAGACTGGTGGCAGATGTGCATGATTTCGGATGAGAGTCCGTCGCTGACATCCATCATGGCAGTCGGTTTAATCCCCGCCTTACGAAGCTGCTCAACGATATCGCGCCGAGCCTCGGGTTTCAGTTGGCGTTCCAAGAGGTACTCCCGTCCTTCAAAGGCATCGATAGTAGAGCCGTTTACGGATGTACCATTATAGGCAAGCCGCTCACGCTCAAGCAGTTGCAAACCCATATATGCAGTTCCGAGATTACCGGACACACAAATAAGGTCATTATTTTTGGCACCATTCCGATAGACAATATCTTTATCCGCCGCCATACCGATACATGTGATAGAAATAGTCAAGCCCGTCATGGATGCAGAAGTGTCACCACCTACCAGATCGACACCATACCGCTCGCACGCCAATCGGATACCGGCATACAATTCCTCGACATCCTCAAGGGCGAACCGCGCCGACAAGCCAAGCGAAACAGTAATCTGTGTCGGGGTTCCGTTCATCGCGTAAATATCACTGAAATTAACGACAGCCGCCTTGTATCCAAGATGTTTGAGCGGCACATATTCAAGGTTGAAATGAATGCCCTCCAGCAATAAATCCGTTGTCATTAACAAGCGAGCATCCTTACCTAATTTAGCAGGATTGATTACCGCAGCATCATCCCCTACTCCCTTTTGGGAAGAAGGCTGGCGGAGGGTAAGTTGCTTGGTCAGATGTTCGATAAGTCCGAATTCGCCGAGTGCGGCGATTTGAGTTTTTTCCATATCTTCAATTTATTATTTCTTACTGATTGCTTCAAGCGTCAAACGGTTATAGAACCGACGCTCGGGGTCATAAATCCACCCCCATTTGTTAAAGTACCGGCACATGTTAATGATATGAACCCATAAGAGGTGCAGGCTATGATACGACCCGCGGGCGTGATTATGCACAATGGTGACAGACGGATAAAAGAGTGTCAGCCAATCGCAGTGAATTGTCCGAGAGAGGTCTATATCTTCCGAATACATAAAGTAACGTTCATCAAAAAGTCGCGCCTGAAGAACCGCCTTTGTACGCAGAAACATAAAGCAGCCGCTTAGATACGGGACATTCATCGGTCTGTCATACCCGGATGCGCGCAGTTCGTATCGAGCAGTACGGCGGCGCATCATCCATTCAGGCAGGAAACGCCTTCCGAACAAATCAAACGGCGTCGGTAATAATTTGGCAAGATACTGCAGTGAGCCATCAGGATAAACCACTTTAGGCATCAGTTGTCCCACTTCCGGATTTGCATCCATAAAATCGCACAAGGCATCAATATCCGCAGCCTTCACAATAATATCCGCATTCATTACAAGGTGATACGGCGTATCATAATAGACAGACTCCCGAATGGCGATATTATGCGCCCTGCCATAACCAAGGTTGGCGTTATTGTAGATATACCTTACTTTCTTGTCAATTTTAGCCAGCGGCTCGGAAGCGGACGGAGAATTATCCAGCAAATATATACGCCTTAGGCGGCGGCAATGCAGCAGTTCCGTTACCAATCCGGTGACTTGGCTAATATCAGGGCGATATAGAACGATGGAAATATTAAACATTATTTGGCGAAGTATTTGTTGAGTAAATCCTTATATTCCTTAATAATAAGACGTTCATCAAATTTGCGGAGCATAAGTTCCCGCCCGTTTTTCCCCATTTCGGCAAGACAGTCTTGCGGCATATGCAACATTCGGCGCATGGTGTCCGTAAGGCTGTCAAGGTTATTCGGTTCGCAAAGCAAGCCATTCTCACCTTCAATGACGACATCCTTGCAGCCAACGGAATTGGTTGCGATAATCGGACGTTGCATGGCAGCGGCTTCCATCAAAGATCGTGGAACTCCTTCGCGGAAATATGACGGCAGGACAAGACACGTACATTGCTCCAAATATGGTCTCACATCTTTCGCTACGCCCAGATACTCAACCAGCCCCTGCCGCGCCCATAATTCCATCTCATTGGGTTTGATTCCGGCGAGATTGTTCGCATCCAAAGGTCCCAGCAACTGCCAACGTGCAGACGGGAACTCCTTCTTCAGCAACTCCGCCGCACGAACAAATAACTCCACTCCCTTATAACGTAACATCCTGCCACAGAAAAGGAACGTAAACCGCTCCGGCAAAGGCTGCTGCGAGGAAAAATATGCTGTATCAACCCCTTCCCCGGGAATCACATGCACTTTTTTAGGACTAACCAAACCAAGCTGCACAAACATACCGCAATCATCGTCGTTGAGGAACCATACCGATTCCGCTTTACGCAAAGCGGTTCTGTGCAACAGGCATGAAAGGTGGAATAGCCAGTTGCGTTTAATAAAGGTGTATCCGAGTCCTGTAACGACACTGACATATCTTGTATTCGTCACTGCCGCAGCCATCGAACCATAAATAACGGGTTTGATGGTATAGTGAAAGACAAAATCGAACCGTTCGCGCCGATATACTGCAATCAAATGCCGATACAGCCGTATATCCTTGAACGGATTCGTACCTTTGCTGTCCATTTCCACAGAAATAAAACGTATATCAGTACCTTCAAGAGGTGTCAATTCGCAATCCTTGGGGGCGATCATAACAACCTCATATTCGGAAGAAAGCACTTTCATCAGTCCCAATCGGAAATTCATCATCGTCAACGCACTATTTCCGACAAAGGCTATTTTCATATTTTTCATGGTAAGAGTGTATTTACTAATTTATCCAACTGCTCTGCCGTTGACGCCCAACTGAACGCCGCCAAACGCGCCTCGCCTTTATTTGCCCACGCTTCTTGTTCCGCATCTGACATTTGCAGTGCCTCCAACAGACGCGCCGCCATCTGTTCAGGTTGTGCCGGGTCAAAGTATATGGCAGCATCAC
This sequence comes from Paludibacteraceae bacterium, assembly GCA_905235225.1. Classification (GTDB taxonomy): domain Bacteria; phylum Bacteroidota; class Bacteroidia; order Bacteroidales; family Paludibacteraceae; genus Colicola. Next base: position 32,890 of record CAJOKE010000005.1, read on the forward strand.
CGGCAACTTCGGGCAAGGAAGAAGCATTGCTTAGCAACAGCGGCTTGCGGTAATAGAACGCCTCCAGCACAGGAATACCGAATCCTTCACACAAAGAGGGGAAAACAACCGCCTTTGCGGCTTTGTAATACGCATTCAACTCCGTCGTATTCAGCCAACCGGTGGTCATTATCCTGTCCTTATGCGCGGCAATCATAGCCCGCTGCTCCGCAGTTATCATCCGGTCATCACCTGCAATAACCAATCCGGTTCCGGCTGGCATTTGGTCACCGGCTATCTCCATCGCGGCAAGTAGTCCTTTAAGGTTTTTATGCCCGCGCGAACTGCCTATATACAGCACATAATCCTTGAAAGGGACTTTCACTTTCACCGGTTCAAAATTCTGACGAAGATGTTCCCAACCTTCATAGACCACCTGTATTTTATCCGCATCGGCATGTGGGTGAAAGCGAAGTATCTCTTGTTTGGTAAAGTGACTGACCGCAACCACAACTTGCGCTTGCCGCAGTCCGGCAGCCACATTGCGATGCAGCCAAAAGCGTTTGAGTGCAGACAGTCTCCCCAATTGTGACGGATAACGCTCATAGATTATATCATGCACAACATACAGCGTCGGAATAGTCAATGCTGTCGGGAACTGGTTGCTGGGTGCCACTGCCGCATCAAACTGAGGCTGTGTGCGAAGCCAACGGCGGAATTGTATCTCACGCTTGGGACCGATTGGCGCAATCGCCGCCTTCAAAATAACAATGCCCCGCGTCCGCCACAACTGCAGGTATGTTTCGGGACATTCGCCGGGACGGACAACTATATAATATTGTCTGTCATCATGTTGCGGAAGGCGGCTCACCACATTCAATATATATTGCGAGAGTCCGTCCATATGCCTCGAAATAGTTGTTCCGTCTATCAGTATCTTGTTCATATATATCGTCTTATACACAATTTGATCCATAGGAGCATGCGCGACCCCATCAAGGTGAATCGCGTTTGCCGGATGATGTGGAACCGCCGCAGCCACGAGCATTCCGGCAGGTGAAGAAACGTCTGTATCACATCCTCGTCATCCGATTTCAGTTGTTCGCCAAAACAATCATTGAATGCACGCAATCCGTGCAGGTGTTCGCGGGAAACTACCGGCACATGCCGGTTGGTCCACATCAACTCAAATTTCCGCCACTTACTGCCGGGCGCATTGCCGGTCACGTTAGCATTATGCTGCCGATAGTACATCAGCGACTTTTTCACATATACAACCTCGCCCATCGTCAGACCTGCCAGCAGAAGCACATGATCATGCATGGCATAGAAACTCAGCGGTGTCTTCACCAATTCGCGCATTGCCGCATTAAACAATGCCGAAGCACCCTGAACGCCCGAGTTCAGAAAGAGTGTGTCACGCAGATTAGTCGGATAAAACAGCGTATTGATGGGGGCAATCACACCCTTTTCAGGATTCCATAGCATCGCATTGGCATACACCACGCCCGCGCCTTTGAAGGCAGCCCTCTGTCCTGCCGCAAGCATAGTTGCCACTTTATCGGCAAACCACACATCATCCTGGTCGCTCCACATCACCCACTCCGCATCGGAATACTGCAACATGTGAATAAAATGCTTTGCCGGACCGAGTCCCTGCACACCATCTTCAATGAACACTATACGCGGGTCACGCGACACCCATTCGCGAATGATTTGCTGCGTGCCGTCTGTTGAACCGTCATCATGAACTATACAACGCCAGTCGCTATAAGTCTGACGGCAGAACGAGCGGATTTGTTCATCCACATACTTTGCCCCGTTATATGTTGCCATCAGTATATCAACCATCATGAATGTTTCTCTAACAATCGGTACTTACTCATCACAAACGGTATCAGTGCAGCCACCAAATACTGGATATTCTGCGACAACACCGTAAAGAAAGTGTCACCGATAATCTGCATCGGGATACACCCCGCCCATATGGCATATAACACCAGCGCGCACACACTGCCGTCCTCTGCCGCCTTGAACAACATCCCGAACAGCAAACCGAAAAAAACAGTGAATATCCAAATACCTGCCATACCGAAATCCTTATAGAACGGATACAGTGCCGTATAGGTATTCGAACCGAAACCGTGCCTGCCGATCTTGACGCCCTTGAATTTCAATATCGGGTTGACAACCGGCGTGCGGCCACCGTCCAACTTGCTCTTGACGGCATAATACAGCCGGAAAGTATTCTCCCCGGGCTGCTGTGAAGAACCAGGTTCAACGTACTTGTTGAAGTTTCCCAAACCGGTGCATACATACAATGCCGTAAAACGCTCCAGACTGCTGTCCGAATTGCGAAGCGAACCGCGCGCATATTGAAGCCCTAACATCAATCCAATCAGCAACGGAACAGCCACAAACAGGTGCTTGAGTTTGATGATTCCCTTTTCTGTCAATATAATAACCGTACTGAGGAACAATATCATCAGATTCATTTTGCCCAACGAAATCGCCACATAAAACAAATTGACAAGGAACAGCACTATTACACGCAGCAGGTTGGATTTGGATAACACCCGCAGTTCCATAATATAACTTACCATCCAGAACACCACAAAGAATCCTGTTGTTCGGACACCCTGGTCATTCTCCCTGACATTGGCATCGCGCAAGGCGGAAAAAGGATTTCCCCCCGAATGTTGCAGAATGGATATTACCGCCCACAACATAATCGGCAGCGTGAGCAGCGTAAAGAAATAATATACATCGCGCACCGGCAAACTGGGCGTTACATCCTTGAGCAACGGTTTGACATACAACGACTGCACACACCATGTAGTTACCGTGAAACCGGCTACCCAAACAAGTATGGCATTGATGACAGACTCCCGCAAGGGGTGCATTCCGTGGTCCAGAACAGCGTATGTCACTACACACAGTAACCACACGCCGGACTGCAAAACCGCCGGAGCATACCACCTGCGGCGGGCAAAGAGACAACTGCCCGCAAACAACAGCGATAATATGATTATCAGTTTCGTCATCTTCTTTTATTAAGCACGGTCATTGACACACACACTGTTCCTTCCGTCAGTACAAGGGCATAAGCGGCACCCAAGACACCCCAAAAGTAAGCAAACCAGCACACACTGACCAACGCCACTGCTCCCGCCGCAAAATACACATTGCGGAACGAGCGTTTCTCTTTCTTACCACCCAATGCAATCAGTCCGAACTGCCCCTGCGCACCGCCTACTCCGACCAGCACAGGTACAACCGCCATGATTGCACTCAGTTTCCCCAAACCGGCATAGTTCTTTCCAAGCAGCCCCGCAATCGGTTCCGCGAAGAAGAACAACAGCACTCCCGCAACACCAAGGCACACAGCCAGTAACAGGGTCAGACGCCTCACCAGGTTTTCCCCTTCGGAGGGGTTCGTTTGCCCCAAACGGCTTACTTTCGGGAAATACGCTTGGCATACAGGAATCCATATCAGATAGCACGCCGCCCGCATGATTTTCTCGGCTGCCGCATACTTACCCACCTCATCTGACGTCACAAAGCAACCTAAAATAACCACAAACAACGCTGTATAGGTGCTGGTAGCGGCATTACTCAGGAAAATGGGAGAACTGCTGCGCAACTGAACTGCGACATCACTCCAACTCACTTTCACCCAGGATGCCAACCCCATTGTTTTGGTCAGAACAGTCGTCACACATCCGGCACCGATATATACAGCCACCTGAATCCATGCCGCGGTAGCTACATCATCTCCGCTCCTAACCAATATAAATGTCAGCGGCATAATAAGCAATTTCATACATGCGTTCACAATAGCCACCAAACGCACTTTTCCCACACCCTGATACAGCCAGAACATTGAGGACGTATGACCCGTCACCATGCCCCACATAATCCACATCACCTTGCGATACACCGCAAAACGCGGTACGGCACTCAGTCCCGCCATAATCACAGCACTGACTGCCAACAGCAGGAATTTGGCATACATCGTGGAAGAGAATATCCGGTCTGTCCAATCCCTATTACCCTTGGCAAGAGCAATCTGTTTCGTTGCGGTCAGGTTAAAACCGAAATCAACCAGCAACATCAGATATTGTGCGAGGGCGACACCGAAACTGAACACACCGAACTGTCCCGCATCAAGCACAACCATCAGATAAGGCCAAACTAACAAAGGAGCAAGGTAATTGATGCCCTGCAAACCCATAAGCCATACCGTATCTTTTCCCTCCTTACTGAGCATAAACAGTCAAATAGCCTGCAAAGGTACAACAAAAAATCCGAATGCACAAATAATTGTCACATTTCTAAATGACAAAGTAATAAAATGTCAAATGTCAAATGGAATAAATGATTTCACGACTCGCTTACGGGAGACATACGGGACGGTTACGGGAAACTTACGACCGAAGAAATTCACCAGCGGACGAAATTTTCTGCAAAGATAATACAAAACCCCTTTTAGTGTATCGTTTGACCTGCATTTTTTTGAAAAATTAACATATTTTTACCATACTGCCCGTCTTTTCAATCACCAAAACAAAAAGTCACTATCAAAACAAAAGAGAGACCGGAAAGTCTCTCTCAAGTGGAGTATAGCGGACTCGAACCGCTCACCTCGACACTGCCAGTGTCGCGCTCTAGCCAGATGAGCTAATACCCCTCATTTAATTGCCATTCGAACATGTAAAATTTAACTGTTTGCAGACCCTTATATATCCAAATGCGCTGCAAAAGTAGACTTTTATTTTGACATATACAAATATTTTTGTAATTTTGCGAAAAATTTGATAAAAATCATGTCCAATAAGGAAATATATGCGGAATGGGTGCAGTCCCAGCAGACAATTCCGCTGTTTATGCAACCATGGTGGATGGATGCCGTCTGTGCCGGCAAAGCATGGGATGTCATTTTGGTTAAACGCCCTGTTTCTGACACAGAAAAGGATGAGTTGTCCCCAACTGATATTGTTGCTGCCATGCCTTATCTTTGGCGAAAAAAATGGTGGATGAAGTGGATTGCCATGCCGCAACAGACCCAAATAGGCGGATTATGGTTGGACGAAAACAGAACTTTCGAACCGGAAGAACTGACCGCAATCTGTCAGGATGTTGCAAAACAACTTGCCGGATTGAGCCTCAACTACTATTACCAGCAGTTCCCGCTATCCAGCCCTTGTCCCGACCTGTTCCGCGAACTCGGATTCAAGGTCAAAGAACGCGTTACATACCGCATAAACGACCTGACTGATCTTGACAAGGTTATTGACAATTTCTCCAAGAATAAAAAACGGCAACTCCAGAAAGCACTGTCATTACATGCCGAAAAACACATCACCGCTGAGGAGTTTTATGCACTGCATTTGTCATGGCTTGCCTTGCAAAAGAAACAAATCACATATTCACGCGAATTCTTTTTAGTACTGGAGCAGAAACTCCGCAAACGCCATCAATCACAGATACTGACCATCTGCAATCCCGATCATATTCCCTATGCTGCCGCATTATTGGTTTGGGACAAACAACGGATGTATTACCTCATTCCGTGTTTTAATCCCGAATACAAGGAATCCGGTGCCGGAGCTTTGCTTGTCTTGGAAGCACTCAAACTTGCCCGCGAAAAAGGCCTTGTCTTCGATTTCGAGGGCAGCATGATTCGCGGTGTCGCACAGCATTACAAGCAGTTCGGTTCCGTTCCCTGCAACTATTACAGTGTTGAAAAGTATTATAGCTGGTGGTTCCGAATTGTCCTTCTGTGGAACTGGCTTAGAAACAAAAAATACAGGTAAGCAGTCAGCCTCTGCCCTCTAAAACACGATTAAGATACCATTTGCTAATTAAATCGTTAATCCCGATGTAGCGATTAAAGTTTTTTGTGTTGCGTGAACCATTCAGTTCCTCACGTAACGGCTGCGCGAGACACCATTCACCTAAAGGGTCGGCTATGGAGTCCGACGACCAAGGGCGGTATCGGAGTAATGGTTTCAGAACATATTTTCCCCACCGTTTCCACCACACAACCGGTTGATATTCAATTGCTGAAGGCGCGCCGTTTCTTTGGAAAATATATTCCGCAAATGAACAATATAACCGCCCGTTACGTAATGACTCATACGGCAAACGGGCAAATATATCATATAACTCGTTATCCCAAAGAGGCAAGCGAACTTCATGATTAAAGAAAGTATATGCCCTGACCGAATTAACAATATTATGCGCCTGTCTGTGTACCATTATCCAATTCTGGTATGCGGATATAGGAGTTACCCCCGCTGCCAACTGATGTTTGAAATACGTATAAAGCCGCCGTTCGACTGTTTTTGAATACCGATACTCAAAACCAAGGCGCATCATCTTACGTGACAAAGTCTTTGCCGTATCTGTCGGTTTCACATGAGCCTTGACAAGATGACTTCCTGCAAACGAATCACCTGAATGCCCCGGAACAAATACAGCGTCCTGATTTATCAGGTCGGATGCCTTCAGCACCTTGATAGCCGCATATTCAAACAGCCATACAAAGTTGGTATAACAACCGACATGACGATAATATCGCCCAAATTCCGCTCCACCGATTTCAGTTAACCTTTGAATCTCAGGGTCTTGAGGGGAAATACGGTAATGCGGATACCCTAAATGTTGCGCAGTTGCATGTGCTGTTTCCCACTCCGTATCGTCCGGACCTGTGACAGTATAGCACACAACATTTTTATATCCGGCTTCACGCAACAGACAAAGGATTAGCCGCGAGTCGTTTCCTGCCGTCAGAGGTATAACTATTTGTCTTTGTCCGATACTGCCTGTCAATCGCATTATAGCACGACGCATGGCGGATTCCAATTCATAAAGTTGCACCGACTGTTCCTCGCCACGATGACACAAATAATTACAATATTCACCCGTCTTCCATTGTTCCTGTTCATAGATTACATAGCATCCGGGCATCACCTGGTGTACGTTATTCAATAATGTATGTCCGGGCATGACCGATCCTGATGACTTGTAGAAAGCCAGAGCTTCCTCATCTATGTCAGCAGACTCAAATAATTTATGCGGATTGTCCGATATACTGCCCGAATCCGTATAAAAAAGAGGAATTGAACGCAGTCTGTCCACACCGGCTGCACAAAATCCGTCTTTCTCAATTATAACGGAAAACAATCCATTCGCTTCACGCAAACGCTTTTCCAAGGAATACACATCCTCTACATTAGCGAAAAACCCGCACAGACTTTCTGCCGCATAAAGATTTCCGGCGGTATCATAGCAATAGCCACAAGCATACATACTGCCGTCAGAGTACCATTGTTTATTATCAACCAATATGTGCGTCTTCATATAATTGTCTGTCAAAACGATATGCTACAATAAGAAACCACACCAACTCACACAGTAACACTATAGCACTTGAATACGCATACCAACGAACCGCAAACATTAGCGAGCCGATATATATACCCAATCCCAAAGCTAAAACACGTACTATCAGATACCCTATTTCTATCCACATCATAACTCTCTGTTTTCCAAAAATATCGGGGATAAAATTTATGCCCGTAGCCATCAATACCATTAACAGCCACACCAACAAACTACGAATATACTCGCCGGATACAACATAGTCTTTCCCAAGCAGCCATGCTGTAATATCGGGTAAAAAACAATATAGTAATACAAAGACAGGGACAGTTATCAGAATTACAGCAACCAAATATCGCATCAGAAAAGCCAAAATCGGCTGCCTTCTATTCACAAAATCAGCTGTTTGCCTGAACAACACCTGATAAAACGAAGCACAAATCATATTTATCGGACGAAACGCCAATGCAAAAGCCATAGAAAAGAACCCCATCTCAGTTACCCCGAATACAGGCGTCAGCATAAATACCGGCAAATTTATACTGACGGAATTGAGCAATGAGCGGGGCAGGGAATATTTAGGAAACCGGCTGAATTCCCCGGCAACCTGTTTATAAGTAGTCATCGGATAGCGTATCAATAATAATGAAACGCATTTCCGCCACCCGCAGATAATTACCCCGATGAGCGATCCCAAAGGAGCTAACACGCAGGACACAATCAATCCGCCCGGTAGATGGACACCCCCGAAACCCACCTTGAAAGCAGCCCCCGCTATGGATTGTGAGGCTTGAAACCCGCCAATCAAGGAAAATCGTCTCATGCGCGTATAATAATAATTAAGCAGAGACCATAAGCCCAATGCCGCCACATAAAAGGGCATCACCCACCAAAAACGAGCAAGAGAAGGCGTATTAAAAAGGGCGGCAACTGAGTTCGAAAAAGGAACCGAAAGTAATAAAACAAACGTCAACGCAGCAAGGATAACCATACCAACATGGGTAACGGCACGCGCTTTATCATCTGATTTCGGCAATAATATTGCATATTGGTATTCAGCAGTGGAAAGCAATACCAAAACACCCCCTATACTCATAAACAAATTCAGCAAGCCGAAATCGTCCGGAGAATATAAGCGGGACAGAACAGGATAAACAGCCAAACCGACCGCCTGAGCAATCACGTTCGCACTTAACAATTTAGCACTATCCTTGATTATTTTGTTCATTCAGGGTACAAAATTACTGCTTTTTAGGCAAAACTCCAACTAATATCACATTTTTTTATAAAAAAATTTGTTCATTCCACAAAAAAGCTGTAAATTTGCAGCTCGAAAATAATACCAATACACAATATGCAAATCAAAAAGTCACAAAAAGCCAGTCTGGAGGACAAAAAGCTGACCTACGTTCTGCTGGGGTTTGTATTTGTTCTCAGCTTGTGCTATGTAGCCTTGGAATGGACCGAAAAAGAGGTCACCAAGTACGAAGTCGCAGACATGGACTTCCAGTTTGAGGAAGAAATCGAGATTCAGCAGACATCTCAGGAGACAACACCTCCGCCCCCACCACCTCCTGTACAGGAAGTAGAGGTTCTCAATGTGGTGGAAGATGATGTTGAGACCGAGACTATTGAGATTAACACCGAGGACGACAAGGATGTCGAGGTGATTATTCAGGCTCCCGTTGAGGTTAAAGAAGAGGAAGAGGAAGAAGAAGTAGTGTTCGTTGTTGTAGAAAAAATGCCGGAATTCCCGGGCGGACAACAAGCATTGTTCAAATACCTCAGTGAGAATGTCAAATACCCTGTTATTGCTCAGGAGAACGGTATCCAAGGTCGTGTTATTTGCCAGTTCGTGGTAAATAAAGACGGTAAGATTGTGGATGTTGAGGTCGTTCGTTCAGGCGGTGACCCGTCATTGGATAAAGAGGCTGTTCGTGTCATCAAGTCCATGCCGCCATGGAAGCCCGGTCAGCAACGTGGTAAGGCCGTGCGTGTAAAATACACGGTTCCCGTAAACTTCCGCTTACAATAAACGTGGAATTAGCACACCAGAATATAGGTTATTGCAAGGGTGTCGGTACCAAACGTGCCGACACTCTTCGTAAAGAGTTGGGCGTAGAGACTGCGCTCGACATGCTGCGTGTCTATCCATACAAGTACACTGACCGAAGCCGATTCTACAAGATACATGAGATTGCAGATGAGGAGACCTCAGTGCAGATTATCGGTGAAATCATAGAGTGGCATACTATCGGAGTAGGGAAAGGGCAACGCTTGAGTGCGACCTTCACCGACGGGCAGCACACCATCGAATTGGTGTGGTTCCGCGGGGTGCAGTATATCAAGTTGGACAAAAACGTCCCGTATCTTCTGTTCGGCAAGCCTACACGGTTTAATCACCAGTACAATTTTGTACACCCCGAACTGACTCCCATGTCGAAGGTCACGCCTCAGATGACACAGGGATTAGAGCCGGACTATACCACCACTGACAAGATGAAGCAATGCGGACTCAACTCCAAAGGTGTCCGCACTATCATAGCGGGATTGCTGCCCCAACTCAAAGCCGGAATTCCCGAAACCATCGGACAAGACGTATTAGACCGTTACCACCTCATGGGGCTGACTGAGTCACTGGTCAACATCCACTTCCCGAAAGACACTCCCACTATGCAGAAAGCCCGCGAACGTTTGAAATTCGAGGAGCTGTTCTTTATCCAATTGCAGATACTGAAAAAGAAGAAGCGTCACGAAAAGAATGCCGGTTTCGCCATGCCGACTGTGGGCAGGCGTTTTAACCGGTTCTACCACGATTATCTGCCGTTCGAACTGACGAACGCCCAAAAGCGTGTTATCCGTGAGATTCACGGAGATATGAAATCGGGACATCAGATGAACCGCCTACTGCAAGGTGATGTGGGCAGCGGCAAAACCTTGGTGGCATTACTATGCGCACTATTGGCTGCAGATAACGGCTACCAAACCTGTATTATGGCACCGACCGAGATACTTGCCAACCAGCATTACCAGACACTGCGTTCCATGGTACCGCCTGAAATAGAACGTATTGAGTTATTGACCGGAAGCACGACCAAGAAACAACGTGAGCCATTACATGAAGCACTGCGCGCAGGTGAAGTGGATATATTAATAGGAACGCACGCACTGATAGAGGATGAGGTGCAGTTTGCCAACCTCGGATTGGTTATCATTGACGAGCAGCACCGTTTCGGTGTGGCACAACGTGCCAAACTATGGAACAAGAATATACAGCCGCCGCATGTTTTAGTCATGACGGCGACCCCCATTCCGCGCACGTTGGCAATGACCTTATACGGCGACCTGCAAGTGAGTGTAATCGACGAACTGCCCCCCGGCCGCAAGCCGGTGCATACATTGCACTACTCCATTGCCCGCAAGACCAGTGTCAACCAATTCATTACCCAACAGATTGAGCAAGGGCGTCAAGTGTATGTCGTTTTCCCGCTGATAAAGGAGAATGAGAAATTAGACCTGCTGGATCTGCAGAACGGTTTTAACGAGTTGTGCGAGACATTTCCGCAATACCGCATTTCGATGGTTCACGGGCAAATGAAAGCGAAGGACAAGGACGAACAGATGCAGCGTTTCGTCAAGGGAGAGACACAGATATTAGTGGCAACGACCGTTATCGAAGTCGGTGTCAATGTACCGAATGCAAGTGTGATGATTATCGAGAACGCTGAGCGGTTCGGTCTAAGCCAACTCCACCAGTTACGCGGACGTGTAGGTCGTGGGGCTGACCAAAGCTATTGCCTGCTACTGACGAAGATGGAATTAACCTCAGACACCCGCAAGCGCATGGACATTATGGTGGCGACCAATGACGGTTTCCGTATTGCAGAGGCAGATCTGCAGTTACGCGGTCCCGGTGATATGGAAGGGACACTGCAATCCGGCACACCGTTCGATTTGAAGATAGCCAACCTTGGTACAGACGGCCAGTTGTTAGAAGTGGCACGCAAGGCGGCAAGTGAAATATTAGACGCCGACCCTGAACTATCAGACGAGTTCAACCGTATATACAAGCGTCAACTCGACCTTATGCGACAGACACAAGATTACTTCGGCGAAATCTCTTAGTCAGGAACAAGCGTCCTTATATTCCCTAATACTTATAGCAGAGTTATTCTGCAATACCTATTTCAAGCCAGTTGGCTATAGTCAGATTGGCGTCTTCCAATGCCTGTTCGGGTGAAACCTCATATTCATCCAAGAGCCATTGCTGCATTTTTTCCGCAGAAACTTCTTCTTTGAATTCAGCGGCTTTTTTCCACAGGAAAGCAGCAGTCTCATTCATTGTGATCATCTTATTGAAGTTGATTTGTTCAATCCCTTCTCCAATCAAAATCCACTCATCGCCTAACTGACGAAGTTTGAATCCCTTTTTACATTTTATCATTTTGTCATTTTCCATATTATCATTTATTATTTTAGCCAACCGGTCATTATTTTTTTATAAAACTTTGACAGCAGTTTACGTTTACATCTCGTTCGCATCACGTTCGCATTCAGTACGTCACAATACCGGTTCTATTCAGTTTGATTATTTTCCGATATACTTTCAACAATATTCTGCGGCAGGGATAGAGCATGTTCCATATCCGCCCGCGTGTCAACGGTTTGCGCCTGCCCTTGTCGTTCTCAATGCGGATGACGGTACCTAACACATCCGCCTTGGTGCATTGCTCCGTACTACCTATATTGCCATCACCCATGAGTGTCACCGCCTCACCGTCCACTGCTATGACGCGGTGTAGTACAAAAGCCCGTGGCGTTTGCTGCGCCAAAGTCGAACCGGCAGGTCTATGTATCTGCGCCAAAGCAATATCCCCCACCCTGACATCCGGTTGCTTACGCAGGACAACAATATCTTTTCCCCCCTCGATAAACGGTCTCATACTGACACCGGTGGGTGTAAAGCGAACATCTTTCCCTTCGCTCAACAACTCTCCGATTTCGGGAATCAGAATGTCATTTTCAATACTTTTTTTCATTTAATCCGACACACAACTTGCCATTTTATCATTTATCCTGATTATCGGGGTTATCGTCTTTTTCGCGGATGCGCATGGAACCGCGGATAACGACAAGGAGCAAGCCCGCCACCAATACATAATTAGCGTATTCCTTTAGCGGTGTGAAGGTCATTATTGCTCCGACAAGCAGCACAACCAAGGCAATGATCAATACTATCTTTGATTTCTTCATACAGTTTGTTTACGACGATAAATGATTACAACTATATAAGCAGCCGCCAAAGCAAGCAGTATCCATATGCCGTCTCCAACGGGATCGGGGAAAGGAATATCAGGATAACCGTTTACCTTTTTTATACCGGGTTTGGCAGCATGTTCCTGTGCCGTGGCTTCAATAACCTGCGCTTCGGCAGCCATTGTGTTGGCAGCAGTCAGACTGCGCGAGGAAGTCCATGCAGCAGTGGACAACACCATATTAGATGTAGAGACAGCAAATGCCGAACCTGCTCCTGTTATAGAAGTGGAAGAACCTCCGCCACCACCGGCAGCACCACCGCCGCCACCGCCACCAATAGTTTTGACAGTAGCAGACGAGGTTGTATGTACCCTCAAGGCACCACTGTTAGGCGATTGGAAATTATGTTTTGGGGCAGCAGGCGTACTAACCGCAGACGGTGCCGAATGATGTATTACACCCGCATGGCGGTAAGCCCGTGTTGCGGGAGTTACCGTATTGGATGTAGCGGCAACAGCGGCAGATTCGCTTTGTGCAGTTTGCCTAATAACTTCCCCTTCGTATTTAGCTACAGCGGCTTGTCCGGAGATGGCGGTATCATTTCTTTTGGCGAGCATGACAGTGGTCAAAATACCGAGGTAAGCCAAAACAGCCAAACCGAAGAAGAAGATAACCGTCCGGCGGTAGTTTTTCGCTTTCTCCCGACGGTATATGTCTTTCATGTTTTTGATATAGTCGATACGCATAGTAGTGTATTTATCAGGTTAAGCGTTTTAGTAAACAATGGTATTCAGTGTCTGTTGTTCCGTTCCGTTGATTACACGGACGAAATATACTCCTTGCGCCGGTACAGTGGTTCGCCATGCACTATTGTTTCCATCCGTCACATAGCGGTCGGCAGCCATGAGTTTGCCGCTCATATCATAAACGTATATGTCTGCGTTGTATTGCAAACCGCTGAGGACGAGTGTTTTATCAACAGCCGTCAGTGTAAGCGGTCCGTAGATATTATCAACATCCGTCGGTGTCTGCGGCTGTTTGCGTTCAACGGTGACATAGAGTGTGAAACGAGTGGTGTTGTCACCCCTCTTGGCATTGAAAGTGTAGTCCCCGGTCATGAGGTTATGCCAAACGCCCAGTTCGCTATCGAAGAGTTGTACCTCTTTGACTTCGTCCAAGCTGTACCGTCCGTCAAGAGCAAGCGTATATTGTCCTTGTGCGGCAGCGAAGAAGTTAAGCGGCACACCGGCTTTAGCGGAATTGTCAGGCAGCGCGTTGAATGCCATCTCTCCGGCATCGTTGCGGCTTGCGAGTACAGGTTTCTGATAGTACTGATAATAATCACCACGCCACTTGATAAGGTCATCCATCATGTCGTATCCGTTAGTGAAGTTATCCGAGATGAGCAGGGCTGTTTCGTCCTTTTCCCTATTAGCGTCAGCCGTGAGTACTACGCCGCACCAAACAGGATGTTTGTCATCTTCATATTCAGCAGGATTGCGCCGGATGAGAGAGGAGCGTTTGGTGGCGGTAAATTCCACGCCTTGTATATCTGTCGGCAACGTGGAACCGGTTATACCGATTTGCACGAAGTAGGATGTAAACGGTTTCATTTCATATCCGACACCGATAGGTACTTGTTGGTATCCGCTCCATCCGTTTTCAATCGGTTCTACGAAGTAACGCAGATTAAGGGTATTGTCATCCACTGTCCATTTTCCATCCCACGGGTCAACGGAATGGTCCTCGATCAGTTTGCCTGTCTGTAAAGGTTCTGCTATATCCGAAGTATATGGCATCATGTACGGGTTACCGAGCAAGTTCCATCCTTTATGATTCGGTCGGAGTTCTTCATTGGTTTTATCGCCGCCGTAGCCATACAGTCCCTCAATCTGTTTGTCGGCTTTTTCTTCCTCAATGACAGCATTCGCCATTGGGAAGCGGAATTCCCGTTTTACTTTTCCGCTACCGGGAATGGCCATGATATATCCCAGACCTTTCTTGAGAGTAGCGTCCGGCGCGACATCTGTCCATCCGCCGGTTTTATGTTCAGCGCGATATGCTCCGTCATACCAAGCGAGCAGATAGTCCGTACCGAGTACAGCGGGTGTTATACCATCGGAGAAGGTGATGTCACTGACATTAACGTCATAAGGCAGGGAAATATAGTGCCAATTCGTTGGGTCAATACGTACATCAAGGTATGTATTAGCCGCACTACTTGCACGGCGGGCAGGTGCTGCTCCGGCACCCGCGGATTTGAAGTTCAGTGTACCCTGAATATCTGCATGAGCGACCTCATCTTCCTGACGACGGAGTGCAAGGGAGTTAATTGTGTAGTTAGTGCCGGAAGGTACAATCAGTTTACCACCCGGGTACACTTTCACATCATGTACCTGCGGAACATCCTTGTCATCCGAATCAGGGGATTTAGTCAGTGTAACATTGCTAAGCACAACGACATTACATGTTTTGCATCGTTTTTCGGATTGTTCCTGAACCAAAGCGGCATTTGTCGGGTCTGCCACTTTATCCTTCATGATTTCACTAAAGATAGCGTCACTGGTAGTGGCATCAGCAGAAATGATGATAGGCACTTGCGTGGGTGCTTCGGTCAAGACCTCATCACCTTGTTTAAGTTGGAAGCGCAAATTCAAACAGGTATATTTGGACAAATCATCAATGGGAATAGTATAAAGTTTTTCTTCGGGATCGGTTAATTTAGAATCGAGTTCCTTACCCGGTTCAATATTCGTATAATCAATGTAGTATTCGCTATAGTCAAACGCGGCAAGGTCTTGATAGGAGTTACAGGTAGCCTGTGCATCGTTGTCAACGCCGGCAGCAGTCTTCATAGCTTGATCCATACATACAGAGCGTCCATACCATTCGGAAGAATAGTTTTCGCCTTCGTAGGTATAATTACTGAATGTTACAAAATCGGCTCCCGTATTTAGTGCAGCCGCCTTTTCACCGGATGTGACTTCCTTATTACGGAAGAGAATACAGCGTGCAGTGGTCAAGTCAATGTATTCATTCTCCAAATCTATTCCGAAGCCCGCCAAAATCTCAATTGATTCGGCAGTAGTACCAGGTGTTTTCGAAGACGCATCAAACATCGGATCAAATGCAGGATCGGATGGTGATTTCCCATAATCCATGTTCTTCACATAACCGCTCCATCCATATTCACTATTACCTCCACGGCAGTTTGATACCCGTCCCGGTGTGGATAAAGCACCTATAACATCGATGATAGTGCCGTTTTTCTTCAATAAAAGCGCATCATTTCCATTAAAGGTGATATCCTTATCTGCGAATTTATTTTTTCCGCATTCAATCCATCTCGGATTATCCGTTTCAGAAGAATGTGTTCTGACTTCCTCCAAAAACGCAGCAGAACAATCAGCCACACCAGTAGAAGCATCCGGAGTAAAGAATATTATTTCCTGTCCTGCATAAATAGTACCCAAGCCACTTAACGGATACTCCGTATCTGTTGTAGCAAAACTTGATGTATTTCCCCCTCCCGCATGATGGTCACAGAACATATAATTAGCGAGGTTGATGTCATTAGGCGTACCATTAAAGATGGATAGCAGTTTCATAGTACCGGCACCTTCGAAGTATTTGGCGAAGAAGAGTTCCGTAGCGGAGCCTCCGCCTCCGATGGTACCATGTTCTTCCTGTCCGTCAATAACTACAACGGGGTGGAGATTTTCATCTTTGTCAACGAATATGACCGCAGCGTTTTCCTGCCACTCAACGATGTCGATAATCGGTCCCGTTGTTTTGAAAGTTCCTGTTACGGCGCATGTTTCATCTGTACCGGGTATGATTTTATACCAATAATCGGTGAGTTCCGAGAGTCCATACATGGTATATGGAGAAGAAGCAGCATTCTCTGTTTTGGCAAGTGCTGTCATTTGTTCATCGGTATAGACTTGAATAGTAACCGAAGCAGCATTAGTCATCCAAGAGAATGTAGCATCGACACGTCTCGGGCTGACATTGACATCCTGCGGTTGTGAGGTACATCCGGCTGGAGCGATGCAGAAGGTAGTGACATCTTTATACAGTCCGAACTTAGAGCCATAGGCTAATATACGCCCGGCGGTGGCATCGGGATGAGCGGGATTAGAGACAGTATAGTGAACACCATCGGTTGTAGCGAGTTTCCACTCATACTGCTCAGCATTGGATTCACTGAGTGCGGCATAGTTTTGTATGCCGGTGGCTCCGCTGCTGCCATTTGCCCAAAGAGCTTTGTTGTTATTTCCGACAAGTCGCACATATTGTCCGGCAGTGCTGTATCGTGCATTTGCGACACTCTTGAGGCTATATATCGCCGTAGGTGGAGCAATCGGTACAATAGTCGGTTCAGCAGCATCATCGGGTGAAACCGTTATACCGTCATATTGTCCGGAACCGTTAGACATATTAGCAGGGAGTGCGTACCAGAGTGTTTTCTTTGTGATGAGAAGGAACTCATCAGGCAGCGAGCGTCCGTTAACGGTAATAGTTTTGGTTATATCCCCGGCAGTGAGGGTGATGGTGGTAGCTTCGGTAACATCACTTGCTGTCGGAGTATATTCAACGGTGAGTACTGTTGTTAACCCATCTGCCCCGACAGGGACATCTGTTGCTGCCAGTGATAAAGTGAACTTGGAATTGGATGAAGTAGCAGACAACGTTTCTGCTGTTTCAAATCCTTTAGCCACCACATCTATCAAGGCGCGTACTTTCTGTCCGTTAGCAGCCGTAATCCACGTATTGTCATTTACACGTATATTAGCCCCCGAAGTACAACCAACAAGATCGGTTGTGACAGATGATGACGAAGAAGTTTCCACCTCCATCGCAGTGCCGGTACGGCGGTAGAGCAGTACGCCCTTCTGTGAAGCAGAGCCATAACATGAAAAACGTTTACTTGAGTAGTTATGCTGGAGAACATTTCGAGAATTATCCCCTTTTGCGACAATGGATGTTGCTTCATCTGTTATAGTTATATTCCACAATCCATTAGCATCAGAATTGGTTTCACGGGATTGCAAATTATTAGCAGAAGATGAAGATGCATAAATATATTCGGCTCCATCATAGAAAGACCATCCATCTGTTGAGTTCCCACCTAAGGTAAATACAACAACGCCATCGGTTGAGAGGAAATAGGTTTGCGTACTATGCCCTTCGACTTCGTGAGTAGTAGCGATCTCTCTATATTTTCCAGAATTTTGAACCCCCATAGCCAACCAATATTCGGCGGAAGCAATAATGACTTTATCCCCCGCTGCTATTTGGCTGATGTCTGTCACTTCTTCATAAATATCGACTGTTTCTTTTGTGCCACTTGAAATTCCCCAGCAGGCGTACCAAGTAGCCGCCGCCGATGCGGTAACTTCCGCGCCCGCAGTTTTTTCGACAGCAGTAGCAGTAGATGTGCTTGCCCATCCCACGAACGACTTGCCGGATGTCCCGCAATCATAATCGTCCGCAATATTCGGCATTGTATATTTATCGCCATCGGTGACGGTAATCGTACTATGCTGTGATTCCGCCCCTTCTTCTATTGTTTTGAAGGTGATTACAAACTGTGTTTTGACGGTGATGTTCCGTGAGACGGTGGCACCGCAGATAACGTTGTCGGGGTCGGTATCGTCATCAGGTTGTGTAGCGGTGACGGTATAGACTTTAGTTGTTGCAGCGGTCGGAGCATTAAGTGTTGCACCGGAGTTGGATGTGTTAGCAAGGTATGCCGAGCAGTCCGTGTTATTATTATCAACACAGGTCCATGTGATGTCTTTGCCATTTCCACCATTGAGTGTAAAGTCGATTACGCCGCTACCAACAACGGTATTGATTTCGGTACTGATTGCGAGCGGTGTAGCGGGTTCGTGGCAGCAGTCAGGGTGCGATGTGTAAGAACCTATGGACGGAACACGTTTATATAATCTAATCGGTGAATTCTGTGCTGTAAGGGACTTAAAATTATAGTCATAAGCAAGTTGGTAACCGGCAACGGAAGCCGATTCGAAGATTACGTTATTGCCATCAAATACGGCATTAAAGTTATGCGGTTCTGTCTGTCGAGCAGGTGCGGAATTAGTTAATGCCAGATATTTGTCAACACTTTCGTTATAGATGGTATAATTAGAACCTGTCTTGGTGATATGCCAAATGAGTGCGGCAGAGGAGTTGGTAATCTTATCATTAGTGATAGTTACCGATGATTCGTTCACATATCCGGAGCTGTTTATTGTATTGCTCATAGCATATTTAGACGATGAGCTATAGTGTGCCACCACGAGATAGTCGGATGTCACCAATTCAGCGAGTGAGTTAATGAGTTGGTATTCATTAGAAACAGCGTCACTCAATATACCATAGACAGCGACGAAAGTGGTATTGGCAGTGATGTCCACATCTGTGCCGCCTGCGGTGTATCCCGGGTTAGTGGAAGTACCTGTAGCGTGGTCTGTATATTCGCCTGCAGCCCAACCAAGGAAAGTTATGTCAGGGCAGGTGGATTTATACTCATCGGGCAAGGTGTATGGTGTACCCTCGTATGCTGTTTCGGTATAAGTTACGCCATTGTCAATGAGTGTGACGGTGTATGCTTCGGGGACTTTGACAGTCGCCGTGGCGGACTTAGTGGTTGAGCCATCTGATGCGGTACACGTGATAGTACATGTTCCGGAAACCTTGTAAGTTACCGTAGCGGTAGCGGTTGTGCCGGAAACAGTAGCTACAGAAGCGTCCGATGTAGTCCATGTCCAAGAAGTGGGTGTAAAGAGGTTAGCCGTTGCGGTGAGTGTACCAGTTCCCTCATTCGGTTTGGCAGCGGTGAGAGTTTCGGGTGCAATGGTAATGGACGGACCGCAGGAGATGGTGTATTCAAGTACTCCATGTGATACTTACTTTATCTAAATACAAAGCATTTGAGCGCGAACGAAGTCCTACATATGCATAATCTCCAGTAACATTCAATTCTACTCCAATGTTATTATTATCAAAACACAAGCTTCCCAACAGTGTTCCTTGAGTTGATGTATTATATAGATTACTTGCAGCAGAATAAGCTGTATTACTACCATAAATATCAACATATCGAGTAGCAGAAGTGTTTGAATTCCACTCGATAACAATCTTTGTTACTTTTCCACCAGAAGTAGTAGAAACAATACCTGCGGTAGAATTACTTGAGCGTAACTGAATTGAGTTATTACCACCTGCACTATTACCTGCATAAAAAGCAGCAGATTTATCAGATTTGTTTTCCCAATCAGCATATGAAGTTCCTGTCACGCCAATTGTACTATACGTTATTTCGTCGGTTACAGTTGTCGTGCCGCTGCCTTCACCTTTTTTAGCGAAGACGGCGTAGTAGGTGATGCCTGATGCCGGCATAGTGAGGTCAGCAGTGGACGTGATGATAGCAGCGATGTGGTCCGCATTTGAACCATCGAAGTCAGGATTGGTAGTCCATCCGACAAAGACCTTGACATTATCGCAAGAAGCTGATGTAGGTTCAGGTATTGCAGGTGTGAGTTCGGAGAGTTTAGTACCTGCTATAGCTGTTTGGGTGGTAGTACTTCCATTTACTGACCAAACGGCGTTATATGTAGGAATAGCTGTTACAGTGGCCGTAACGGATACATCACTTGCCGGCATAGTGAAAGTACGTGTATTACCTTCGCCGGACAGCGTAAGGGTATTATCGTCTGCATCTTTGACAACGAGTGTGCCGAACACATATCCCGCAGCGGGTGTTACGGTGACCGTGACGGTAGATTCAAATTCTGCCGTTTGTGGTGAAGTAGAGTTGGAGTTAACCGTAACCGTTCCGTTGGATATGGACGGTGTGAAAGTTACGTTGTAGTTTTTCTTCTGCCAAAGGGCGTATAGGTTGGTGTTTTTGGTGAGTGTGTGTGACAGAAGCTTGGTTATCGT
Organism: Paludibacteraceae bacterium; assembly: GCA_905235225.1. Taxonomy (GTDB): domain Bacteria; phylum Bacteroidota; class Bacteroidia; order Bacteroidales; family Paludibacteraceae; genus Colicola. The sequence goes on from CAJOKE010000005.1 coordinate 53,461, forward strand.
AAACTTTGGTGCCGGAAGCAGATGTTGCCCAACCTATAAACTCATATCCTGTGCGGGAGAAGGTATTATCCGTCAGTGCCGTAGCGGTGTTGTAGGGTATGGTTTGTGAAATAGTAGCGTCCGAGCCATCGTTTTTGTAGAAGGTAACGGTTACTTCGGTCGGAGTGACACAGTTTTTAGTGCCGGTATAGTAGGTGGTGGAAGAGCCGGAGCCGGAAACAGTAATCTTCGCATTACTAAATTGAGCATAACTCGAAGCGTTGGATGGACGCGTAAACGACACAGAGGTAGCGTCACCCGTCCAAGAAAGAACAGATGAAGTTGCAGTACATGTTCCAACATTTGAGGTTATATCCGTTTGATACGTACTACATGTAAACACAATCGAAGTTATAGAACCTGTAGAAACAGTAAAAGTGAGAGTATTATCTTTGTAGAACCTTGTCGAAGTTGAATTAGCGTACATGGATCCAGTACCTCTTGTATGAGTAACGGTAACACCACCTTTTGTCGCTTCCACAGTACTTCTATCATTTCCTGACCATGAAGAAGTTTGACCCCAATCGTTTGCATAACCAAAATTAAATTCTACATCACCACTTCCACCACCGCTGCCGCCGTCTTCGGTGTGGGAGTAAACGGCATAATAGTCTTGGTTTTGTGTGGCGGTGAAGTCAGTAATCCATCCTGATGTGACGGTGGTATTATCGTCAGCGAGTTTGGAAGAGTACCATCCGACGAAAGTATAGCCGTTATCTGTACAATCGGCAGGGTCGGAAGGTTTGGTTGCGGATTGTCCTTGCGTGACGGTTTGGTTAGAGCCTATTTGGGTTGTGCCATCAAAGAAACGGATGGTGTAGGTGGGCAGGGGATTAACCGTGATTGTGTATATTGCTGTTTTGGTGGTGCTGCCCTCGGTATAAGTGACGGTAACGGTTTTTGAGCCGGTGGTGGTCATGTCGGGTGTTGAGACAGAGGTGGGCGAAACGGTTCTGTCTGAACAATCGCTGTATTTAGCAGTAACGCCCAGCCCTTCGGATGAGAAAGCATCGCCTTGTGTGAAGGTTTTGGTTACAGCATCCGTATTAAGCGTAATACTTGACAGGGTGCAAGTAGAGCAGGTGGTCGAATAGTCGGCATAGGAGGTGGAAGAACCGCCGGAAATAGTTATGACAATAGTTTTTATTCGCGCCTGTTTACCACTGTTTCCTGAAGTACAAGCAGGAGATGTCCATGTGGCTGAATTTGGCGTATATGAAGTATCCCAATTACCGCCATTATATGTGCCATCAAACGTAAACTCTATAGATGAAATGTCACCAACTGAAGATTCTATTGTAAGTGTTGCACCCTTATAGATTCGATAATCTGTTCCATTATTCAATACACCATTAGAAGTTGATAAAGTTATTCCGTCTACAGGAAATAAAGTGTTTGTCTTAGCATCTAAAGTTATTGTACTGCTACCGCTGCCGGAACCGGCAGTGGCATAGACGGCGTAGTAGGTAGAAACGGAATAGGTGTCGCCGGTTTTAGCGAAGGTTGGAGCTGTCGTAGCATTAGTATAAGAACTATTAGTACACCATCCTACGAACTTTTTACCGCCGGTGCCGGAGCAGTCAGACGGAACGGAGGGGAGTGTTATTTTATCATCGGCAGCAATATTTGTGGCATGTGTAACGCTATTAGCGACCCACGTAATGAGGTGTGCTGCTTCAGCCAGTATAGTTACATCGCCCGTGACGGTAGTAATCGTGAACGTGTTAGTAGAAGGGTTGTAGGTAAAATCCGTTCCATAAGTCAGTTCAGTGTCCCCCATCTCAACCATCCAGCAGGCAGCGTCTGCAAGAGAGTATCCAGCGTCAGGAGTAATGGTCAGGTTAAGCGTTCCGTTTAGAGCGACTGTACCATCAGCAGGAACGGTGCAGTTATCTCCTAACAAAGAATAATCCCATTGGGTTTTTGTCTCTCCGCCGTTATATTTGAAGGTGATGTTTCCGGCAGACTCAGTAATTTCAGTTAAGGCGCAGCCTGTAGCCGGGGTATAGGAACGAACATTGCCTGTGCCGGGGAAGGTGGTGCCGGATGTACTGGTTGCAGTAGGGTCAATCACATAGGGTGTATATGGGCGGGTGAGGCTATTGGCTGTAACCACCGTGTAACCAACTGCACTATTATTAGGAGTATTATTCGTCCAATTGGAAGAATTATATTGTACTTCCCAAACGACCATACCATGTCCGGGCAGATATTTATCCCATCCGGTTTTTTGACGGTTTTCGAGATACCAAACTCGATCAGAAGCGGTAGCGGCTTTTAGAGCAGTACCTCCGGTAATTTGATATGCACTTCCATAAGTGGTAGTCAAGGTGCAATTCTTCTTCGCCTCTTTTGCGAGCAGTGTGGGTGTTGTCCATCCGAAATAGTATTTGTCATGCGGAGAATAATTGGGTGGTGTACGTCCGTCGTTATTATAACTTCCGTAGTCCATGATATGCCAAGACCCCGGGGTATAGTCTTTTTCGTCATTAGCAGCCGAAGAAGATGTAACATAGTAATCAGGAAGTCCGAGTACATGTCCGAACTCATGGGCAATAGTACCAATCGGACAGCGCGTAGTACTTCTTCCTCTTAATTCACCGGAGCAAGCATAGTTATTGATGTAGAGGTTATCCACCTTTCTTTCTGATTTTGCATACGTGCAGTTGTTGTAATAAGAGGCACTCTCGAGTGTCCAGTTATGAGGCCAAACCGCATCAGCGTCATCCGAATCCGCTTCTCCCTCACCAGCATAGATGACATATACAAAATCCACCTCATTGTCTCCGTCATTGTTGTATTTGGTAAAGTCCACGCCATCCGCATCGGCTGCTTTGCAGGCTTCAACAATCATATCACCTGCCAAGAGGTCGTCATCATTACTATCGTTACCGCCATAGTGTGCTTGGGTATTCGAGATAGTATATGGTCCTACTACATCAAAGTCAGGAACATAAGCACCGTTGGACTGCGCTTTGAAGAATTCCCGCACAGATCCGGTGGCGGAGTTATAGGTATAGTTCTCTGCGTTCATCATGTCCGACATAGCCGCACGGGTGTTCTCCGATCGGAAGGATTTATCCGTAAAATTCACCAGAATAACCAAGCCTCGCGGAGCAAGATTAATTGAACCGGCTGCTTTACGGATAGGTGAAGATGGTTGGTAATACCGTCGAGAAGCCTGTTTAGCCTTTTGCGTGTCGGTTTGTACAGCGGGTGTGCTATTGACATTCCACCAGCCGTTGGCATCTTTTGTAACCTGCTGTCCGTCTTCGTTCTGCCAATAATGGAAGAACTCGTCGCCCATGAGGCGGACGGTGATGGTAGTGCCATCGGGCTGTGTTTTAGTCTGCCATCCGCGGTAAGCAGGTACGGCAGATAGTTGGTTAAGACCAAGAATAATCACGCACAGGAACGTGCAGAAGCGTTTGAAGTTTAGTTTCATTGTATTAGAATTTTTTATTTTCGGGATGGTTATATTTTTTTCGTACTGACGTGATGACGTGATGGCGTACTGTATTATTCAAGCGCGCAAAGGTACGAAAAAAAAACGAGATACGCAAATGAGGGAGCAAATTTTTTGGGAAAAATTGTTAAAGAACACAATTATGACGATTGAAGCCCCACATATTTAAGTCTTTTTAACATTAATGATTCAGGGGGGCTATCGGGATCGCGGGAGTTTTTGGGCAAGTACAGCGTGAGCATTTGAAAAATATTTTTCAAGTATTCATAGGTTATTTATCTATGCCTTATGACCTATGGGTGAGCTTTGGGGGACTTGTGGTTGACTTATGGGCGACCTTTGGGTGACCTTTGGGCGACCTTTGGGTGACCTTTGGGCGACCTTTGGGCGACCTTTGGGAAGAAGTCGGAAAGAGAGGGGGTGTTTTTTTGAAAAAATGGGTGCCGTACTGACGGGATGGTGATTATTTTTTCGTACTGACGGGATGACGGACTGACGTACTGATTTTTCGGGCTGGCGGGAGGATGAAGTTTTTCTCAAAAAAAAGGACGAACGCTTGCACATGTGCAATTTTTGTAGTACCTTTGCGCGGAAGTTAAGGAGAACGAGGGTGAGGGGGATGAAGGATGAGGAAGAAGAGGAGTGGGTGAGAATGAAGAGGAGAGGGTGAGGATGAAGCGGAAAGGGTAAAGATGAAGAGGAGAAGATGAATGAGGATGAAAGATGAGGATAAGAACGAGGACAGGAAGGAGAATACAGAATATAGAAAATATAAAAGGAAAATATAGAAGGGAAAATATATCATGAAAAGGCAAGGAATGTTATTGGCAGGAATGGTGCTGAGTGTGTTATCCGTATTCGGGACAAGTACGACGTATATGTTCCGTTCGGCGGAGTGGCAAAGTTCGGTTGGTCCGGTGGTATGCGACGGTAAAAGTGACGGCTGGGTATGCGTGAAAGCCGGTGCGAGTTATGACGCGGGGCGTACATGGGCAGACGGGAGTCTTCACGGTGCGGGTATCAAAGTAGAAAAGGCGCAGAGCGGTGCGGGTGCGACATCCGTGATGGCGTTCGAGAAGGTCCGCAAGGTGATTGTGGATTTCTGTCTGAGCAGCAAAGGCAAAGGGGATATAACGATAGCAATCGGGGACACGGTGATGTCCGTGCCAGTCAGCAAATCAATGAAGACCAACGAGAGTGCGGACCTGAATGAGGAAGTGACATTTACGCTGCTGAGCGAGAAAAGCGGCAAGATAACGCTGAGCGTTGAGAACGTGACGAACAGTTCGGTTTATATCCGCAGTATCACCATCAAAGCGGACAACGGGAGCGGGGAGGTGTTCAGCCACAATGTGTATCACCTTGTGACGGATGTGAACCAGCTTCAGGACAGCGACCTCATTATGATCGGCATCGCCGACGGGAAGACAAACAAGGCTTTGGGGTACTTTGACACGGATATAAGCAAGAACAATATCCATGCGGTGAATGCGACATATGACTCGGAGCGCGAGTATATCCGTGCGAACGAAGAGGTGACATATGTGCTTCGCAAGGCCGTGTCGGAGAAGGGCAAAGCGGCATGCTATACGATAATCGACCCCTATGCAGAGGCGTACCTTGTGGCGTCCGGCGGCAAGACGAAGAATGCGCTTCGGTTGTGGGACAAGCCGTATGACCCAACGACTTACGGCGACTACGGTTACTGGGATATACAGATAGCGTCCGATGGCACGGCGACGATCATGTGCCTCGGCAACTCGTTAGGCAAATACATCCAGTACAACCCGACGTTCGAGTTGTTCGGGTGCTACCAGCAAGAGACAATGGGTGCGGTGAGCATTTACCGTCAGGAGGAAGAGAAAGACCCGAACCAGCCGATGATAGTAGCACCGATAGTGAACTGCGGCACAGCGGTGATGCGCGGTGTGAAGGAAATAGAAGGGAGCAAGACGATAGAAGTGAAAGCGAACAAACTGTCAGAAGACATCAGCGTGAGTCTGAAAGGCGGGACGGTGTTTGCGCTGAGCAGCGCGACCGTTGACCGCGACGGAGAGCAACTGACCATTATATATAAGGTGTCGGAAGCAGGGAAGTACTCGGATACATTAGTGCTGAGCAGCGGGGATGTGAAGGCGGAAGTGCCGGTGCATCTGACCGTAGCGCGCGAGTTGAGTATCGCGGAAGCCGTACAAAGCAAGGACTTCGAATATATATACCTCAACCCCGTGACGGTGACGAAGAAATATGACCGCCAAGTGTATGTGCGCGACGCAAGCGGTGCGATGATGCTGTATGACGAAGGACCTGACGCGCAACGGTATGCGAAAGATTTGCAGAAAGGGCATGTGCTTCGCGGTGTTGAAGGCAAATACCAGAACTATTGGGGAGTGCCGGAACTGCACCTGATGGCTGCGCCGATGCATGATGCGAAACCGGCTGAGTGTCTGCCGGATACGATGGTGGCGGCGGTCGATTCCGCGGATGTGTGCCGTTATGTGCTGTATGACAGTGTGGCGATTGTATATGGCGAATTGGAAGCGGCGGACGGCATTGTCCTCTGGCCAGCCATTGAGGCGGAAGACGGGAATGTGCTGCTGAGCGAATGGTTCACGCTTGGCGACCAGAGCGAGAGTTTCTATGTGATAGAGGAGCGAATCAAGAACGGCGGCAGTTACCTGTACCGCGTGGAAGGAATCGTGTCGTACGATTACGATGAAGTCGTACTGTACCCGACCATGATAACGCTATTAGATAATGAGCCTGAACCGGAACCTGAGCCGGAGCCGGATCCTGAAGGGATTGAAGATACACAAGTGATAGAAGGCACAGGTTACCGCATAGAGTTACGCAAAGGAATGATGGTCATCACGAACGGCGAGAAGTCGTATGACCTTGTCGGTCGCGAGCAATAAAAAAGAGCCATAAGTGATTATGGCTCAGTATGATGCTCGGCGTAGGCATCGACGATATGCTTGACCAGCGGGTGACGTACAATATCCTTTTGATTGAACTGCACAATAGCGATACCGCGAATATTGTGCAGTTTTTCTATGGCATCCTTCAAGCCGGACTTCTGGGTAGCAGGCAAGTCGATTTGCGTGAGGTCGCCGGTGACAATCATTTTGCCGTTAATGCCGAGGCGTGTGAGGAACATCTTGAGCTGTGCGGCGGTGGTGTTCTGCGCCTCGTCAAGGATAACGACAGCGTCAGCAAGCGTGCGTCCGCGCATGAAAGCAAGCGGTGCAATCTGGATTGTTCCGCGCTCGATGTATTCATTAAGTTTAGCGGTAGGCAGCATATCGGCAAGTGCGTCATAGAGCGGCTGCAGATAGGGGTCAATCTTCTCCTTGAGGTCACCTGGAAGGAAGCCGAGTTTCTCGCCCGCCTCGACAGCAGGGCGTGAGAGGATAATGCGCTTGACCTCATGGTTTTTGAGTGCGCGCACCGCCAAGGCGATTGCCGTATAAGTCTTACCGCTACCGGCTGGACCGATAGCGAAGAGGAGGTCGTTGTCGTCATAGGCATTGACGAGTGCCTGCTGGTTAAGTGAACGGGCGAGGACAGGTTTGCCGTTGACACCGTGCAGGATAAGGTTGTCCTGCGCAAACTCATGCGGGTGTTCGCCGTGTATGAGTTGGAGAATATGATTCTCGGTCAAGGTGTTATGCTGAATGCAGAACGATTCGATGGTATGGAGATTCCTGGCGAATCGTTCCACAGCTTCCTCAGAGCCGGAGACCTTAATCTGGTAGCCACGCGCAACGATGCGCACGTCGGGGTGCTGGTTCTTGAGGCAGATGATATTCTGGTTGTTGACGCCGTAGAAAGTAGCGGTGTCAAGAGTATCTTTCAGTTCGATAATTGATTCCATTCCTGAATGCTTGGTAAGAAAGCTATTTCATTGTTAGTGACATGGGCGAAAACGGTCTGCGGTCCGTTATGAAGAATAAGATACGGTACATTGAGCTGGCGGTTATAGACGACTGCCTGGTCAAGTGTTTTCTGCGTGAGCGGAACCGTTTCCGCCTTGAACTCGATGAGAACCAATGGCGTCAGATCCTTCGTATAGACGATGGCGTCGGCGCGTTTGTTTTGCAAGGGGACTTCGACAGCAATGAGGTTCATCGGATAGCCGAAATGGTCTACGAGGCGGTGCAGAAAATTCTGCCGAACCCACTCTTCGGGAGTGAGCCGGACATATTTTCTGCGCCAGTCACAAAAGACCTGTCCGTTTTGCGTCCGAATCATTACGCCCTGTATGTTACTTTTGCCAGTTATCTTTGAGCGAAGCAGTGCGGTTGAAGATGAGATGCTGCGGTGTGCTGTCATCATCAACGACGAAGTAGCCCTGTTTGAGGAACTGGAAGTGGTCCTGCACCTTAGCCTGAGCGAGTGAGGGTTCGACTTTCGCGGTTACGATTTTGAGGCTATCGGGGTTAAGGAGTTCACGGAAATCGCGCTCATCGGCAGATGGGTTCTCCACCGCGAAGAGGCGGTCATACAAGCGTACTTCGGCATCCATAGCCGAGCTGCATTCCACCCAGTTGATGGTAGCTTTTGTTTTGCGGTTGCCGCCTTCGGTTCCGGATTTGGAATCAGGGTCATAGGTAGCAAAAACAGTTGTGATATTTCCGTTGGCATCCTTCTCGCAGCCGGTAGCCTGGATGATATATGAAGCCTTGAGTCTGACTTCGCGTCCGCCCGGGCTGAGACGATAGAACTTATTGTCCGCCTGCTCGAGGAAGTCAGCACGTTCGATATAGAGTTCCTTGGCAAAGCGCATTTCACGTGTACCCAGTTCGGGATGACCGTCGATATTCTCGGCAACGAGGATTTCCGGCTTGTCCGGAGATTCCGGGTAGTTGGTTATAATCAGCTTCACGGGATCGAAGATGGCACATACCCGCGGGGCGGTCTCTTTGAGATCCTCACGGATAGTGTGTTCCAGCAGTCCCTGGTCAATCATGCCCTCAACCTTGGTATAACCAATCTTATCCATGAAGGTTCTGATAGCGCGAGCCGTGTAGCCACGCCGGCGCAGTCCGCAAACAGTCGGCATACGCGGGTCATCCCAGCCGGCGACCAGTCCTTCTTTGACGAGTTGCAGCATTTTGCGCTTCGACATGACTGTATAGGTAATATTGAGTCGGTTGAACTCGCGCTGTTTGGGGCGATAATCCGGTCCGTAGGGTGAAAGTCCGGCGAAGTTAGGTCCGGTGATCTGGTCAAGGAAGTAGTCATAAAGAGGACGGTGTACCTCAAACTCCAAGGTACAGATAGAGTGTGTAACGCCCTCGAAGTAGTCAGACTGTCCGTGTGCAAAATCGTACATGGGATAGACATTCCAGCGTCGCCCGGTTCTGTGGTGCGGATGGGAAGTGATGATACGGTACATAATCGGGTCGCGGAAGTGCATGTTGGGATTCGCCATGTCAATCTTGGCACGCAGAACCATCTTTCCTTCCTCGATTTCACCATTCTGCATGGCTTGGAACAAGCGCAAGTTCTCCTCTACAGGACGGTCGCGATAAGGCGAAGCGACACCGGGTTCGGTAGGCGTGCCTTTCTGCTCGGCAATCTGTTCGGGGGTTTGCTCGTCCACATAGGCTTTACCTTCTTTTATAAAGCGGATAGCAAGGTCATAGAGCTGCTCGAAATAGTCAGAGGCATAGAAGATCTTGCCCCATTTGAATCCGAGCCACGCGATGTCGCGCTCAATCGTCTCGACATACTCGGTATCTTCTTTGGCAGGGTTGGTATCGTCAAAACGCAGATTGCAGACACCGTTGTACTTCTCTGCGATACCGAAATCCATACATATCGCCTTGACGTGACCGATATGCAGGTAGCCGTTCGGCTCCGGCGGGAAACGTGTTTGGATACGACCGTTATTTACTCCTTCTGCAAGGTCTTTCTCTACGATTTGCTCAATGAAATTGAGACTGCGTTCTTCTTCCATAAGTGTATTCTGTTTTTCAAAAATTCAAGACTTAATGTCCGCGGATGACCCCGCGTGGTGATGATTTGACGAAGTTAACGATTTGATTCCGTGTCTCGCTTTCGGGAACGGTTTCAAGGATACGCTCGACCGCCTGCGACATGTTCAGCCCGCTTTGGTAAAGGATGCGGTAAATCATGTGGATGGACTCAATCTGTTCCTCGGAGAATCCTCTGCGGTGCAAACCGACGGAGTTCAATCCGCAGTAGCAAATGGGGTCCCTCCCCGCCAAGACATACGGGGGAACGTCCTTCAGCACCTTGGTGCCACCCTGAATCATGACATATGAGCCGACATGGCTGAACTGGTGAACCAACGTACCACCGCCCAGAACGGCACAATCGTCCAAAACGACCTCTCCGGCAAGTTGGGTGAGGTTGGACATAATATTATGATTACCGACGGAACAGTCATGCGCCACATGGCAATACGCCATAATAAGGTTACCGTCACCGATGACGGTTTTACCCATGGAAGCGGTACCACGGTGAACAGTACAACATTCGCGGAAGACATTATTATCGCCGATAATGGTGTATGTCAATTCGCCATGGAACTTGAGGTCCTGAGGAACAGCTCCAATCACTGCCGAGGGGAAAATATGGCAGTTCTTACCAATACGGGTATGCGCACAAATTGTGGCATTAGCGTCCACCACTGTTCCGGCACCAATCTCGACATCATCGTCGATAAACACAAACGGTCCGATTTGGGCGGTCTCATCTATTTTTGCGTTCGGGTGAACGCAAGCTAAGGCATGTATCATTATTATTTTAGCATTATATATTTACGATTTTATTTAATCATGCGGCGAAGTTGCTTGGCGCAAGCGGTGTTAAAGCCGTGTCCGGGGCAACGTGCCTCTATTTTGGCGCGAATACGCACCCCGACCAAAGCAAGGTCACCAATGACATCCAGGAGTTTGTGGCGTGAGGGTTCGTTCTCATACAAAAGCGGACTGAGATAGCCAAGTTTGGAAGCGTCCAAGTGCGGTTGGTTCAGTTTGTCCGTCATTTTATCCAAAACCCGCTGGGATATCTGTTTATCATAGATAACCAAGGCATTATTGAGGTCACCGCCTTTAATAAGTCCGAGGCGGAGCAGCCATTCAATCTCTCTCAAGAAACAGAAGGTGCGCGCTTTGGCAATCTGCTCGGGATACAAGGTGATATCCGTCAATTCGGCATGCTGCTCGTGCAAGATAGGAGACGGATAATCCACATCAACCGCCACCTGATATTGGTCGGAAGGTGTCAGTGTCATTGTGCAACCCTTTCCGTTATCAAAACGGACAGGCTCGGTAATGATCCACTCTTTCGCGTCAGCCACCTGCTCCTGAATGCCTGCTTCAAGAATATGTTGGACAAAAGGTTTGGCACTACCATCCAAAATGGGAACTTCCGGCGCATCGACCTCAATAAGGCAGTTTGTAATCCCCAAGGCATACAAAGCAGACAACGCATGTTCCACCGTTGACACACGCCAATCACCATTCTCCAGAACAGTTCCGCGCCGTGTCTGGGTCACATAGTCCGCCAACGCCTCATAGGTCGGCTGTCCGGGCAAATCGGTACGGCAAATCCGAATACCGGAATTCTCCGGCGCGGGGCAGAACCGTGCGGTGATAACGATACCGGTGTGCAGACCTTTGCCTGAAACGGTAAAATCCGATTTAAGTGTATGCTGTTTCATTTGGAACTTGCAAGCCGGTTGACTTGTTTCATAAGATCGGGCAACTGTTTGAATCCGATTGTCGATTTGCGCCATGCCAGGGCATCCATAGCAGGCGAACCCTGATACGTTCCGCCCTTACGGATGGATGACGGCACACCTGTTTGGGCACCGAAGATACAATTATCCGCAATCTCGATATGCCCGTTGACGCCGACCTGTCCGGCAAGGATACAATGATTGCCGATAGTCGTTGAGCCTGCAATCCCGACCTGCGCGCAGAGGAAGCAGCTCTCGCCAATCTGAACATTATGCGCCACCTGAACGAGGTTATCGATTTTGGTATTGCGCTTGATGCGGGTCGAACCCATCATTGCACGGTCCACGGTTGTGTTAGCCCCGATTTCGACATCATCCTCAATGACCACATTGCCAATCTGCGGAATTTTCCGATTCACCCCGTCAGCGTCCGGCTCAAAGCCGAAACCGTCACCGCCAACCACGACCCCGCCATGCAGGATACAATCCTTGCCGATCACACAGTTATAGTACACTTTGACTCCGGCATAGAGGATGGTGTTGTCACCGATACTGACATTATCGCCGATATAACAATTCGGGTATATTTGAACGCCCTTTCCAAGGCGGACATTCTTTCCTATATACGCAAACGCGCCGACATAAGCGTCCTGCGGCACTTCCACTCCATCGCTAATATAGCATGGTTGCTCAATGCCCTGACGGGCAGGATTCATTGCCTTGGCAACGAGTTGTAACAGCTGCGCCATGGCACCGCGGGCGTTTTCCACCAAAATAAGGCTAGCGGGAGAAACGGTCTGCTCCCAACTATCCTGCAAGTTCTTTGTCACCAATACGACAGAGGCACCCGTTGATTCCAATGCCGGCAAGTACTTCTCCTCACAAAGAAAAGACAACTGCCCTTCCCGAGCCGCCTCAATCGGACCGACATCATTCACTTTGCGGTTACCGTCACCTATCAATTTGCCGCCAAGCAGCATGGCTATTTGTTGTGCAGAAAATTCCATTACGCTCTAAATTGAAACAAATACAACTTTTTGGGTTTACGGGTCAACGACCTTAAGTCCAGTATCTCACTGGCGGAAGCAATATCACGCACCGTTCCGTCATTATAAAGAATATCGATTGAATCGTCCTTTTCGGAATAGGTATTGCTGGTGGACACATGTTCGACAAAGAAATAATGCGCGTCTTCCGGAGCAATACCCAGCACATCCACATAGTGGCGTGACAGGACACCTTTTTCCTGTTCGGACAGCGGCTCCGTCAATAAGCGTCCACGGTACAATTTGCGATTGGTGAATGCCTCGGAAAGAAGCCGCAGCACGGCGTCATCACAAGACATCCAAGCCTTGATTGCAGACAGCACATCACTGTCGTCCAACAAAGCATATTGTTTCATCGCCTCGCTGCCCAAAGAAAAGTCTTTGGATGAAACATGGTTGTAGAGGAAATAATGCAATGACGGAGCGCAGAACAACTCAACACCACGGTCAGCCAGTTCCTTCGCACGCATCAGTATCTTGATGAGCAGCTGTTCAGCCGCGACACTGGTCTTATGCAAGTAAACCTGCCAATACATCAAGCGGCGAGCAACGAGGAATTTCTCCACAGAGTAAATCCCCTTATACTCCACCACCAACCGGTCATCCACCACATTGAGCATTTTCAACAGACGCTCGCTTGCCACACGCCCTTCCTGAACGCCGCTGAAAAACGAATCGCGGCAGAGATAATCCATACGGTCCACGTCCAACTGGCTGGAGATAAGCTGGTGCAGGAAATGGCGTGGATACTGGTCCTTGAAAATAGCAATAGCCAAGTCTAACGGACGCTGAGTCCATAGTTGCTGCTCGGTTTTGGAAGATAGGTCCAGATTTATCTGCTCCATCATGAGAAGCGATATTTCTTCATGGGTGATTCCATCAACCAAAGTATGCTCCAATACATGCGAGAACGGTCCGTGTCCTATATCATGCAGCAAAATCGCCGCCATAGCACCGGTCATTTCACTTTCCGAAATAGTCACCCCCTTGCGGCGCATGGACAGCAAGCCCTCTTGCATAAGGTGCATAGCTCCAATAGAATGCAAAAAACGGGTGTGCATGGCACCCGGATAAACGAAGTTACTTAATCCGAGCTGACGGATACGACCGAGCCGCTGCACGTAAGGGTGCTGAAGCACGTCAAATAACAAATCGTTTGGTATAGTCAGGAACCCGAAAACCGGGTCATTGATAATCTTGTGCTTATTTACCATTTCGATATACGGCAGGTCTCGCAATTATGCCAACGATACGATAGTGACAAACCGATTTGGAAATATCCATCGCCCCATTGGAACTTAGATGTCGACTCTAACGGCCAGGCATCCAGATTAGCTTTGCCCATATCCATCAAGCCTTGGTGGCAAGCCACCGAAATGCCCAAGAAGAAACTGCCTCCTAAATAAAAATTGTACCCTATTTCCACCGGAAGAACCGGCAACACGCTCACCGTTTTACCTTCCGGAATACCATACTTTATAAAATCATATTTGATGTGACTAACCGCCAATCCCAATCCGACATACACATAAAATCCTGCTCTCGGGAACGGATAGAACTCAACGCCCGCATCAAACTCACCGAACACGCTGCTAAAGGAGCCTTTACCTGCATTCTTGGTCACACCACCAACCGTCCGTGTCTCAGTTCTCGCACTGTCATTACCATGCAAGTAGCCTGCCCCCAATGTGAAACGCCAGTTGGCAAAACGTCCCATCGGCTGAAGATAAGCGAAATGCAATCCTCCACCTACGCTAAAGTTCTGCGGTTGAAAACCATGTATAAACGCCTGATCCAGCATATCCACATCACCGTAGTAGTACAAAGCGTTGAAATTAAGACATACGCCGTTACCCACGGATTTGTTGCGGATTGTGTAAAGACCGGTTCTGCTATTCGCCTTCTTACCCCATATTGGTTTGTTATACTGGGCTGTACGTGCGCCATGTGCAATCTCGGTTTTATTGCTTCCTTCGGCATAGACATCCGGGATATGTACCATGACACCTAACAAGACGAAAGAAAGGCAAACGAATATATTCTTCATGGTTTCCAACATTTGAGCGCACAAAATTACTACTTTTTTTTTACGTGTGCAAGTTTTTATGCATGAAAAAATATTTTTTCATAAAAATAGGCATAAAAAAAGCGTCACTCCATATTGAGTAACGCTCTTTCTCTTACTTACGAATACCAAGCTCTTTGATGATTGCACGGTAACGCTCAATGTCTTTTGCTTTCAAATAATCCAGCATACGACGACGTTTACCTACCAAAGTGGTCAGAGCGCGCTCTGTCCCGAAGTCCTTGCGGTTTTGTTTCAGGTGCTCTGTCAAGTGGTTAATACGAAATGTAAAGAGTGCGATTTGGCTCTCTGCCAGACCGGTGTTCTTGGCATCCTTGCCGTACTTGGCAAATAACTCTGCCTTTTTTTCAGCTGTCAAATACATGACTTTTAAGTAATTTTATTGGTTATACAATCACCGCCAATGCAGCATGTAGCATGTCAACATCGCGGCATTAATAGGCTTTTTCCACCGAAAAAGCGTAGTATCAATAATTGGTACGTTGCGTGGCAGCGTAGCTGATCTTCAACGCATAGGCACGGCGCAATTCCTGTTTGATGTCGGCAATGATACCCATCCGGGTCTCCTTGTCTGCCTTGATAGACACCGTCATCAAGCCTTGGTCTTGCTCCTTCATCGAAGAACGCTCGTTAACGATATACTCGCCAATTTCAGTCTTCTCTGCAAAAGCATCATCCAACTGGATACGGGTCTCTGCACCATACTGCTTGCGGAACTCGGCTGTCGGCGTACCGACATAGATATAACGCACCAATGATTTCTTCTCCAACTTGGTCAACTCCGTCGCCTGAGGGGTCTGGAACTGAACCTTGTACGTAACTTCCTTCATCGAAGTAACCGACATAAAGAAGAAAAGCAGCATGAAGATAATATCAGGGAGAGACGACGTATTGAGTGCCGGCATCTCACGTTTATCATTTCTACGTATCTTTGCCATATCAGTTTCCTCCGTAATTTTTAGGCTCGGCTTCGGAAATCTTCTGCGGGTAAACCTTCTGTACCTGCTTTTGCTGATCCTCGTCAAGCTCGTTATAGCCCTTGTGGTAATATTTGCGCGCACATTCGTCACGCAACTCGTTATAGGCAGCTACTAATTCGTTCTGAACATCAAGGTATGACTGATAACGGGTGTCCACGTCGTTCTGAACCGAAATCACATGCTCCTTCGTATATTTGACAATACCGATCGGCTCACCGAAATCCTCTTCGAACAACTTTGGCATATTCGCATCGTCATTGACATTCTGGATAAACTCCTTGGCTTTCTCCCGCAATTGTTTAACGTCCATCAATTGCCCCTGCACCATCAACTGGTTCGCCGAGTTAATCTTGACGACCATCAGGTTACGTTTGTTAATATCCGTGTCCTCGATTTTCTGATCGGGCGGAATAGGAGCAGGCAGACGGCGCGCCAAACCTTGGTTGACATCCATTGAGGTTGTCACAAGGAAGAAGATGAGCAGCAAGAAGGATATATCTGCCATCGAACTCGCGTTGATTGCCGGAATTTTCTTTGCCATTATTTCAAACGTTTAGTATGAATAACTCCCCATATGAGCGCGCAAACCGTACCGCATACAAGGATATAGGTCAAATACAGACACGCATCACTCAACTGAGCCATTGTGCCAACATTATCTTCACCTTCGTAACCGATAATCTTCACTTCCGCAGGACTGCCGAGGAACCAGCATACCAATATCAAGCAAATAAAACCGACTACCACCGCCAAACTGCGGAGAGCTTTCTTCTTGTCCACCTGATAGGTCTTGACAAACTCCCAAATGACAACGCCAAGAGTAATGCAGCACACGAGACATACCAAGATGTAATTCCAGACAAGGAAGAGGTTCGTAAACAGAGGTATATTCAGGAAATCACCTGCAACCTCCAATTGACCTTCCGAACCGCCGGCATAAAACATCACCGATACGATGATGCCCAAAGCCATCAGCACCCAGAGGGTAATCTTTGGAATTAACTTATAGTTCTTCATGATTACTTCTTCTTTTGTTGTTCGTCATACTTAACCACGAGGTCGAGCAAACTGATTGAGCTGTCTTCCATCTCGTTAACAAGACCTTCGATTACGCTCAGAATATAGTTGTAGAATACTTGCAGAATAATTGCAATAATCAAACCGAGAAGGGTCGTCAGCAAGGCAACCTTGATACCACCGGCAACAACCGTTGCGGAAATATCACCTACCTGTTGAATCTTATCGAACGCGGCAATCATACCGATAATGGTTCCCAAGAATCCCAACGACGGAGCGATGGAGATGAACAGCGAAATCCAGCTGAGGTTCTTCTCTAACAAACCGAGTTGAACGCCACCGTAAGAAGAAACTGTCTTCTCTACCACTTCGATACCCTCGTCATAACGGCTCAAACCCTGATAGAATATACTTGCAACAGGACCACGGGTGTTGCGGCATACGTCCAATGCTGCCTCAATTCCGCCCTTCTGCAAAGCTTCCTCAATCTTGGCAAGCAGAGCCTTCGTGTTTGTCTTACTCAAACTTAAATAAATAATACGCTCAATACAGAGTGCAAGACCGAATACCAAGCACAACAAAGTTGCTGCCATAAAACCGGCACCACCTTCAATGAATTTCGTTTTCAATGTCTTGTGGAGAGCCACTACACCACCTGCCTCGGCGGCCTCTGCCTCTACTGCCTCAGCTGCGGGAGCCTCAGCCACATCTTCTGCTACTTGTTCTGTTGCCTCAGGAGCCTGACCGGCAGCCTCTTGAGCCATCACGGCAACGTTACCAAATGTCAACGCTGCAAGCACCATTACGGTTGCAAATACTTTTTTCATGAGATTGAATGAATTATTATTTGGGTTAATTAACTGTTTTTCAAACGTAAAGACAAGGATTGACCTGCATTCCGATCTTGCGGAAAGACGGGGATTCGAACCCCGGAAACGCTTTTGGCGTTTACACGCTTTCCAGGCGTGCCTCTTCAACCACTCGAGCATCTTTCCTTTGCCGTTTTCACGAAACGACCCGCAAAATTACACAAAAAAAACGAAATACCAAAAAAAATGAGTTCTTTTTTGCGTTTTTTTGCTATTTTAACCTAAAAAGAGCCTTTGCATTGGCTGTTGTCACCTCATACACATGCTCTATCGGCGTTTGATACACTTCCGACAACACCGACGCCGCATACCTCATCCAACGGCTTTCGTTACGCTTGCCGCGGTACGGAACGGGTGCCATGTACGGCGCATCCGTTTCCAATACCAGACGCTCCAAAGGAATACCGACGAGATTCTCGCGCAATTTGCAGTTCTTGAACGTAATGACTCCCCCTATTCCGAGATACAGCCCCATATCCACTATACGCTTGGCCGTCTCATTGCTCCCGCTGAAACAATGCATCACACCGCGCAAACCGCGATACACCTTTAATATATTAAGGCAGTCTTCCGTCGCATCCCTGTTGTGAATCATCACCGGCAAATCATATTGCATCGCCCACTCCGTCTGCTTGTGCAACGCAACCTGCTGCTCTTTCTTGAACGTCGTGTCAAAATGATAATCCAGTCCTATCTCTCCTATCGCAATATAATCCCGCGCATGCGTTTTCAATATATCCTCTATCTGCTCCAGTTGCGACATCCAGTCTTCGCTGATATTTTCGGGATGCAGACCGATGGCGGGATACAGATACCCGGGGAATTGGCGGCACACATCCATTACCGGCACAATGGACGACACGTCCACTCCCGGCACCAGAATGGCTTCCACTCCTTCCGCCTGCTGCTGCGCAATGAATCCCGGCAGGTCATCCAGATACTGCGGGTCATCTATATGGGCATGGGTGTCTATCATCTTCTCCTGTTCAATATACTGCTGTCACCATAACTCAGAAACCGGAAATCATGGGCAAGCGCATAATTATATATGGTGTGCCAGTCCCCGCCGACAAACGCGCTCACTAACAGCAAAAGCGTCGATTTGGGCTGGTGGAAGTTCGTTATCAGCTGCTCCACCACCCTGAACGTATACCCCGGCTTGATCATAATCTGCGTCTCGGCATGCAAAGTCTCCTGTCCCGTATGGTCCAGATATTCAAGAATCGCCCCCAACGCCTCAGCCACCGGCATCGGATGCTCACCCTCATACGGCTCAAACTGACCCACATGAATCACCTCGCCCGCCGAACCGTTACGCAACTGCTCACCGATAAAGTACAGGCTCTCCAATGTCCGCATGGACGTCGTGCCGACTGCCACGATATGACCGATATTGTCACGCACATCTGCAATAGCCCTCCGGGGGACGGCAATTATCTCCGTATGCATCGTATGCTCATCTGCATCTTCCGTCTTCACCGGCTGAAACGTTCCCGCACCCACATGCAGCGTCAGTTCAGTCGTCTGTATACCGCGCCCGCGAAGATCGTCCAGCACCTTCTCCGTAAAATGCAACCCCGCCGTCGGTGCCGCTACAGAACCCTTGATACGGCTATACACGGTCTGATAAGTTGTCTTGTCGCTTTCCTCTGTGTCCCTGTTCAGATATGGCGGAATAGGCAGTTCGCCCGCCATGTCTAACAACTGCGCAAATGATACGTTCCCATCATCCCACGTAAAACGCACCTCATGCGTGTTACCCGTAGTCGCTATCCGCTCAGCATGCAGGACACCGTTGCTCAACACTCCCGATTTCCACTTCTTCAGATTACCGATCATGCACTTCCATGTGCAACCCGTTGTGCTGCTTAGCGACAACTGGTAATCCCGCGGGGACAATGGCTCCAGACAGAACACCTCTATCCTTGCACCCGTATCCTTATGGAAAACCATACGCGCCGGAATAACGCGCGTATTGTTGTAAACTAACAGCGACTGGGGCGCAATATAATCGCCCACATTATAAAACAGGTCTTCCGACACCACTCCGTCCCGATATACCAGCAACTTCGAGTGGTCCCGCTCCGCTAACGGATACTTCGCTATCCGTTCATCCGCCAACGGATAATCATATTCACTTATTCGTATCACTTTCTAAAACTATTCTTCTTTCTGCCAACACTCATTTATACTACCCTTTTCCGACTGCCTTCCGACGCTCTATCTCGGTTGCTGCTCGGTTGCTGATCGGTTGCTGATCAGTTGCTAATCAGTTGCTGATCAGTTCCTGCGACTGACATCTTTATGACCAACATATGACCGGCGACTGCCTGTTTTCCCCGTCTGGACACGTTTCTTCACAAACTCACGACGCTCACCCGCAAACAACTCATACTGGTTAAACAGGCACTCCAGCTCGCCGTTCATCAGTTTGATTCGCTTGCTTGGCTTCAGCCCTATACTCTTCAAAGCGTCCTCGTTCGATGAAATCACCCATGCGGTCGAACCTGTAAACTGATGCTTGAACGCTGTTCCCATATCCCCATACAAACGCAGCACATCCTTGTCCTGCGACAAACGCTCACCATATGGCGGATTTACCATTACCAAAGCAGGTTCCTGACTGTCGCGCTTGATTTCCTGAATACGAATCTGGCGAACTTCGATAACTCGCTGTTGACCTGCTGCCTTCACATTCTTCAATGACGCTTGAACGGCATAAAATCCTGCATCTGAACCATATATCTTATGCGTAAACGGTTTTTCCTGAGAATCATCATTATACACATCCTCAAACAAGTCTTTGTCAAAATCTCGCCAACGCTCAAAGGCAAAACCCTTCCTGAATATACCGGGAGCGATGTTCTGGGCAATTAGTGCCGCCTCTATCAGAAGCGTGCCGGAACCGCACATCGGATCATAAAAATCTGTCTCGCCTTTCCATCCCGCCATCAGCAGCATTCCTGCTGCCAACGCCTCATTAATCGGAGCTTCCGTATTCGCCACACGGTATCCCCGCTTGTGCAAACTCTCTCCGGAACTGTCCATGGACAAGGTCACCTGCTCATTTGCTATATGGACATTCAGACACAAATCAGGATCCGACAAACGGACACTCGGCCGTTTCCCCTCACGCTCGTTCCACCAGTCCGCTATAGCATCCTTGACACGGTAGGTCACGTACCGCGAATGACGGAAAGTGTCCGAATATACCGTTGAATCTATCTGAAAACCGGTCTGCAATGTCATATACTGCGACCAGTCTAACTTCTTCACTTCCTCATACACGGCATCGGCATCTTTTGCCTTGAACGACATTATCGGCACCAATACACGTGAGGCGGTACGCAGACACATGTTGGCACGGTACAGCAATCGCTTGTCACCCGTAAAAGACACTGCGCGACGCTCTAATTGCACATTGTTCGCACCCAATGCAACCAACTCGCCTGCAAGCACCTCTTCCAAGCCTTTAAAGGTCTTGGCTATCATCTGAAATTCTTTCACAATCACTCTTATTTAAGCCATTTATGACCGTTTTGTATCACTATTCCATGGTACTCCCCGCCTACACGTTTGCCGGTTACATCATACATCGGCTGCATCAAATCAAGTTCTTCCGAATAAGTCTGCTCAATAGAGGTAATCACCTTCTGGTCACGCACATACTGTTCCTCCGTCTTGACACCCGTCACTCCGTAAACGCCCAGATACTTCTTCAATCCGCCATAGACAAATATCTCCTGCCCCACTAACTCGGCATTGTCCACTACGTTCAGATTGTCACGGGCAGCACCCGCATTCAACTGAACCGTCAGCACTTTGCTCATATTGCTTTCATCAGCCGTACCTGCTATAACCAACGATAATTTGTCCGTCTTGTTGACACCCGTAAACTGGTCACTGCTGTTACGCGCAGCACTGCCAAGCACATAACCGCGCACCCAGTATTCATCACCTTCAAACAACACATCATTCTCCCATAACTTTAGCACATCCGCTACCGTATAGGGATCAGCCTTTGTCCCGGAACCGTCCAGAACAATTCCCGCTACCGCATAACTGAAATACACCTTCTTTTCTATTTTCTCTGCCCCGTTCTTTGCCGATACTCCGCTTAATGTCAATGCCGCGGAATATTCTCCCGTCGGCATTCCTGTCTTGATAGAAACCACTATCTTTCCGCCCGTTTTCGTAAATAATGACTTGTCTAACACAAAAGCACTTTGCGCATCATCAAATTGCACACTCACACCCGCCGCAGAAAGATTCTTGGATTCCACATTGATGGATTGGCTGTGAGTGCCGTAACCGGTTCCGAACAAACCGAACGGAACAAAACCCTTGGGCGAAACGCGGAGCATGGCATCCGACGGATCCGACGGAAAAACCTTCACCTCGTCTAAAAAGAAACGGTTCTTGTTGCCGGACGCGAATGTTATCCGGACACTCGACTCTACATCATATATCTTCACCGATATGTCATTCCACTTGTTCCTGTTGATGATGAATTTCGACACATCAATATCACCTCCTGTGACCGACAGATTGATAACCGAATCCTCTTTGGTACTAATCCATGGAGCAGCACGAAATGTCAATGTAATATCACCGCTGCACGCTATCTCAGGTGTGGTAATACTTCCGTTTTGCTTGTTCAATCCGACTTTCACACACTGGTTGGCACCATTGCAGTTGGTATAATCCCAACTGTTCTCCGCATCATTATTGTCTGTGTAGATAACATACTCCTTCGCTACATCACCTCCCCACTGACCGTCATTGCCACCCGTATAGCCTTTGTAGTAATCATCGTTGACACATTTGTTGAAAGACTCGTAAAAAATCGGCTCTGCGCCGAACACCATCATGCTCGCACCCAGCAAGCATAGTACTGAAAAATTCTTTTTCATGATTATATGGTTCAAAAAAGGTATCGCTCCCGCAATAACGCCATATCATCCGGCGTCACAAACAAACATTCGTTCATATATTGCTCCATTCCCCCATACTCGCGGTCTATCAAATCAAGAGTTGAGATGAAGTTTTTCGTACTTACACCCATAAAAGCCTGTATTACAGCCATCTCGGCTTCACCCCCGCCCTTGTCTAATATATCTTGGTTAAGACGCCTGACTAATGGCTCATAAGACGCATTACTGCTGTCAAAGTCCTGAATAACTGCCTCACGCGGGACACCAAGTGCAAATAGCACAAATGCAGCACCCCAACCGGTACGATCCTTGCCCTGCGCACAATGCCAAAGCACCGCACCTTCCTCAGTTTCCACTATCAAACGCATAAAAGCCGCATATTGCAACTGCGAATATTCACTCCTTATTAATGACGGATACATGTTTGCAGCCATTCGCTGGACCTCAGGATAAAACGAATAACTGACTATGTATTTCTCCAAATCATAGAACGCCTCTTGAGGTATCGCTTGACCCGTATCCTGCTCCACACGCATATCTATTGTCGGCAGTATATGATGGCTCGCACCGGGTACATCACAGTCGGGCTGATGCTCCGCCTCATTATACGAACGGAAATCAAACACGCGGCGAAGATGATACTCGTCACGCAAACGCGCTATATCGCTATCTGTGGCATCATGCAGATGAGCGGTACGAAGCAATAGACCGGACTTGATCGTTTTGCCGTCTGCCGCCGGAAGACCACCAAGATCACGGGCATTCACAATATTCTCAAACCATATATTCACGCCTTGAACACCTTGTCTATCAGTTCTACAAACTCACGGTACGCAAATGTGCCTTCCAACTCCGATAACGCACTCGCAAGACCACGATAATGCCACTCATGAGACGCCTTGTCCTTGACATGGAAAATGTTCCACAATGTATCACCTTGCATGGCATAGTCGCGCGCTATTGCACGCATATTGCTCAACTTGTCACCCATTGCAACCACCTTGGCGTCATGGGATGCCGACATCAAACGGTTTATTGCAGCCTGCTTGCGGTCATGCCAGCTGTCCTCTTCCGACACGCCTTCCTCAAACTGGTCACTCTCCGAATGTACCAAGTCCGCTATCCTGTCACCGAATTCACGACGAATATCATCTACCGTCACATCCGTATCCTCTACTGTATCATGCAAGGCCGCAGCAGCTAACAATTCCTGATCTGCAGTCATCGTTGCCACTATCTCCATCGCCTCCATCGGGTGAACAATATACGGGAAACCTTTTCCTCTACGCTCGGTATTGTGATGTGCTTTTACCGCATAAACAATAGCACGGTCCAACAATGTGCTGTCTATGTACTTGTTTGCCATAATTCGTCTGTACTAATATATCGTTCCTTCCAACATCGCACGGAAAGCGGGCATGGGGAAATGGGTATCACGTTCCACAATCAAGGTCTTCAATCCGGCATATATACGAACCTCTTTTTCGATAGCTTCTATATCGGCATCCTCTCCGAAATAAGCGGGAACAAATGCCTTCCAGAACCGCGCTGCTGTTGCATTCGACATATGATACTGCTCCATCGTCCACTCCTCATTATTCAGATTGCAAGTCAGGTAAACCATTCCCAAATCAAACATCGGATAACCGTAACCGAAATCGCCGAGGTCTATAAAATAGGGCGTATGGACGCCGTTCTCCTCTACAAAAATTCCGTTACTGAACTGCAAATCACCGTGAATGGCGGTCTTTGCATCGGGAGCAGCTTGGATAAATGCCCCTATCTTTTCCTTTTGATCCGCTGTGAAGAACGGATTATCAGCCAATAACTGCATATAATGTGTCTTCACATCCATAAACTGTGATGTATCTACTTCCGTTGAATGCAACTTCTTGCATAATGCAGCAAACTCCGCTGCATATTGCTCGGTATGCGCGGGATCATCGCCTGTTGCCCGGGAATAGGATTTTTTGTTCGATATTCGATGGAAACGGATACCAAGCCGCTCACCGTCTGTCACCAAATCACCGGGTTCTGGGGTCGGAATACCTGCCTTATACACTTTTTGAGCCAACTCCAACTCTAAGCGGGCGGCTTCAAAATTGCGGAAATACATCTTCAGCATAACCGTTGAATCGGTCTTGTGGTTATAACTGCTGCCATTCGCTCCTTCACCGGACAACACGTAGTCATCCATATTAATTCTGATCGGATCCATTTTTTATTCCTAATTGGTTATTGGTATTTGACAACTCCCCGGTTCGGTCTGACAACCTGTGGGGATAATTATTTATTGTTTCATAAAAGGTAATGCAGAAGCCTGACTATAGGTCAGTTCTGCCAATTGTTCATTCTGCGGGCTGACTCCGTTCAATTCGTCAAACAGCAACCGCAATCCTATTTTGCCGCCGCCCTCACGGAGTATATACACAATACAGATATTTTGTATTCCGATTGCCGAAGAAACTATATCCAGATCTGTCATGCCCAACTGGTGACGGGCAAGACGGTATGCGTCATCCTCGCATTGCTTAACCAAACGGTTGACATCACCCAGCGTGCGGCAACCGACTTGCTTCATTACTGATAAATAAGGCATTAAAGGAGTATCGAATATCTCTGCCTGATTAATTGCGGCAATGCGTTTGTTCAATGCCTCAAAAGGACGTGTCTCAAGATAACTGCGGAATGTTTCACCGTCTAACTGAACATCATCCAACTTGCCGTTGCTGACCAAATGCTGCACACGACGGCGATAATCGTTCAACTCCGTCCGAATACGGCTGAACTCGTCATCCGCCATCTCCAATATACCGGCAAGACGGTTCATCTGACGCATATATTCTCGGGGAATCTCAACACCCGACTTGTAACCGGTATCATGATTGGCGGCTGCCCAGGCGTGTTGCAGAGTGGTACGCAACTGTAACTCAAACCGAATCGTATTCAACTGTGGATATTCAGGGTCGTCAATCAGCGTCTTGGGCAAACGGCATATATAATGCAGCGAGTTATAGCCGAAACTGTCCAACTCATGCAGTTTACGCTTGTCCACGCTATTCTCCCAGTCTATATCAAACAACCGCTCTGCCATGGCGGCTATACGGTCCACATCATCGGTGTAGAATGTCACAACACGAACTCCGACAAGGTCAGTCACATCATTCAAATCACTATACTTGCCACCCTTGCGTTCCAACTTGCCCGACAAACTCTCCAATGTCTTGACACGGCCTTCTACGGTTGTAACATATATGCCGCTCTTCTCCAATGTACTACGGAGAATTCCTACAACTACCTCTAAAAGACGCTCAAAAACAGGACGTCCTTCCCTGAAGTCGTCCAACAGCATTTGCGAGTGTAAATTCAACACCGCCATCTTACCGTATCTCAAACAGACTGATGAAACCCGTCATCATAAACACTTGACGGATATCCTGATTGATATTGCAAACCACAACCTTGCTGCCCTTCGAGGCTGCTTCTTTGCGGATGGTCAGAAAAATACGCAGACCTGACGAAGATATATACTCAAGATTCTTGCAATCAAGAATAATCTCCTTATTGGATGCCTCTAACAATGGTTTGACATCTTCCGCGGTCTGTACTGCGGCTGCAGTATCAAGACGACCGTCAAAACAAGCAATCAGTTGGTTGCCGACTGCTTCAATTGTTGTTTTCATATGTTCTTTGTAAGTGTTAATATATTCTTTCCGTCTATCCGCTCATAGCGAATATCGTCCATTATCTGCCGCACAAGATGAATGCCAAGACCACCGATCGCACGGTCTTCTGCTGACAATGTAATATCTGCTTCTGCCTGCTGGGTTGGATCAAAAGCTATTCCGCTATCTGATATCACAAACTTGATCTGGTCAGCACGTTTCTCCGCCTCTATCAGTACACTGCCCTTCTTATCTTTCGGATACGCATACAGCATGACATTAGTCACCGCCTCTTCCAAGGCAAGATTGATGGTCATGTTCAATGCACTGGGCACACCCAAACTCTCTACCCACTCGGCAAGTGTCGGTATCTGCTCAATATCATTGCGCATAACTATACTATGCCGCTTCACATCTTCCGAACCGGCTGGACATAAACCCGCTTGAGGAATATAGCGTATTGCAAGCATGGTCAGATCATCACTCTGCTCTGCTGAACCCACATACGACTCTACTGCCTGCAACATGGACTCTATTTGGGCATGGGCATCAAAATCATTCTTCCAACTGCTTATGACCGATTCGACACGGCTCTCGCCAAACAACTGCTTCGCGGTATTCTCCGCCTCTGTCAGACCGTCTGTGTATAAGAACAATGTGTCACCCGCATGCAGACTTGTACATTCGGCATGGAATGAAAAACCCGACAATATACCGACCGGCAGATTCGCTGCAGCCACTTTTTCATCTCTTAGATAGTATTGCTCGCCGGACGAACTGCGTACAATCGGAGCATTATGACCCGCATTGCAGTAATTCAACTCACCGGTCTTCAAATCCAACACACCAAGGAACATCGTAATGAACATATTCATATCATTCACTTCTGACAACGACTCGTTCATCATCACGACTATCTTTGCCGGTATATCTTCATGCGCACCTATCGTTCGGAATTGAGAACGGACAACCGCCATCACCAACGATGCCGGAACGCCCTTACCGCTTACATCACCTATACAGAAAAACAATTTGTTCTCACGGATGAAGAAATCATACAAATCACCGCCGACTTCCTTGGCAGGACGTACAAAACCGTACATATTCAAATCCTGACAATCCGAAAATGGCGGAAAACGCTTGGGCAACATCGCCATCTGGATACTCTTCGCTATCGACAACTCACCCTCTATACGCTCCTCTTGCACCCGGGATGCAATCATATGCTCGTTGGTCTTTGCCACACGATACATAATAAACACCAACGTCAGCAAACCTATCAGCATCAGAATACTGATCAAACGACCGAAACGGCGAAGATCTGCAAACATCACATCCTCGGGAATAATGATTCCTATCTTCCAGCCCGTTGCATCTATCTCCTCTTCAAATACCGCATATTTCCTTCCGGGTATGGTATCAGGCGGGGGAACAATATCAATACCTTTCCCCGAACTGATTGAATAATAACTCTCGGGATATATCTGCAAATATTCACTCAGGTGTTTCAAATGCGCCAACGACAAATCTACCAATGCCACTGCCACAACTTCACCCGCCTTGTTGCGGATTGGATAGGAACAACTCACTACCATCGCCCGCGCACCGGCATCATCAAGGTATGGTTCACACCACCAGCAACTGTCTATCGTCATTCCGTTATGAAACCACTCGCTCTGCAGATAATCATGATCCTCACCGCCTATTTCACGGGTATAGATTTCTCCGTCCACACGGCTGCTGCAAACCTCATACCACTTTCCTTTTTGTGGATAGTAACCATCCTTGAATGCAATGCCCGCACTCTCCACATTATCAAGAGTCTCAAGCAACACGCGGGTCGCTGAATACATTGACTCAGGCTTGTCTAAATTTTGCTCCGCAAACATGGCAAGCACCTTCACCGCTTCTTCCAACTGGCTGGTCTGAACCTGTATCTCCAACTCCGCACGACGCAGTTCCAACGAAGCACGCTGCTCCGCTGACACACGAAGACCATATCGGGATGCAAAATATTGAAGACACGCAGTCAGTTCCAACACAACTGCTGCTATTAGAATTATCCACAAACCACCACGGGATACCTTCCTTCTTTTTAGACTCATAAATGTAATTGTAGGGGCGTCTTATTCACTTTCCGCCGCAAAAGTACTACAAATTTTCGAAATGTGCAAAAAAAAAGTATAATTACTGCACTTTTTATTCGCTTTTTGCCTATAAATTTGCACATGTCAATTAATTATACTAATTTTGTGCCGTTTTGGCAAAATGAATACCTTTGGACGACATATCAGGTTTACCGATTTCGGGGAATCACACGGTCCCGCTGTCGGCGGCGTTCTGGACGGAATACCGTCACAGGTCATTATTGACACGGACGCTATCCGGCATGATTTGGATCGCAGAGCCGGCAGGACCGGGGACTTGATTGTTTCCGATCGCGCCAAAAATGAACATGACGACATCGAATGGCTCAGCGGGGTCATATATGACCATCGGCAATTAGTTTCCCTCGGTTCCCCCATTGCCTTCATTATCCGTAACACCGATGCCCGAAGCGAGGACTATGAGAACCTCAAGGATACATACCGGCAGGGGCATGCAGACTTGGCATACGAAATCAAATACGGTATCCGCGACTACCGCGGCGGGGGACGCGCATCTGCACGGGAAACGGCGGCACGGGTGGTTGCAGGCTCTATTGCAAAACAACTGCTGGCGCAAAAAGGCATACATATCGAGGCACAGCTCTGTCAGGTCGGCGATGTCACCGACCCCCAACAGTTCCTTTCGGTTCTACGCCAAATGCAACAGGAAGGGGACTCCGTTGGCGGAGTCATTCAATGCCGCATCAACGGTGTTCCCGCTGGTATCGGCGAGCCTATATTTGACAAACTGCAGGCACAACTCGCCTATGCGGTCATGTCAATCAACGGTTGCAAAGGCTTTGAATACGGAGAAGGATTCGCCACCGCACTCCGCCACGGCAGCGAGCGATATGACTCCGGCGGTATCGTCGGTGGTATCGCGGACGGACATACCATCACCTTCCGTTGCGCTTTCAAACCTACCGCCACTATCGCAAAACTATATGGCGGACGCCATGATGTATGTATCGCCGTCAGGGCGGTTCCCGTTGTGGAAGCAATGACCGCCCTTACACTGGCTGACTTGATGAGTACATAAATAACGCAATGATTAACATTGATGACATAAGACAACCGATTGCAGACGAATTCTATCGCTACGAGAAAATGTTTGCACAAATCATGCAGAGTAACAACAGCCTGCTCAACGAAGTGCTGGACTATATCCGCGCCAAGACCGGAAAACAACTCCGCCCGCTCCTCGTTCTGCTTTCCGCACAACTCTGCCATGGTGTCACCGACAAATCGATTCTCACAGCAGTTGCCCTTGAAATGCTGCACAACGCCAGCCTCGTACACGATGATGTGGTGGACTCTTCTCCCATGCGGCGGGGGACGGCTTCCGTTCAAGCCAAATGGACAAACAAAGTTGCCGTACTCGTTGGCGATTACATGCTCGCTAAAGTCATTGACACCACCGCCGCAATACGGAACCTGCCTATTCTCAATATCGTGGCTAAATTAGGGCGCAATCTCAGCAGCGGTGAAATCATGCAGTTGCACGCCGGATCATCCATGTGGATTGACGAACCGCAATACTTCCGTATCATTGACCATAAAACCGCACAACTCTTTGCCGCCTGCACGGAAGCCGGTGCCGAGTCTTCCGGCGCATCCATGAGGCAGACCACCGCCCTGCGCACCTTCGGTCAGGAATTGGGTATATGCTTCCAACTCAAAGACGACATCTTTGACTATTCCGATACGGAAGATTTGGGCAAACCGACCATGAATGACATCAGGGACGGAAAAGCCACACTGCCCTTAATCATTTCACTGCAACGTGCACCGCAACCCGAAGCCGAACACATCAAGCAGGTGGCGGAAGACTTGATTAACGGACTGGCAGACCCGACAGATGCCGAACAGGAAATCAAATCCTTCGTTTTGCGATATGCCGGAGTACGGTATGCAACCGCACGTATGAACGAGCATAAAAAAAGTGCCATTGAGGCACTTAATGTATTCCGCGATTCGCCGGTCAAAACGGCACTGTTATCCCTGCTCGAGTATGCGGTCAATCGTGACCACTAACTCTTCCGCTATCGGATTGGCAGATGTCTGACCATCTCCTCCCTCATTGATTTTGTCAATTATATCCGCCATAAAGGCACGCAATAACATGCGACGCCCTTCTTCAGGCGCAATACCGCGCTGCTGCATATAGAACAAAGCGGACTCATCCAACTGACCGGTCGTTGCACCATGCGATGCTTTCACATCGTCCGCATAAATCTCCAACTGCGGGCGCGTACGCATAACCGCTTGCTTGGACAGCAACAGATTACGGTTGTTCTGCTGCGCATCCACATGTTGCGCATCCTGCTTGATTCGCAGTTCGCCGAGAAACTCGCCGGAGGAATGATCATCCAGCACAAACTTGACAAGTTGTCTGCTCACACCTTCACCTGATTCATGGTGCATCCGCGTGTGTGT
The DNA here is from genome assembly GCA_905235225.1 of Paludibacteraceae bacterium. Classification (GTDB taxonomy): domain Bacteria; phylum Bacteroidota; class Bacteroidia; order Bacteroidales; family Paludibacteraceae; genus Colicola. Next base: position 83,857 of record CAJOKE010000005.1, read on the forward strand.
GCTCACTTTGTCCTGACCGTGCAGAAATGCCAAATGGTATATCTCTGTCCGGCAATCCGGCGCAAGATGGTCTATGTGCAACACATTCTCCGCCGAATGAAAATCAAACACAAACAGCCGCAGCACTGAACCCGAAGCCTGCTTGCAATGAAAATCAAGCAGCGGCTCATCAACATAAATCAAATCGCGGCGTTCACCTTTATTCAAATTCAGCGTATCCATTCTTCTCCAACTCAAGAGCTAATGTTTTGTCCCCCGACTTGACAATTTGTCCGTCTGCCAGCACATGCACATAATCCGGCACGATATAATCCAACAGACGCTGATAGTGGGTAATGACGATGGACGCATTCTCGGGAGTCTTCAACCGGTTAACACCTTCAGCCACCACACGAAGGGCATCTATGTCCAGACCGGAATCCGTCTCATCCAATATACTCAAACAGGGCTGTAACATCGCCATTTGCAGAATCTCGTTTTTCTTCTTCTCGCCACCCGAAAAACCCTCATTCACCGAGCGGTTGTTCAGTTTGTCCGCCATATCTAACATGGCACGCTTCTCACGCATCAGTTTCAGGAACTCCGATGCCGACAATGCCGCCTTGCCCTCATATTTGCGTTTCTCATTGACGGCCGTTCGCATAAAATTCACCATCGATACACCGGGGATTTCCACCGGATACTGGAAGGACAGGAACACTCCCTCGCGGGCGCGCACTTCCGGTGCCATTGCCAGTAAGTCTTTTCCCTTCAGCAACACCGTTCCACCCGTCACCTCATACTGCGGATTACCCGTCAGTACTGCCGACAACGTGGATTTACCCGCCCCGTTCGGTCCCATGATGGCATGTACTTCCCCCTCACGGATAGTGAGGTTCACGCCCTTCAAAATTTCCTTGCCCGCTATGGAAGCGTGCAAGTCACATATTTCCAATAAAGTTTTCACGCTAAATAAACTAATCTGATTATTACTGCTACAGAAGCGACATTACAACTTCGCCCACTGCCTGCAGCGTGGTACGATCCACATTCTCTATATCGTCATTACGGGTATGCCACCATTCGGCAAAGCCCGCCGCATTATGCGAATCATAATGTATTATATCCACACACGGAATTCCCGCAAGATTCAGATAATAGTGGTCATCCGTTATCGGGAATGACACCTTGTCCGAAAAATAGCGTCCGTAACCCAACGCATGGGCCTTGCGCCAAATCAACTCGACATAGTTTTGAGCGTACTGCACGGAGTACATCTCGCGCGGAAAGACCGCATTAGGCGCACCTACCATGTCCAGCAATACACCATACATATACCGTTCCGAACGGTTCGGATATTGCATGGCAAACAGTTGCGAACCGAGGCACCATGTATTCTCACGCTGGACACCGGTGTAAATACGCGGAGTCCCCTGATCCTCATAATCAAAGAACACTATATCCACCGGCTGCTTCAGAGTATTGGATAGACCTATTTGACGGGCAACCTCCAATAGTACTGCCACACCGCTTGCTCCGTCATTGGCTCCGGGGACATTGTACAGACGATCCTCATAAATGGACTCCTCATCACACCACGCACGTGTGTCATAGTGGGCGCACAATATAATACTCCCCTTATTGTCACTCACGCTGTCAGCGGAAAAATGCCCGATGATATTTATAATGGGTTGCACCCGTCCCGCATAGTCCGGCAAAGACCCTTTCTGCAACTCGACACTCGCACCATACCTGCGCAACTGCTGAACAAGCCATACGGCACAATCGGTATGACCCTTGCTCAGCGGCACACGCGGACCGAACGCCAACTGCTGCTCTATAAACGCATATGCGGAATCCGAACTGAACGCCCGACGCTCCACCTGAACAGTACCGACACTCTTCCGGCATGACATCAGACCCGCCGCAACCAGCAGCAGACACACAATAACTTTCTTACCGCACATTGATTTCTGAAATGGATTTATGCTCTTGAATGGCTTGGATCGTATCGGCGAACGGGGCTGCCACACTGACAATCTTTGCCTTGGGGCAGCGCGTCACATCAAACGGAATGGAGTCGGTAAAGACTATCTCCTCAAGATCACTGTCCATAATCCGCTGGCACGCATCACCCGACATGATACCATGACTGACAACCGCACGCACGGACTTCGCACCGCCTTCTTTCATCACCGACGCAGCCTTGCACAATGTTCCTGCGGTATCGGCTATATCATCTATCAGCACCACATCCTTGCCATACACATCACCTAAAACGCGGATCTCGCTCACTTTATTAAAGTCCGGGCGGTTCTTATAACAAATGACCATCGGCACCTCGCGGTCGGTCAGTATATGCAGTTTCTTGGCAAACGCAGCCGCGCGCTTGGAGCCGCCTACATCCGGCGACGCGACAATCAGCTTGCGAAGGTTCAGACTCTGGATATAGTTCGCCAGCACATTGCCGCCATACAAATGATCCACAGGAATATCAAAAAATCCTTGAATCTGGTCTGCATGCAAATCAAGCGTGATAACACGCTCCGCACCCGCAACCTGCAACATGTTCGCCACCAACTTGGCACCGATACTCACACGAGGTTTGTCCTTGCGGTCCTGACGCGCCCAACCGAAATACGGAATGACCGCTACCACTTTGTACGCACTGGCACGCTTCGCGGCATCAATCATAAGCAACAACTCCATCAGGTTGTCGCTACTCGGATTCGTGGATTGAACCAAATACACTGATTGTCCGCGTACACTGTCATCAAAGGCGGCACAGAACTCACCATCGGAAAAACGGGTAACCGTCACTTTACCAAGCTTGCAGCCGAGATGCTCGCATATACGCTGTGCGATGGCTTCACCCTGACTTCCGGCAAAAACTTTGAACTGAGAAGCTTCCTGTAGCATGATTATTTCTTCTTTTTCTTGGTTTGACCTTGTTGTGAACCCTGTCGGGGGGCATCTAAATTGAGCAATGCCACCACATCATCCAAACGGCCGTCAGACAATGTATGCAGGTCTGCTTTGATACGTTCCATGCCGGATTCCTGATCGCGGTTCCAAGTCAGATTCTTCTGCCGCATACATTGCGCAATATATGCAGTGAGTGCCTGCCGCTCTGACGGATCAGTCAGCGTGCAGGCATACTCAATGGTGTCTTGGATAATACGCCCGTAATTCCGCATTTTGATGGGCGTAGTGTTTCGACGAATTGCTATCATTTATTTCTTTTCCTTTATCAGATATATCATTGTCGGATAGTGGTCACCGTAACCGTCCAACCAAACGCCGCCCTTATGGGTACGCAGCGGAGTTCCCTTGTCCTTACCATCCTGTATGGTCAGAAAGTCCTTGTTGAAAATCTGTGACTTCCAATATGTCCAGTTTCCGCTTTCAAGCTTCTCATTCATCATCGGCTCCGATATGATAATCTGGTCAAACAGGTTCCAGCTTCCGTTGTATGCCAGCGAGCCGATTCCGCGGTCCAGCTTTTGCCACAGCGTATTGAAGAATCCCTGCGGCTCCACTTCCTCGCGGGTCTTGCGGGCTTTGAGCACCTCGGCACAGCTGTGGTTGTACGGATCATCGTTCAGGTCACCCATGATAACTATCTTGGCGCGAGGCTCCTTGCGGTAAATACTGTCCGTAATGGACAATGTCAGCATTGCCGCAGAGTCGCGGGTCGGGCGGGAACGCAATTCTCCGCCGTAACGGCTCGGCCAGTGATTGACGATGATATGAATCTTCTCGGGCTTGCCCTCACCGATCAGATAACCGGTAACCAACAGTTGCAGACGTGTTTTGACAACGCCGCCGTCCTCATAATGCGCCTTCAGTTCATGTCCCTTCACATTTGCCACCTTGAACATATCCGGGTTATACAAAAAGCCGCAATCCACGCCGCGGCGGTCAGGACCTTCCAACAGTATTGGCACCATGTTACGCCCGTATTCCTTCATTTTGTCTGCCACTGCTTGGAGACAACGCATATTCTCAACCTCGCAAACACCGATACAGGCTGCACCGCGAGGATCATAATCCGTACCCAACTGAGACAAGGCATATGCCATATTCTTTACCTTGTGTTCATACTTCAGCCCGGTCCATTTGTTACCGCCGTCCGGCAGATATTCGTAGTCATTCTTACCCTCGTCATGAATGGTGTCGAACAAGTTCTCAAGGTTATAAAAAGCAATACAGCGAATCATCTTTTCCGATTGCGCCGATACGGTCATGGACAAACATAATGCCAGACCTAATAAAAAAGAGGTGTGTTTCATATGATTGGATTTATTGTTACTTTTTCCAAAAATTTGCGCAAAGTTACAACATTATTTTGATATATACAAAACTTTTTGTACTTTTGCACCAAAAATATCCGAAAACCATACATTTTGTATTAAATTGAACATTGAATTATGAGTAGCGTAAACAAAGTAATCTTAATCGGCAACGTCGGTAATGACCCCGAGGTTCGTTATTTAGACCGTGGTGTAGCAATTGCTAATTTCAATTTGGCAACAACGGAACGTGGCTATGTAATGCAGAACGGTACACAAGTGCCTGACAAAACGGATTGGCACGCCATCGTCCTTTGGCGGAATCTTGCCGAATGGGCGGAACGATTTGTCCGCAAAGGTATGAAACTATATATCGAAGGCAAACTCCAGACACGCACGTGGGAAAAGGATGGACAGATTCGTCGCAAAACCGAAGTCATTGCCGAAAATGTACAAATTCTTTACCGTCCTGAGGAATATCGCAATTTAGGCAGAGAAGACAGGAATACCAACCGTGACGAAGCTCCCGTGCAGCATGAGGAACAAACGCCCGCCGCTCCCGTTTTTGATGACGATAACATCTTCTAACCGGTTTTACGACTCGCTTACGGGACGGATACGGCACGGTTACGAGCAGGAGTGCGACGAATTTTTCTGCAAAGATAATGCAAAAACCCCTTTTAGTGTATCCTATCCGAAAAATACGTTTTTTTTCAAAAAACAGCCTTATTTTTCCTTTTTAGCTTCATTTTGCTTAGAAAATATTTTTATACAAAAAAAGGTTCTTCTTCTTTTCACCATTCATTGAATAATATAAAGAAGAAGAACCTTATTTTTTTTACTTTTCTTTTTTGCTTCTTTTTTCTTTTCGTTTTTATTTTTTTCATTTGCAGACAAAAAGCCTGCATGGATTCATCGTATCCGACAGTTAGATTTTTGAAATTTTCCCATTCATAGTTCGTTGTATTTATATGGCTATGCACCCTCTCCAAAGCTCTGTGCCATCGGTAAACTGGACCGTATCGGGCAGGTTGAGTTGGTTATATTTAATAAGATATATACCTCTATCTCTGTCACTAATCATATTTCCATTGGCATAGCTTGTGTATGGGTGTTGTGATACTCAATAGTGGAATATGACTTTCTGCTTAGTTTCATACACTTCGTTCAAGTTGCTCTATATATGCCTTAAAAGATTTGTATCTCTCATACTGACCATCTGCTAAATACTCTTTAGGGAATCCTAATTCCTTGCTATTATAATATATAAAACGCACGGCATCTCCAATCCCTGTGGAAATAACAATATGTTCTCCATTCTTAAGTTTTATTTCTAATATTTCAACATATTTGGCAAAAACTGGACCACATTCATACATCCACCACTGATCAATATCGCATGGACTAAAACTAATAGTTTTTTCTCTGTTCATGTAAGTAAAGACATAACATGTAGTATCTATAATAAGTGCCGATTTTTTATCGTATTTTAGCATTAACCAACGGTAGTATATATATTTTAGGCCAGATACACTGATCATGAAATATGCTGCGAGAATCAAAACCAGAATAAGTGGAATACCGTGATTATTGAATATCCCTGTATAAATCATAACTCCTCCAAATAGCCAGAATACTAAAACATTAATCACAATACTCGGAGAAAGAAGTTTTACATCCGCGCTCGAAAACTCGTAGATGTTTTTTAGTTCTTTATTTTCCATTGTTAGAAACCGCATTTGTTTTTCCAAAATTCTATGCTATTGCCTTGTGCATTAATATAATTTATCATTGGAGTCATACATGTTGCAAATCCGTACGCGCAAGCATATACACCACCTGCAATTACGCCAGCTCCTAAAGCAAAAGCGGCACCAGTCCCTATTGTTGTTGCGACACCTGTGATACCGCTTTCCTACTTTTCGTAGGCATTTAACAATTCCTGAGCCGCAGGTGGCATTGAGTCATAAATCGGTTTTTTTATTGTAGGATTGTATATGAGCTAATATTGGTGTCGCTTTTGTACTTCCTGATAGTAATATCCAACCATCATCAACAGGAACCAACCACATATTTGCCTTTCCTAAAGGAGAAATTTGCTCTGGAACACGGATGCCATGAGAAATCACATCTGCTTCAAAAATTCCTGCTCTTCCTGCCTTGATTCGCTGAAAATAGTTATTCGCCATTTTTACTGCCATCGATTCAGAAACGTATTGAGAATAGATAGATGGGGAGAAAAATAATAGTATCAAAATTATTCGATTTTTCATATTCAATCAAGTAATTTCCTCATTTCACATTTCCTAACAATTTTTGAATATCTGCTGATGGGAGGTTATCTAAATCACCGTTCTTTATGACAGTTATTAATTGTTGGCGTATAAATTCCCATAGAGTATCCATTTCGCTTACTCTACTGCATACACATTCCCCTTCATTTCCAAGATATGGTAATGCTTTTCCTTCATAACTATAAAGTCCCCCATATAGTGTGTGAAAATATCTGAATTCGTTTAACATAACACTATCATACTTAAACATCGGATAATTGCCGTCTGGGTATAAGTAATTAACCAACTTCCCTATTTCGATTTCTTTTTTCTCATAGATATCATCCCCAGAAATATAAGAAACTGAACGATCAAAAAGATGTTCTCCGTGATAATTATCCCATGTAACATCTGTCAGTAATACTTTACCATTATATGGATAGTATTGCCATGTCCAGTCGATTAGATACCATCCATCTGCCAATTCAATATACGGAATCCTATCTTCAATACTTGGAAACTCATAAATCCAATCACGACCGGATGTGTTCTTCAGAAAATTGGCACTGCAACAATTTCCTCTCATCAAAATAAAGTGTTCCCAACCATAATCGGTTACGATAAGATTATTCACATAGGATGGTTTTGTAAATTTGACTATATATACTGCCGAATCAGCAGGTTCTGGCATTTGTCGATTATTTTCGCACGATAACAATACTGCACCTATTATAATACACATGCACAGATGCAGAAAAAAAGAAATGCTCTTCATAACTTTATTCTCCTATTTTTAACGTGAGTTCGATATAATTTTAAAAGAGACAAAGCTGATTCGACTTCTCAAATTCCAGATTAAGCGAAGGTTTCTTCGGGAAATAGCAGTACGC
>CAJOKE010000006.1 GCA_905235225.1 Paludibacteraceae bacterium
GTAACCACGCAAGGCGTAACAGCTAAAAACGGAAGGGGAGCGTAACGGCTCCCCTTTGCTGTATGTCCAAATTAAATTTGGACGTAATTGACGAAGAAAGAAAACACACCGCATGGGCTACACCCGCATTGAGCGCGTCACGGGCGGGGCGTCATCTTTCTATCCGCCAAACTTGGCGGATGCATAGAGAAAATGACGGACGGGACGCGGGAATAAACGGCACAAACGTGGAGAGAGTACCGGCGATGGACTAAACCGCCTATGTCCGAGCCCGCCAACTACAAAAGGAGAAAACAAGAAGAAGAAAGAACGGAAAAAGAAAAAGAAGAACGGAAAAAGAAATAATCGTTTGAGCAAAGCGAAATAAGACGAACGGAAAAAGAAATAAGAAAACGAGCCCCTAAAGGCTCGCTCTCATTGATATACGCGCACACGCGCGGTCATTAAATAATTACCAAGCTGTACCCAGCATTCTCAGGTAAGACTTGTATCGCCACTGAGCGTTCTCCTGGGCGGCGGCGAAGAGTTCGTCCGCCTCTTTCGGGAACTGTTTTTCGCGGGCAAATTCCTCGTATATGTACCTAAACTACGTTCAGGTAGTAAATTCTCGGAACAGCTCCGCTCTCCCCACAAATTAAAATTTGCGGGACCCCAATGAGGAAATCCGCCATGCATAGGCGGATGCAGAGAAGGAGCGGCAAAATGCCGCTCCTTTTTCCGATAGATCGAGAGATCGAAGGAAAAGACGAACCGGCATCAAATGCCGGACTAATTGACGGAGAAAAAACGCGCTAATAAAATCCGGGAGGGTGGGAAGACCCTCTTAGGCGGAGGCCACTTCTCCCGTTCCGTCGGGAGAACGCTCCGGGGCGGGACGCAAGGCGGGCAACAAGCACGCGGCAATATAAAATAAGGAACGCGCATACACGCGTTCCTTAAAATATGGGCCCGAAACTTTGGCATTAGCCACCAAAATTATCGAACCTGATGTCAGCATCATCGACTCCTAACGAATGCAAGAGGTCGAGGACGGTCTTCGCCATCATAGGAGGACTGCGGCGCTTGCGCTAAGGCTCAGTACGATTCGCGACCACGTCGCTCATATGAACTTTCGCCTTACGCTACGCTTTCCCCACTGGGTACACTACGTTAGCGTCCGTCGGGAACCCCGTTTAAAAGGCAACCTCTGCGCTCTCTCCCATGAGAAGACCCTCAACGGTCTGCTCCATCGAACGTAAACAACAGGAATCAATCGACACTTACGGGAGCATAAGGTAAAATCGAGTAGGAGAAAGTGAGTTTCAATGAGGGGCTCACTTTCGTCCTCTCACACCACCGTACATGCGGTTCCGCATACGGCGGTTCTTCAGTTACGATAACAAACGTAATAATCCATCATACAACGATAACCTGCACGGTATAAGTTTCTATTGCTCATCGCTTGGCTCGTTACCCACATCTTAGAAGCGTGCCAATAACCTTTCATCCAGCCTTGTTTCCACGCTTGCCAAGCAGGCACACCGCACTTGATAAGATTGGCAATACGAGTGCGAGGGGGCTTCCAACTCTTCCATATACACATACGAATACGACGACGCAACCATGCATCTATGGTTACAAGGGTTGTCTTCATCCTCGCCAACTTGTAATACTCTGCAACTCCGAGAGTGTGTCAAAAACCGAATTGTGACATACTGAATGCGAACGTAATGCGAACGAGATGCGAACGTGAGTAATTATAAAACTTTTATAAAGTTTAGTCTTCAAAAAAGTGCGGGCAACTGCACTTTTTTTTGTACATATACAATTTTTGCAGTACCTTTGTAGCGTGAAAGGTATGAATTACTACTAACCATCCACATGAAACAGTATTGTCTATCTAAAGTTTGCAAATACCGGTGACGCATGAGAAATGTATCCGAAGATCATACCACTCGCAACCAGATAATCGGTGGGATTATATTACTGGTCATTCTTATCGGTACACATTTGATTATCGGCTACCTTTCCAGCCGAACTCCGGCAGAAGAGCAGGCACTACCCCTTTCCGTGACCGAAAATGCGGAAGACCGGCATACGCCAATCCCCTTTGACCCGAACAAGTCGGATAGTCTGACATTATTATACAACGGGCTAAAGCCGTGGCAAATAAAGAATCTGATGAAGTACCGCGCAGCGGGCGGACGATTCCGTAAAGCCAATGACTTCCGCCGCCTATACGGGCTGACCGACAGCGCGTTCCGGGTATTGGAACCATACATACGTATTGACAGTTCAGAATGGGTCAGACGACGTGACAGTTTGACTATACTCCGACGCGAAAGAGACAGTTTGCGGCATTTGGCAGACAGTATCCGCCGAGACTCTCTTTACAAGAAAGGATACCGTCATCCCAAGCGGGACACGCTGATAGAACTGAATTCGGCAGATACAAACGCGCTACAATACATTCGGGGTATAGGGGCATATACTTCGCTGCAAATCATTGACTATCGCCAAAAGTTAGGGGGCTATTATACTACAGAACAAATCCGGGAAATCAAATCACTACGCGGGGTCAATCTTGACTCGGTGCTACCTCACTTGACCGTTAATACCGATTCAATACACCCGCTTCGAGTTAATTATTGTTCTGTTGAACGATTGCAACGCCACCCGTATATCTCATTCACACAAGCCAAAGCCATCTACACGTTACGACGAAACAAATTGAAACTGAAAAATATAAATGACTTGAGAACGTTGGAAGGGTTTAACGACTCTATTCTGCTTCGGTTGACCCCATATCTTTCCTTCGAACCATAAAGAATGAGAGGAATAAAGGAAACACTGTATTAATACACCATACTAAGGTGACAGCCACTGCAATGGCAGGAATATTATCAGTGAAACGTGAGAAAATAAGAACCGCCCACCCGCCTTTTAACGCCACATCCGCCGCAGGAAGGGATGGCATTATGGTGATACAAAAATAATATGAGACGATTGCCACAAAAGCCTCAAGGGGTGACAACTCTATACCGCAGAATGACAGAATCAGCCATAATTGGAGCATCCATACGGCATAACGGGAAAGGTGCAATAACAATACCTGTAACCACTTACGCCAATCTTTGATCCAATCACGCCATGTGCCGATAAAAGATTGCCACTGCTCAAAGGAATAGCCCATCCGCAGCAAACGCCCAGGGTATTCACCTATACGATAAGGAGTAACAAAGGCGGCGACGTGACCATAGATAACCTGCCAAAAGGCATCCCGCAACGAAACAGGCACCAATCCAACCAACATCATTTGCCACTTACGGGACTCAATCAATAATTGGCAGGGAAGAAGAATTACCGCAAAAAGCAACGACAGACATTGTGTGCCATTGGCAGACAAAAAGGATTGCCAAAACGCATCATAGTTGTCATAATTACGCAACTTCTCAATAAAATATACCAACGCGGCGCAGGTACATACCCACCCGACTATTACCACTATTTTGTTTCTCATTCGCATAAAAGTGCTGCAAAGGTATAAAAAAAAAAGGATATGCACAAGATATTTGCTTCCATAGTATTTATTTTGTTGATTTCAACGGTACTGAACGCCGGACAAACAGTTGTAACAGGCAGCATAGATGATATTATTGAAGATATATACCGGCAACTGCTGGAAGATGGCGAAACCGACTATGAAGAACTGCAAGAGGAACTGATGGAATTTACGGTGAACCCCATCAATCTGAACCAAACAACCGAGGAAGAACTGAAACAATTGCGGTTTCTATCCATGGCACAGATAGATGCCATTCTTCTATATGCCTACAAACATCCGTTTGAGAGTGTGGATGAATTGAATCTGATAGCAGGGTTGCAGCCCTATGACATTCGCAATTTGAGGCCGTTTGTAACGGTGAAACTGATAAAAAACAACAACCGTATCCCGGCAGCGGAGGTGTTCCGGCATGCAAAACATGAATTAACAGGGCGAATGGACATCCGTCAAATAGAAGATTTTGAGAAGGATCCTGTCTTTACGCAATTCAAATACAAGTTCAATTATGCCAATCGGGTACAGTTCGGATTTGCACTGCGTCGTGAACCGGGTACGGGCGCAAAGGATTTGCGCTACGGGGCATTTATCCAGCTAAACGACATTGCCCCGCATTTGAAGACCATCGTGGCAGGCAACTACCAAGCCTCATTCGGGCAAGGATTAGTGTTGAATACAGGTTTTCATATGGGTAAGTCAGGGTATGTCTTAACCGCAGGCAATGCAATGGAGGGACTCAAGAAATCGACATCCGCGATACGCTCCACATTACACGGCACAGGAATAACGCTGACTTTCGGTCATATCACAAAGTTAAAAACAGAAGTATCCGTACTATACGGATTATCGCGCAGCAATGATTCCACATGGAAACACAGCATAGGAGCCAACCTGACATTCAAACACAAACAATTCAAAATAGGATTGACGGCTGTAGAAAACATCTACTCGGACAGCTTGCGCTATTACTATGAAAGTGCGGCATATAACCAGAACTATTTCCGTGGTGACAAGCAGGCGGTTATTGGCATGAACTTCCGCTATAATCACGGTTGGTTTGATGTGTTCGGCGAAGTGGCTGCCGCCCAGAACCGACAATGGGGAACAGGTGCCGAAGCCGGATGCCGTTTTACGCCAATCAGTGATATAGGTTTAATCATACTGTACCGATACTATTCCCCCACCTTCGACAACACCTTAGGATACGCCCTTTCCGAAACCAGCCGTATCAATGATGAACACGGAGTTTATGCAGGTGCGGAAATCAAACGCCTTAAAGGGTGGCGATTTGCGGTATATGGAGATGTGTTCTATTTCAGCGGACAGAAATACGGTATCACCACAGCACCGTCATGGGGATACGATGCCATGGCTCAAGCCGAATGGATTACTCAAAAGCAATACTCCATGTCGTGGCGGTTTCGCGCGAAACAAAAAGGGCAAAAGGATGTTTACGCCTTGCGGTATCAGTTTAACTGGCAGCACGGAGGTTGGTCTCTCCGTACCCAAGCAGATGCCAATCTTGCCAATGCCAAAAAGCCAAGTTACGGTATCAGCGTGCAGCAAAATATCCAATATCGGTTTCAACAAGTTCCTATAACCATTCAAATACGCATGCAGGGATTTGATGTCCGGAACTGGGATAACCGGATTTACAACTATGAGAATGATGTATTGTATGCCTACTCTATTCCAGCGACTTACGGAGTAGGCGGACGATTCTATGTAAATTTCCGATGGCGGATAATACCGGCACTTTCGTTATATTTGAAAGTAAGTGAAACCGTTTACTCGAAAAATTGGAGTTTGCTGCGTTCCACATTCTCACATTCATACCCGCAAACAAGAACAGATATTCATCTGCTTTTGCGGGCAAATATATAGTTTTACATCGAATTTGTACGGAAAAACGCTTAAATGACAGTTATTTCTTACGATCCTTAACGGGGTCACAAGTGAGGTCAATCCCCAGTTTGGCAAAAGTCCGCAGATCCACATCGCGTAACATTACGGTGGAGTGCATTTGACAGCCTTTGAGTAACGGCAGCGTAGCCAATGCCTTGCGACAATTCTCGTCATGCTGTGCCAAGACGGACAAGGCAACCAGCACTTCGTCAGTATGCAGGCGTGGATTGCGTCCGTGAAGATAAGCGATTTTGGTGTGCTGGATAGGCTCCACCATATTCTGCGGCAGTAGTTTGAGGGAGTGGTCAATGCCTGCCATCTCCTTCATAACACTGAGGAGCAATGCAGCAGAGGAGCCAAGAAGCGGTCCCGATTCAGCGGTAATAATTCGACCGTCCAGCAGTTCCATCGCCGCAGCCTGAACAAACGGGCGCATATTTCCGCCGGATTGCTCTTTGCGTTCACGGGCTGCAACAACGGTCCTCCTATACGCGGTGTTGATACCGACCTGTTTCTGTAAAAGAGCCAGTTTCTGTATCTCGGAATCATTACATGCCCCGTCTGCCATTCGGCAAAGGGCATGGAAATAGCGGCGAATAATTTCCTGTTTGCTTGCCTCACAACAACGGTCATCATCACTGATACAAAAACCGACCATGTTCACGCCCATGTCCGTCGGCGACTTATAGGGGTTGATCCCGTAAATGGATGTAAACAGCGCATCCAGAACCGGATAAATCTCAATATCACGATTATAATTGACAGCGGTCTTGCCATAGGCATCCAAGTGGAAGGGGTCAATCATATTCACATCCTGCAAATCGGCAGTTGCCGCTTCATATGCCACATTAAGAGGATGTTTGAGAGGCAAATTCCAAACAGGAAACGTTTCGAATTTAGCATATCCCGCCTTTTTCTTACGGACCTGTTCGTTGTATAACTGGCTGAGACAAACCGCCATTTTGCCGCTTCCGGGTCCCGGTGCAGTGACGACAACCAAAGGTTGAGTGGTTTCGATATAATCATTTTTACCAAAGCCGTCAGGCGAAGCGATCAATTCCACATTATGCGGATAGCCCTCAATCGTATAATGATAATAGACGGAGATTCCCTGCCGCTCAAGCCGCTGCCTGTAAGCGTCCGCCGACCGCTGTCCCGAGTACTGGGTAATCACCACAGCAGAGACCGAGAAACCACGCTGCATGAACTCTTCGCGCAAACGAAGGACATCCTCGTTGTATGTTATGCCAAAATCCTCGCGTACTTTCTGCCGTTCAATATCCAAGGCAGAGATAGCGATGATAATCTCCATAGAATCACGCAACTGCGTCAGCATGCGCAACTTACTATCCGGCAAAAAACCCGGCAAGACCCGGAAAGCGTGCATATCATCAAACAGTTTGCCCCCTAACTCCAAATAAAGTTTATTGCCAAACTGTTTGATACGCTCCCGGATATGTTCGGACTGAATGCGGATATATTTATCGTTGTCGAATGCAGTGTACATGCGTTATTTGTCGTGTTTGTGTTCGTAGAGAGCTTCCTCAACGTTGATAATATAGTCTCCCATCTTCTCAAGTTCGAGAATGATATCCATGTAGTTAACACCGGTGGAATAGTCATACTCCTTCTCGGTGATATGTTGCATGTTCTGGGTTTTGAGTTCATCACGGAAATTGTTAATTTCATTCTCCATGTTGGTCATTTCGAGGAAATTAACACGCTCAATAGCTTCGACCATTTTAGTTTCAGCCCCGCTGAGCAGGAACATCATCATTTCGACATTTTTGTCCTGATATTCAGTATATGGAATATGGTCGTCATGCTTATGACGGATATAACGTGAGAGGTTATAGTTGGCATCGCCGACAGACTCCAGTTCACTGACGATACGGAGCATTTTATGCACCTCATGTTTGGATTGGTCGGAAAGCCGTCCGTCCGCCACTTGGTTGAGGTATTGCGCAATCTCATACTCCATGCGGTCACAGATGCCTTCGTATTTCTCGATGCGGGAGAATATCTTGGTGAATTGCGTCTCATCCGCTTCATGGTACAGGTCATGAATCATACCCACCATCCGCTGTGTACGAACGGCGAAGACATGTACTTCTTTCCAAGCCTGAAGGATTGAAAGCTCGGAAGTGGACATAAGTCCGCCGGATATAAAGCGCAACTGGCTGTCCGTATCTTTCTGCTCGGGTTTGGAAGGGATGATGATAGTCACCAATTTCTCCAGCAGCGGGACAAACCATATAAGGATTATGGTGTTTGTCACGTTGAATGTCGTGTGGAAAGTAGCCAAAACAGCATTCAGTTTGTCGGGCGAGACATCAGAAGGTATTCCCGGAGTAAACTCAACTCCCCACAGGTTGCATATCCCCCCCACGAACCAGCGGAAGACAATGAGTACCCAGAACACGCCAAAGAGGTTGAAAACCAAGTGCGCCATAGCGGCACGGCGTGCCTGAACGGAAGCGGAAAGCGCGACCACGTTCGAGGTGATGGTCGTTCCTATATTCTCACCCAGGACAAGCGCGATACCCATATCGATGGGCAGCACATGGGTTGAACAGAGTGTCATTGTGATTGCCATGATTGCCGCAGAACTCTGAACGGCAAAGGTCAAAATACCTCCGACAAGCAGATAAAGGAAGTAACTGCCATATCCCCAAGAGGATGTAGCCACAAAGAAATTGCGCACCGGAGCCATTTCATCCAAGTGCATATCGGTAGCATTGATCTTCAGGGTAGTCAGTCCCAGCAGCATGAGCGACAAGCCGATAAGGAAATCACCGAGGTTGGCGTTCTTCTTGGTATAAATAAGTGCGACGGCGAGAACGATAGTGGCATAAACGACTAAACGCAGGTCAAAGGAGCCACCGCCGAGTACCATAATCCATGCAGTGAATGTGGTACCGATATTGGCACCCATAATGACAGAGATAGCCTGTGCCAGCGAGAGGATTCCCGCCGATACGAAACTCACGGTCATCACCGTTGTAGCAGTAGAAGACTGAACCGCCGCAGTAATGAACGCGCCGGTGAGGACGCCGGAGAAGCGGTTGGTGGTCATGGTACCAAGTACGTTGCTCAGCTTGCTACCCGCCATTTTTTGCAGGCCTTCACTCATCACCTTCATTCCGTACATGAGCATCGCTACGGAACCGATGAGCGTAATGATCTGTAATAATAAGGTCATACTTTAAAATAAATATTTTACTTGCTCTTAATTCGTTCTCTATCTTCCACCGCAAACATGCAAAAATACCATCACTTCAGTTTTTTCCTTTTCAGCCCGCAAAAGTACAAAAATTTTGCGAATTACACAAATAAAAGTAAAAAAACTGATTATAAGTGATGATTTCTGTTAACGCAAAGTACTTACTTCACATCTTCCCATGTGATATCTTCGACTTCGCGAAGTCGGTCACGCAGTTTGACGAAACGATTCTCCACTTTGTTGACAATAAACACCTTGACCCAGTTTCCGACACCATCAATGATGATACCCAATCCAACAATCCATGCGATTGCCTCTACACTAATGTTCGGATTGAGCAGACAGTAAACGCCAAAACATGCAGCGAGTACGCCGAAGCAGCAGACACACCACCAACTACGGAATCCGACCCGCTTGAAATCAAAGGAACTGATAGCCAAGTCAACACCTTCAAACAAGAGCCAGAAGGCGAAGATAAACGGCAGTGCGAGCATAACCGGTGCAGGATGGAAAAACATTACACAACCAAGGATAATTTGCAGCAATGCCGAAAAGAAAGACAGTCCGCTCAAGGGCATGAATCTACGTGTTGCGGACCATGCAGCCATCTGCGTGCAACCGCCAAGGAAGAAGAACAACCCGAACAGCCAAGACAAACTGAAAAGGGTACTGCCCGGATACATAATACAGAGTACACCGAGTGCCACGAGTGCTACACCCGAAAGGCACATCCAAATTTTAGAACTTGTTTTCATAAACTATATTAGTTAGAATTATTTCGGCTGCAAAATTACAACAAAAAAACGAAATATGCAAATAAATAAGGTAAAATATCACGGTTTACAATCACCAATCACACTGAAAAAGACAATAATATTTGGATATATGAAAAAAACCTTGTACCTTTGCAGAGCGTTTTCAATGAGCAATCTTAAAAATCGTACATTTTTTGGTCCCAAAACGGTGTAATAAGTCGGTCGTAACCGTTGAGTACGTTTGTCGTAAGCGAGCCGTGTGCGATTTTTTGGGGCAAAATCTTAATAATCGGCAATTTTTATGACCACATTGAGAAAATGAAACAGAAAGAAAAAAACAGTGCGATTATTATTCCTGAAGGGTGTGAGCGTGTGCTTCTACATAGTTGTTGCGCCCCATGTTCATCAGCGATTGTAGAATGGCTGTTGTCGCATGAAATAGAGCCGATTATCTACTACTACAACCCGAATATATATCCGCTTGAGGAATACGAGAAACGGAAAACCGAGAGCCAGCGGCATGCGGCGAGTCTGGGTATCCAATGGCTAAGCGATGACGAGAGCGGCGAGTATTCCGGCAACGGTCACGAAACATGGCTACATGAAGTGAACGGATTGGAACATGAGCCGGAACGCGGAAGACGATGTGAACAATGTTTTTATATCCGATTATTAGCCGCAGCCCGTAAAGCGCAGGCATGCGGCATCCGCTATTTTGCGACAACGCTTGCTTCGTCCCGTTGGAAAAACCTTGATCAAGTCAATGCTGCAGGATTACGTGCCGCTGCAAAAGCGAATGAGGAAAACGCCTTAAGAGGGGGGGGGCAATCTGTTGTTTTCTGGGCGCAGAACTGGCGCAAAGACGGTCTTCAGGAACGACGGAACCAGTTATTAAAAGAATACCAATTCTACAACCAACAATACTGCGGTTGCGAGTTCTCGATGCGCAAAGAGCAATAAATCAATAGCCGCTGTTCTGAATCCATTTCGGGTGCATAACCATCATATCTTCGGGGATGGGGAAAACCGTTGTGTGGTCATTAGCGGGGTTCAGACCGTCTGTGGTCCATTTGCCAAAGCGAATCATATCGTTGCGGTGCCAGCCTTCCCACATCAATTCGCGCCAGCGTTCATAGTAAATATCATCCAAGGTTGGCGGCAGTTCTAATTCAGCAGCTCCGGCACGCGACCTGACAGCATTCACTTCGGAAGACGCATTTCTGCCCAAGCGCACCAGAGCCTCCGCCCGCATGAGCAGAACATCCGCATAACGGAACAAGACAATATCATTACGCCCCACCGTTGCGTCATGCAGACCATTGGGATCAAATTCATACTTTTTCAGGCGAGCCCCTGCGTTTTTTTCATAGGGTGTACCCGACAAGTCCAACTGCACCTTGTCTGCATAATAAACCAACGGCGTCACCCCGTCTTCCGCCATAACCAGTGTTCCGTTTTCATAGATGGTATCATAGTAGAAGTACCTGTCAAAACGGGGGTCTTGCCGCTCAGTCTTATATCCGAATACTTTCAGGGTTTGCAAAGTGGCAGACGTACCATTTTCGCCCCCTATACCGATAGCGACGGCATGATTATAGTGTGCAGAACGGTGAAAGTAGTTGTATCGTGCATCGTAAAGCCCCACCTCACGAGGGATGACAAAAATATTCTCGCGGGAGCGTTCATTGTCAAGTGAGAAATTAGCCATCAGGTCATCCTCCAAAGAATAGGACAGAGACAAATCATCCGATATAGTCAGAACGGAATCATAGAGAGCCTTCTGCTCAGAGCCGGTGTAAACAGGGTGGTTAAGATAGAGCTTCATCAATACAAACTGCGCTACATCGCAGGTCATTCTGCCATATAAAGCCCCCAACGGGTCTGTCGATTTGACATAAGACAGATTCTGCTTTGCTTCCCTGAGTTCATTAACGGCAAAAGAATAAACGTCCTTCCTATCCGCCAATTCAAGGCTGTCCGCTGACACGGTTGATTTGGTGACAACCGGCACACGGCCATACATATCCACCAAGTAAAAATAATACATTGCGCGTAAAGCCCGCAGTTCAGCAATCAGACAAGTCAGTTCTTTTTGGTTCGCATCCTCACGGTTATAAGACTGCAATTGCTCTATGCCCTTGGTGCAAAGCATCACGACTTTGAACAGATAGCACCATGTGTCATCTATCGAGCGGTCATCGGCATCCCATGCGTGCAGATGGAGCTTCTGCCAGTATCCGCCATCGTACCAGTCACCACCGCGAGTGGGCATAATCTGTTCATCAGTAGTGAAGGAATTCAAATCATATACCCCCCGTCCGGTGCCTTGCAGCCCCTCGGAATCTTTCACGCCGCCAATATAGCGGTAGATAGACAAAACAGCATTTTTCCGGAGCGCATCCATCGACGCATACGTTTCTTCTTCCGTCAGGGCAAATGAGGGTTTTTCATCAAGAAAAGAACAGCCCTGCAGCACTAAAACGCCGAGAACAACTATGAAAATAATATGTCGTTTCCAATCCATAATCCGTTAAGTTAAAAGCCCACCGAGACACCCAATGTGTAAGTGTGATAAAGCGGATAGGTGCGTTTGTCGTCCACACCAATGGTCGAATTGATGTTACTGCTGTTAATAATAGGTGTAAGTCCGCTATAACCGCTAATGGTTGCGACATTATTCATAGTGAGTACGAGACGCAATGTCTCGACAACCTTATTCTGCGGCAGAGGAATCGTATAGCCGAGTGTGATATAGTCTATATTAAGATAATCGCCCCGCTCCAGCCAGTAGTCCGTCACCTTCTGGTCATAAATCCGGGCGTCAGGTGCAGCGGCAAGCACATTATACAAAGGGAAGGAGTTCAAATTCATGTAAGCAAGACCGGTACCATTAAATATCTTGTGTCCGAATGCGCCATTGAGCTGCACGGACAAATCCCAATCCTTGTAACGCAGGCTGATATTGGAGCCAAGCAGGACCTTCGGAGTAGCCTGCCCTGCAATATAATCGTCACCGGCCTTGTATTTCAGCCCGGAAGTCCCATCCTCTGTCATGCCTTCAAACCGGGGAATGTAGAATGTCCCCAGCGGTTCACCGATTATTTGCCAGACAATATCATTGTCTCCGCCATGCGACCCGGCACCGCTCAAAGAAGCAAGCGGCTGATAATCAGCCGTATAAAGATATTCATCCCCCAGATAACCGCCCAAAGAAAGCAGGCGGTTATGCTGCCAAGTGACATTACCGCTCACTGTCAGTTTCCAACCTCGGGTATTTACGATTGTAGCACCCAGAGAGACCTCTACGCCCTGATTCCGCATACTGCCAAGATTGGCAACCAAAACCGGATAGGCATATGGCGGAGTGGAAACGCGGTAAGGGTAAAGCATATCGGTAATGAGCGTATTGTAATACCCTATCGAAGCGACCAGCCTGCCCTTCCACAAACTCATATCCGCCTCGACATTAAATGTTTTGCTGACTTCCCATTTCAAATCAGGATTGGCATTTCTAAGAGACGCATAAGTAACCACCATCTTTCCGCTAACCGATGACACTCCATTGGGTTCATAGAGGTTCATAGTAAGGTAGCTGTCAATCCCCGACTGATTGCCGGACATACCGAAACCGGCGTTCAGACGCAAGTCATCCAATACATTCTGATGCTGCAACCACTGTTCCTTGGATAGAATCCACGATGCCGAAACGGACGGGAACAGCCCCCAACGGTTATTGCGCCCGAACTTGCTGCTACCATCTGTACGCAATGAGACATTGAGACTATACCGATCCAGCAACGTATAGCCTACTTTAGCCATAAACGAAAGCATATTCGCCGAGGTGCGGTATGAGTCCGTTCCTTCCCACGGACGCATGGCACCGCCGGACAACCGATCAGAAAGCAACGACCCCGAAGATTGGTAAGTGGTCACTCCATAGCCAGACAATGACTCTGTTTGCAGTTCGGCGAGTGCCGTTGCGGAAATATCATGTATGCCGTATTTTTTGGCAAAGACAAGCGAGGCATTAGCCAGAACCCGATGCTGCTTATCCGTACTGCGAAAGGATGTCCCCCCATCCTCAGTCGGCAAGTTCCGCGTCTCATCCCCCAAACGGAAGGTATATGCGGCGAACAAATGCAGGTGAAGGGGATCAATAAGACGGAAATCCAAGTTAATATTCGTACTGAAATGTGCATTTTCAGGAATGACCTCATTGGTTATCCACTGCTTCGGATTAGAGATTTGCGAAGCGGAAGGGTAGCCGTCCCAACCGCCGGAAGCATTCTTCTCTGCCGGAAAAGTAGGATTAAAACACGCGGCACTATAAAACAGTTTTTGGGCGTTAAAGAATTGTCTGTCCTGCTGGAACGAGCCAAACATACCGAAATTCACCTTCAGCACATCACCAAACATCCTGTGGGTCAGATTGACATTCGACATGATTGTACGTGTTCCTGTATTCCCGACAACATACTGATCGTCAATATAACCAATACCGGCGCGATATGCGCTACGCTCCGTTCCGCCGGAAAGGGCGATATGATGGTGGTACGACAAGGCGGTGCGCGTTATTTGACGCTGCCAGTCTGTAGAAGCCCCCTTGTCCACGATTGATATGGCATGTTCGGCAGCAAAACGGCGATATTCATCCGCCGAAAGCATATGCAGTGTCTTATAGACCGCCCCTACGGAAAAAGAACCGTTATAATGAATACGCAAGCGGCCTGTATTTCCGCGCGATGTCGTAATATCAATCACGCCCGCAGCACCACGCGAACCATATTGTGCCGTCTCGCTGGCATCCTTGAGAATACGGAAGGATTCAATATCAGTCGGATAAACCGCCTCTAAAAGACTTATATCACCCAAAACGCCGTCAACGATAATCAAAGGGTCATTGTTTCCGGTCAAAGAACTGGTACCCCGTAAACGAACAGCACTCAGCGCATTTTGTGCATTCTTCTCCACAGTCAATCCGGCAACCCTGCCCCGAATAGCGTCAATGGCATTGGAAGACTGGTCACGGTTATTCATTTCCGTTTCACCTATCTTGTTACCATATTCATAAGTTGCGGGTACAAGGGTCGAATCCGTTTGGGCATACACCAGACATTCTGCCACAAGCAGAAACAATAATGTCCATAAATATCTGTGTATCCGACTCACCATATGGTTACAAACGCCGATGATAATGGTAATCCGAGTAATCTTTGTCCTTCTTCGTCTCGTGGCGCGATGAGAACCACTTGTTCCAAATTTTAGGAATCTGAAGACGATCCTTATAACGCCACCACAGCAGTATGATCAATCCGAACAACATACCGCCGAGATGGGCGAAATGCGCCACATTATCTCCGGGCAGTTTGCTGAATCCGGCAAACAATTCAATGGCGACATAGCCAATAACCATCCAACGAGCCCGAATGGGTATAGGAATAAACATAATATACATCGGAACATCGGGGAAAAGCCAGCCGAATGCGAGCAAAATACCGAACACCGCGCCGGAAGCACCTATTGTCACGACTTGGTTCGCATAATTAAGCATGACAGATTCCGCACTATAGGTCGCCAAAAGGGAGTGTATCTTTATTCCCCACACCACCTCTTGGGCAAACGCCGCCCCGAGACCGCATATAATATAATATATAAGGTATCGCTTGACACCCCACTCCCGCTCCAATACCGGTCCGAACATCAATACCGCAAACATATTGAAAAACAGGTGGGAGAAACTACCATGCATAAACATATATGTCAGCGGCTGCCACCATCCGAAATGGTCTGCAGTTACATAATGAAGTCCTAACAAATTGTATAAAAATATCCCGTAGCGTTGAAGCAGAATGTCCAACAACCACATAATAACATTCGCCAAAAGGATGGCTCTCGTAACAGTCGGTAAATTTCTCATAGCGATTGCAAAGGTACAATATTTTTTGGATATTTGTCGTAAAAAATATACAATTTACAGACAAAGAAAGAAAAAACAACCGAAAAAACACGTTTTTTTGTAATTTTTTAGTATTTTTCTTTGGCATTTCGGAAAAAAGCTGTAACTTTGCAAACGGAAACTAACCAATACTTTGTTGGTCAAGTAATTAAACGTTTAATTATTAACTTAAAAATCTGTAGTATGAATAAAGCTGAACTCGTAGCTGCCGTTGCAGCTAAAGCTGAACTTTCAAAAGCTGCTGCTGCTAAAGCAGTTGACGCTCTTGTTGAAACAACTATTGAAGCACTCAAAAAGAATGAGGATGTACAACTCATTGGTTTTGGCACCTTCAAAGTGGTTAACAAACCTGCACACAAAGGTATCAACCCTGCGACAAAGGCTGTTATCGACATTCCTGCAAAGAAAGCTGTTAAATTCCGCGCAGGTGCGAAACTCGCTCTCTAATTAACATTATTCAGTCTAAAACGAGTTGCTCGCAACGGGCAACTCGTTTTTTATCAAAATTTCATTCCCTATGTTACACATTATTCTGGGCGGAGCTCCGGGAAGCGGAAAAGGTACTTTATCCGAAATCATCGTCAACAAATATGGCTTGCAACACCTCAGTACAGGTGATGTCCTGCGTGCGGAAATAGCTTCCGGCAGTCCGTTAGGCAAAGAGATTGACGCACTGATTTCCAAAGGGAACCTCGTTCCTGACCAGCAGATGATACAGCTCTTGGAAAGCTACCTTGATAATCTGTCCCCCGACTGCAAAGGCGTTATATTCGATGGCTTTCCGCGTACAGTGGAACAGGCAAGAGCGTTAACCATCATGCTCGCCAAACGGCATATGGAGGCATATATGCTCGATTTATATGCCGAAGAAGATGTCATAATGGCACGGCTGATCCATCGTGGCAAAACCAGCGGACGCGCGGATGACAACTATGATACCATCAAAAATCGTCTCCGCATTTACAACGAAATGACCAAGCCGATCAGTGATTACTACTTGAAGTTACACAGATATTTCATGATTAACAGTAACATCAATCCGGAATGTACCTTCTCCCAGATTGATGTCATACTTAGTGGTCTATATAAATAACATCCCATGCCGTCCGGAAACTTCATTGACTATGTAAAGATTTACTGCCGCTCCGGTAAGGGGGGGGCAGGTTGTATGCATTTACATCGCGCCAAATATGTTCCCAA
Source organism: Paludibacteraceae bacterium (assembly GCA_905235225.1). GTDB lineage: Bacteria > Bacteroidota > Bacteroidia > Bacteroidales > Paludibacteraceae > Colicola. Next base: position 16,581 of record CAJOKE010000006.1, read on the forward strand.
AGGCGGTCCTGACGGTGGTGACGGTGGAAGAGGAGGACACATCATCCTGCAAGGAAACCGCAACCTATGGACACTATTGCACCTGAAGTACCAAAAGCATATCATGGCCACCGACGGAGGACGTGGCGGTGAAAGCCGCAGTTTTGGTAAAGACGGTGAAGACAAAATAATAGAAGTTCCTTGTGGCACAGTCGTTTATGACGGTGACACCGGAGAATTTCTCACCGAGGTCAAAGAACATGGTCAACGTATTGTCCTGCTCAAAGGCGGGCGCGGGGGGTTAGGGAACTGGCACTTCCGCACCGCAACCAACCAGACTCCGCGATATGCACAACCCGGTGAACCTTGTCAGGAACGTAATGTCATTCTGCAACTAAAAGTTTTAGCCGACGTAGGATTGGTCGGCTTCCCCAATGCCGGTAAATCGACACTGCTATCCGTTGTTTCGGCAGCCAAACCGGAAATTGCAGACTATCCTTTCACCACACTCGTCCCGCAACTCGGCATCGTATCATATCGCGACGGACAATCCTTCTGTATGGCGGATATTCCGGGCATTATTGAAGGAGCCAGCGAAGGAAAAGGACTCGGTCTGCGGTTCCTCAGGCATATTGAGCGTAACGCCGTTCTGCTCTTTATGGTACCCGCTACAAGCGACAGTATCGAAAAAGAATACAAAATCCTGCTCTCCGAATTGGAGAAATACAATCCGCAACTGCTAACCAAAGCCCGTATCCTCGCCATCTCAAAATGCGATACAATTGATGAGAAAGAACTGGCTAAATTGAGCAAAAAAGCCGGAAAATTAACTAAAAAACTCGGCATCGAAGTGCGCCTCATCTCCAGTATCAGCGGATTGGGTATCAATGAGTTGAAAGATGCCCTATGGACAGAACTGAACAAAGAGCAAAATCAAGTCATTGAAATATCACATGCTCCTATTGATATTCCCGCCATCGACGGAAACAATACACGGCAAGATGACAGCGAAGACCAACAAACAGATGAGACAATCTACCTGAACGAGGTCGAAGAAGAATGGGATCTTAGCAAATATAGAGGTATCGGCTGGGATGAATAGCAATAAACCGCCATATGAACGACTGATAGACTGGCGGGAAAAGCATATCAGCGAAAAACAGCTGATTCTGTTTCTCAGTTTCGTTGTCGGTGCCTTATCCGCACTCGCGGCATTTATCCTCAAATCTTTTATCCATCTTATTCAGTATTTTATTGAACACTACCTTATTGCGGGCGGACATCCGTTTTGGTATCTGGTATGTCCGATGATAGGTATTGCGTTGGCGGCTTTATTCGTCCATTATATTGTCAAGGACGATATATCACATGGTATAACGAAAATATTGTATGCCATCTCGCAACGCAAATCCATTATCAAAGCCCACAACATGTGGACATCCATCATCGGGTCGGGATTGACCATCGGTTTCGGTGGTTCCGTCGGTGCCGAAGCACCGATTGTGCTTACAGGAGCAGCGATTGGCAGCAATCTTGCTAAATTCTTCCGCCTTGACCAAAAGACGATGATGCTGATGATCGGCTGCGGCGCAGCCGGTGCAATTGGCGGAATCTTTGAGGCACCAATCGCCGGACTTGTATTCACGCTGGAAGTGCTGATGATGGATTTGACTATGGCGTCGGTGGCACCGCTCTTGATATCATCGGTGACGGCAACTACGATTTCCTATTTTTTTAACGGCACCGATCCGATGTTCATGCTCAAAACGATTGAACCGTTTGCCATTACACGTATTCCATGGTATATTACCCTTGGTATAATCTGTGGATTTGCGTCCCTTTATTTCACGCGCGGGATGAATTTCCTGGAACAATGGTTCAAACGGAATGTGCAGTCGCTGGGATTGAAGATTTTGGTCGGTGGCATAACATTGGGCATTCTCATTTTCCTCTTCCCCCCCTTATACGGAGAAGGATATGATGTCATTACCGACCTTATAAACGGAGAATCAAGCAGTGTTTTAACCAATAGCCCGTTTGCCAAACTCGGTTCTGCCAATTGGGTGATTCTCACCTACTTTGGTTTTATTATCTTGCTGAAGATTGTTGCCTCGGTTGCCACCAACGGCGGTGGCGGTGTCGGGGGCATCTTCGCACCCTCGTTATTCATGGGGGCACTGGTCGGTTTTGTGACCGCCCGCATCATGAATCTGCTCGGTATTGCAGTGCCGGAAAGCAACTTTGCACTCATCGGCATGGCGGGGCTGATGTCCGGCGTGATGCACGCGCCGCTGACCGGCATTTTCCTGATAGCCGAATTAACCGATGGTTACCATCTTTTCCTTCCATTGATGATGGTTTCCGTTTCCTCATACCTTATTATCAAATTGTTCGAACCGCACAGTCTGTACGCCATGCGGTTAGCTCAGAAAGGCGAATTGCTTACCCATAACAAGGACCGCTCCATTTTGACGCTACTGAAGATGGACAATGTTTTAGAAACAGATTTAACCATCGTTTCTCCCGAAATGAAATTGGGCGAACTGGTGAAGTGTATCGCAGCCAGCCGGCGAAATATATTCCCTGTCGTGGACAGCAACGGCGTTCTAAAAGGAATACTTTTGCTTGACGAAGTAAGGAATATCATGTTCCAACCACGGTTGTATAAACGCTTTACCGTCAGTGACTTAATGAACTCACCACAGGCCGTTCTGTATAACGATATGCCGATGGAAAAAGTGATGGAAATCTTTGAAGACACAGGCGCATGGAATCTCCCCGTAGTCGATCGCAAAAAGAAATATCTCGGCTTTGTCAGCAAATCCAAGATATTCGAATCATACAGGCACGTACTTGTGCATTTCTCTGAAGAATAAGTTTACACTTATGCACGGAACTGTTGCGCCGCAGCACCCAGTTGTAATTCACAAAAGTCCAGCAATTCCTTTGCCTCTTTTGCCTTGGTTTTATAAACATCCATGCTGAGTGCTTCAGATTGCTCCAATTCCTTTACAATCGCCTCTACACGTGCTATCGCTTCATCGTATGTCATAATTCAATGCGTTTTGTAGTCCTTTATTTATGATGGCACATTGCTGTTCACTACACCATATACTTTTCCATATTTGACGACCGATATGGGTGCGATGCGCGAATTGTGCATAATCTTCCGTACCGTACTTTAGTTCCGATTGATTAAACGATTGCTTACTGATATAATGATATGTAAACCCGGACAATAAGCGGCTGCGATAACTACCTTTTTCCGTATGAGCAAAATGGTCAATATGTATCTGCTCGGGAAAAAGAACTGTTATTCCCTTTTGACGGCAGCGTTCACTTAAGGGACGAATGATAGTATCCAATGACTCCGAGACATGGCTCAAATCAAAGTTACTGTACTTCGAATCTCCGATTTCCCGAACCGGTCGCAACTGTAACTGATTTATCGGGAAATCACCAAACAACGTATCAAAATCTACCAATTCGTCTACATTGTCGGCATTCATAGTATAGTTGATACGCACGTTAAGTCCCGAATAAGATTGCTTCACTTCCTTAATCACTTGCAGCAACTCTACAAATGCTTCGTATTTGCTGGTCGGTCCCATTAAACGTTCATAAGTATCCTTGTGAACGCCATGTAAAGAAATGGTCAGTTCGTTTAATCCGGCTGCCGCCATACGGCTCAATGTCTCTTTTGTCAATAAAACGCCGTTCGTTGTCAATGATATATAAGGTACACCATACGTTTTCCCTGATTCGATCAAATGCACGCTTCCCTCAATATCCAATGTCGGTTCGGCACCGCATCCAATCTGCAACTTCAACGTTCTTTTGAACAGGCTTTTAGCAACCGCATCCAATTGCTCCGTTGTCATCCTGCCTCGTTTCTCACGCCGGACATCGGGATTGCTGAAATAACACATCTGACAACTATAATTGCAACCAAGTATCGGGTCTATAAAAACACCTATGTATCGTTTTCCTAACACATGAACACCCCATAATCCCAACAATTGAAACCGGGGATTTTTAATGCGGTTAACTATTTTTAGCAAACGATAAATATTCATTTCTATTGTCCCTTCCCGTCAATAATCACGCCGACAGTACGCAGCAGTATCTTCAAATCCAATACCAGAGACATATTTTCGGTATAGGTTATGTCATACATCAGCCGCTGAAGCATCTTATCCATCGTATCGGTATAACCCACTTTGACAGGTCCCCAGCTTGTCAGTCCCGGACGTACCTTGTACAACAAACAATAGTAAGGTGCCTTTTCCATAATCTGTGCCACAAAATACGGACGCTCCGGTCTGGGACCGACGATAGACATTTCGCCACGCATAATATTCCAGAACTGCGGCAGCTCATCCAAACGATATTTGCGTAAAAACCTTCCTACCCTCGTTACACGGCTGTCATCCTTGTGCGTCAAATGCGGTCCGTCTGATTCCGCACCGACGAACATGCTGCGGAATTTGACAATATTAAACAGCCTTCCATATAATCCCACCCGTTGCTGTTTATAAAAAACCGGACCCGGACTATCTATTTTAACAGCCAGTGCAATCAATATAAATACCGGCAGCAGGATTACCAGCATTATGGCGGAAACAACAAAATCAAATGTACGTTTCACCACCAGTTCCCAGTCAGCCATAGCCGGTTCACTGACAACAATCAAGGGAGACCTGTCGATATGAATTATCCGCGCCGCACCTGTAAAAACATCCAATAAGCGAGGTTCTACCATGATCTCTTTCCCCGCCAGAAACAAATCTTTAATCTGCCGGTATAGTTCATGCTCCGTCATACCATCGGATATTTTCACAATCACCTGCTCACGTCTGAAACGCTTTTGGACAAAGAAATACAATATCAGACGGGGAATGAGAACCACCACGAACTGGAAAGCCCAAAGTACTCCGACAGATTTATAATAGCGGATGAAATCGATGGTTTTGACATCATCCATAATAATCAACAGGAATGCACCGCATGCTATTATTACCGCCCCCGTCAAGGTTGACCAGATAACGGAACTCAGCTTATGTTTGCCCGGACGCAAATAATAACCGAGGAAATAATAAACCAGCACACAACCGAGAGGATATAACAGGAACGGATAATAACTGCTGGATACGGAGAAGTTGAATGCAGGAGCAAAAAAAGTATCAAAATCCGTCACACGTTCATCCAATACCATCCAACGGAAATACAGAAACGCAAACCAAACAACTTCCGCACTGAACGCATCCGCCAGTATATACAGCACCTTGAGTAATATATTTTTAACTTTTGCCGACACTAATTCCTTATTATATTAAAGGTGTTGTCCAAATTGATTTTGATTATCGCGGATGGTTGCTTGGGGGTATTGTCGTCACGGCGGTAGCGGCACACATAATCGACGCTTTCCACTATCTGTTGCGAAATCCGGCTGAATGTAGGCGCAGACGGTTCGCCGCTGATATTGGCACTGGTGGACACCAACGGTTTCCCCAATCCCCTGCATAACGCCTGTGAAAAAGCCTCGCTTGAAATACGGATTCCGATACTTCCATCCTCGGCTATCAACTCCGGAGCAACGCCGCCGGCATTCGGATAAATAATGGTCATCGGGCAACCTGTATCGGTTGCCTCCAACAACGATAATGCAGCATCCGGTACATCTACATATCTGCCGAGTTCATCCGCCGAAGCCAATAACACCAGCATTGCCTTGCTGTCTGCACGATGTTTGATTTCATATATCCGACGAACGGCGGCACTGTTGGTGGCGTCACAACCGATGCCCCAAACCGTGTCAGTGGGATACAAGATTACACCGCCCTTACGCAGTACACGTAACGCCTCTTGCAAATCAGTCTTGTCATATGTCAAACTATCTTTCATAAACCTATGAAAAACATTCTATACCATTTGGGACGCAAAAGTACAAAAAAATTCCCGATTATACAAGAAAAAAAAGAAGGATTGTCATCACGACAACCCAATCTTTACTTAACCTTAAATCTAATACCATGAAAAACACGGTGCAAAAGTACTGCTTTTTTTTTATCCCGCAAAATAATTCCATGAAAAAATATGTTTTATAACATGTTTTTCTCCATTTTGTCACATCGGAATTACAAAAAAAGCGATTTTTCCCGTTTTTTTGCTTACAAATTTGGCAGATTGAAAAAAAAGCACTACCTTTGTAGTCGTTAAAATAGGCTAACATAAGCCAACCTAATTGTAATCAACTTAAAATTATATATATTATGGCAACAAAAAAATTGGATTTAACACAGTACGGGATTACCGGAACGACCGAAATCGTTTATAACCCGTCGTATGAAACCCTCTTTGAAGAGGAGATGAAACCCGAACTTGAAGGTTTTGACAAAGGTCAGTTAACCGAACTGGGTGCTGTTAATGTTATGACCGGTGTCTATACCGGACGTTCTCCCAAGGACAAATTCATCGTTTTGGACGAAAACTCGAAAGACACTGTTTGGTGGACTTCCGACGAGTACAAAAACGACAACAAGAAATGCTCAGAAGAATCATGGGCAGCTCTCAAAGAAATTGCCAAAAAGGAATTATCTAACAAAAAATTGTACGTTGTAGACGGTTTCTGCGGTGCCAACAAAGACACACGTATGGCTGTCCGCTTCATTATGGAAGTAGCATGGCAGGCACACTTTGTTCGCAACATGTTCATCAAACCCACAGAAGAGGAACTCAAGAACTTCAAACCCGATTTCGTTGTTTACAACGCTTCAAAGGCTAAAGTAGAGAACTACAAAGAACTCGGTCTCAATTCCGAAACGGCTGTTGTGTTCAACATCACTTCACGCGAGCAGGTAATTATCAACACTTGGTACGGCGGCGAAATGAAGAAAGGTATGTTCTCCATGATGAACTACTATCTGCCGCTGAAAGGTATTGCAGCCATGCACTGCTCTGCCAACACCGATATGGACGGTAAGAACACCGCCATCTTCTTCGGTCTATCCGGCACAGGTAAAACAACTCTGTCCACCGACCCGAAACGTCTGCTGATCGGCGATGACGAACACGGATGGGATGACAATGGCGTATTTAACTTCGAGGGTGGCTGCTATGCCAAGGTTATCAAGCTTGACAAAGAATCCGAACCTGATATCTATAACGCTATCCGCCGTAACGCCCTTCTGGAGAACGTAACCGTTGACAAGGACGGTAAGATTGACTTTGACGACAAGTCCGTTACAGAGAATACCCGCGTTTCCTATCCTATCGACCACATCGAGAAGATTGTAAAACCGATTTCCGCAGGTCCTGCTGCCAAGAATGTAATCTTCCTTTCTGCTGACGCTTTCGGCGTACTGCCTCCTGTTTCCATCCTGACTCCGGAGCAAACGAAGTACTATTTTCTGAGCGGTTTCACGGCTAAACTTGCCGGAACAGAGCGCGGAATCACAGAACCGACTCCGACCTTCTCCGCATGCTTCGGACAGGCTTTCCTTGAGTTGCATCCGACTAAATATGCTGAGGAATTGGTTAAACGCATGGAGCAATCCGGTGCAAAGGCATACCTCGTTAATACAGGTTGGAACGGTACCGGCAAACGTATCTCTATACGCGACACCCGTGGTATCATTGACGCAATTCTTGACGGTTCAATCCTCAAAGCCGAGACCAAGAAGATTCCTTACTTCAACTTCGAAGTTCCGACTTCACTGCCGGGTGTTGATCCGAACATCCTTGATCCTCGCGACACCTATAAAGATGCCGCTGAGTGGGAGGCAAAAGCTAAAGACCTCGCAGCACGCTTCATTAAGAACTTCGTGAAATACGAAGGCAATGCAGCCGGTAAGGCACTTGTTCCCGCCGGTCCGCAACTGCCTGCAGAGGCTCCCAAAGCAGAAGCACCCAAAGCAGAAGCTCCTAAGGCTGAGGCTCCCAAGGCTGAACCCGAAAAGAAAGCTTGCTGGTTCAAACGCCTCTTCGGCTGCAAATAAGTCATTCGCAGAATTGTATAAATACGAGGGTGTGTCAAAAAAGTTGGCACTCCCTCTTTTTTTTGTGCAAACGGAACACGAGCGGCACAGTAAAAATATGTTAAATTTTCAAAAAAAAGCAGGTCAAACGATACACTAAAAGGGGGTTTGTATTATCTTTGCAGAAAATTTCGTCCGCTGGTGAATTTATTCGGTCGTAAGTTTCCCGTAACCGTCCCGTAAGCGAGTCGTAAGCGAGTCGTAAGTTCATCTTATCATTTTCCCATTTTTTCATCTTTTCATTTACATTTTTACAATTTATTTGTATATATCATTTTTTTGTTGTACCTTTGCCACAAATTCACTATTAATCAGATTTCCTTATGAAAAAACTATTCCCCCTGATCATTGTTTTTATTTATTTGATCCCGGTACATGCCAATGTCATTCTCAAGGAGAATTTTAACCGCGAAGTCGGTCAACTCAGCCAAGGTTCGATGCAAAGCGACATGAAAACAGACATCGCCAATTGGTGGTTTACGACAAACACGGAGTCCTACATCCAAGTGGTGGATACCAACCTGACCCACAGCGGCTATCAGACCGAGGCGTCCGGCAAAGCAATTCGTTTCGCAGGCAATTCCAATAAAGATGTTCGTGCGTTCAACACCATAAACGCGCAGTCGGGTAACAGCATCTACTACAGCCTGCTGCTCAATGTCCATACGCCAAAGAACAGCGATAGCAAAGATTATATTGTTGCCCTGCTGCAAAACAGTTCGACCACTGCCAAAGACAACTTCGCACAACTCCGTATTGTCAGCAACGCAGGCCGTACCGGCTACCGATTGGGAATATCCAAAGCCAATGAGTCGTGGATACGCTATAACTCGGAAGACTTACAATGCAATACGACCTATCTGGTCGTTGTCCGCTATGACTTTGTGGATGGCGACAAGAATGATGTGGTCAGCCTCTGGATCAATCCGACCAAAGTCGGCGAAGCAACTCCTACTATTGTTTGCGCGCAAGACAGTATCAACAGCAATACCAGTGCCAATATGGCAGCCGGCGGCAAGGATGATGCCGAAAATATGAACATGATTTATCTTCGCCCGAGTACTAACACCCCCACTTCCGCCACTATTGATGAATTACGCATCACCACCAAATGGGCAGAACTGTTTGAATCGGGAAGTGACTCTCACGATCCCGCAATCGGTATCAACACAACGGCTAACTTCGGTATCGTATATGCCGGAGAAAAGGCAGAAATGACGCTGAACCTCACTGCGGAGAATCTGACCGAAGACCTGACCCTTTCACACACCAATACGGAATTATCCCTTTCGGCAAACACCATAGCCAAGGCTGTTGCCATGGCGGGAACAACCCTCAAACTGACCCTGAACCCCAAAACGGCAGGGTCGCAGACTGACAAAATAACCATTACATCCGGCTCATATTCCATCGAAGTCAATGTGTCATGGATAACAGCTCCCGTCACCGAATGCGCCACCGTAGCAGCACTGAAAAAAGCAGCCTTTGAAGCGGAAAAAGCAGGCGTGGACACATTGCTCCGCTACACCGGCACTGCCACCGTCACACGCGATACACTCGGCGAGTTCTATATCCAAGACAACTCCGGTGCCATCAAAATCACCGATAACAAGATATGGCAGGATGTCAAAGTCGGCGACAACATAACAATCTTCCGGGCTATCAACGGCAGTTCGGTTAACAATATCATGCCGCTTATTGCCCAGTCCGCCCCTAAAATCCTTTCCTCGGGCAACCAAGTGACACCGCAAACCGTATCCTTATCGGCTCTGCAGGCATCACCACTGGATTATTTGCTCGAATTGGTAACAATAGAGTCCGTCGCAATTGACAATACGGCAGGCACGTTCTCCGCCGGCAATTACACGATTATACAAGGGGACAAGTCTGCGACATTGAAGATTGAAATGGGAATCGGCATAACCGGCACCGCTATTCCCGAACAAGCCAATATCACCGGCTTCAGCTTCAATTCAAGCGGATCCGTCATTGTTCCGCGAGGACCAAAAGACATTGTCAACAAAAGCAACAAACTGCTCCAAAACGGTGGATTCGAGCAATTCACCACCAATGTGGTAAACGGCTTAACCACAGCCGAATACTCCTTCTGGGCATTCTCAGGTGGCGGGTGGGCTTTAACCACTGAAACACAAGATGTTGTAGAAGGCAATAATGCACTCAAAACGACAAGCGAATTCAAGATTAACGGCAACCTCTACCAATCCATCGATGTGACGGATTATAATACAGGGGATGAATTCGAACTTCGTATTCGTTATAAAGTACTCACTCCCAAAGGGGACAACACCCTGGCTCTTGCTTCCTATTGGGCATCGGTAAAAGATGGCGAACTGAACGATGACGCCGACAAACTGAAAGTGGCGATTCCTAACTCTGACCAATGGCAGACACTCACCATCCGGACCAAGAAACCCGAGAAAGCGACGAAGTTTGAACTCTACATCGCTGTTGCAGCCAAGGCTATCGTCCTGTTTGATGACTTTGCCTTCAACTATATCGAGCCGACCGCTTATTTCAGTGTAACACCCGAGAAAGTCTCCAATGTACAGGCAAACATCAATGAAGAAGTGACCGTCGCTACCTTTACCGTTCGCCAGAAGGGTCTGAAACAACCCGTACAGCTTGGGCTCGGCGGGGAACACAAGAATATGTTCAAGTTAGAGAAAACATCCGTCACGGCTGCCGAAGAAACCGTCAAAGTCACTTATGCCCCGACTGTGGTCGGACACCATACTGCCATGCTGTCCGTTTATAATGACGAGAGTCCCGAAATCAGTCTCAACAACCGTACCATTGCGCTGTCCGGCACAGCAGTTGACCCAACCAAGAAACCGAGTATCTCTATCAACCCCACATCGCTGCCGGCATTCAGCTGCACCGCTAAAAAAGAAGTGAACGCTACCATCAAAGTGAACAGCATGAACTGCACCGACTACGTTTATGCGACTATTGCCAACACAAAGGGACATGCCTTCAGCATTGACGCCAGCATGCTCAGCAGAAATATCGAAACACAGACTATAGTAACCTTTTCACCGCTTGAAGAAGGGGAATATGCTGCCACCATCACTTGGAAAACCGAAGGCGGGGAACCTGTTACACTTGACGTGTCCGGAACTGCCACACCCGCGGGTCCCGAAGACATAGACTATGCCACTGACTTTGTATGGAATACAGGCACCCCGCTGGATATCATGGAAGAGGGATTCAATAATGCACCGGACTTCCACAATAAGACTCTCAAAGTAAATGATTGGCAGAATGTTGTGACTAAAGGTGACCGCGCTTGGTGGGGATATACAACCGATACCACCTCTGTTGCCAAAGCCACCGGATACTATTACAATGTCTCTACAGAGACCGATATGGAAACATGGCTTGTCACTCCGGCACTGAACTTCAAGACACCCTTCCCGAAACAATTCGGTTTCCGCGTTATGGGTGAAATCATATTCGACGGACAGCAAGGCGGCATTGAACTGTATTACATTGATGCCACCCGCCAACCCGTTCATATGGAACACATAGCGGCAGTCGATGCCCTTATTCCTGCCAATGACGCAGAATTAAAAGGGCAATGGACTCCCGTTGTCGCAGACCTTACCGGACAACCGATTGCGGATGTGTTCTACATTGCCTTCCGTTTCCACGACAAAGCGGGAGCCAACGGCTGCACCTACCATTTGGACGATGTTACGTGGGGAAAAACGGTTATGGCTGTCGAGCAGACAGAATCATCCGCACACCATGTCAGACTGATTCTACAGAACGGACAAATCCTCATTGAACGTGAAAACGCCGTTTACACCCTGGACGGCAGACGCATTGAATAATAACAATTAAAAAAGAAGTTAATATGCCAAAAATCCTCGTATTCACCGGTGCCGGCGTATCTGCCGAAAGCGGTCTTGGAACATTCCGTGATTCAGACGGATTATGGGAGAAATACCGTATTGAAGATGTTTGCACGCATGAAGCATGGTTGCGTAACCCTCAATTATGCGTGGACTTCTACAATGCACGACGCAAAGACACGTTGGCAGCACAACCCAACGCCGCTCACTTCGCAATAACCAGACTGCAAGAGGCTCTTCCTTCAACACAGATTGTTACACAGAACATCGATGACCTTCACGAACGTGCCGGCAGTAAGAATATCGTACACTTGCACGGAGAAATAACCAAACTCCGTTCCGAAAACAATGAAACCGCCACCGTTCCGCTGCATGGCTGGGAACAGCACTATGGCGACCGCCATCCTGACGGGTCGTTACTGCGTCCCTATATTGTCTTTTTCGGAGAGGGTGTCCCCTATTTTCCACAAGCCTGTGCGATGGCAAGCGAGGCGGATATAATGGTCGTTGTCGGAACAAGTCTTAATGTCTATCCCGCTGCGTCTTTGCTGCAATATCTTCCGATTTCATCGACAATTTACGTAGTGGATCCGGGAATGCCGGAGTTCGGTATCTACAGAGACAGAATACAACACCTCCGGAAAAAAGCTTCCGAAGGTGTACCAGAATTAGTTGACATGCTGATTAAGCGATACGCCTGATTTCCGAACAGTTCGTAACTTTTTGGTAAAACCTTTATAGCTTTTACCGTTCGCATTACGTTCGCATCACGTTCGCATTCAGTACGTCACAATACTATTTTAACCCGATCGGCATAATCGCCGACCGGGTTAAATTATGCCTCGTGTATCAGACAATGGCCGGTCATTTCTGCCGGTTGCTCAATTCCTAAAATATGGCAGATTGAGGGGGCTACGTCCGCAAGAATGCCATCTTCGCATGTATAGGGGAACTTACCGTCTTTTTCCTTGCTGTCCGCCGGAATATATACAAACGGAACAGGATTAAGCGAGTGCGCTGTATTGGGTGTTCCATCCGGATTAACGGCATTGTCTGCATTACCATGGTCGGCAATGATGATGACTTCATATCCGTTCTTACGCGCCGATTTAACCACTCTGTCCACACAAATATCAATAGTTACTACAGCCTGTTGTATGGAGTTATACACACCCGTGTGTCCCACCATATCACCATTGGCGAAATTGAGCATAATACAGTCATATTTGCTCGAATCCATCGCATCACACAGAGCCGCAGCAACCTCCGGTGCGGACATCTCAGGCTGCAAATCATACGTTGCCACCTTCGGTGACGGAATCAGGATTCGGTCTTCGTTCTCGAATTGCGCATCACGGCCGCCGGAGAAGAAGAAAGTCACATGCGCAAATTTCTCCGTTTCGGCAATACGCAATTGCTTCATACCGGCTTTTGCAACGATTTCACCGAGGGTGTTCTGAACATTCTCTTTCGGGAAAAGGATATGCAGTCCCGTAAAAGTGGACTCATACGGTGTCATACAATAATAATTCAAATTCGGAATAGTGTGCATTCCCGCCTCAGGCATATCCTGCTGCGTGAGTACGATGGTCATTTCACGCGCACGGTCATTACGGTAGTTGAAGAAGATAACTACATCACCTTCCTCAATGGTAGCAAGCGGCTTGCCGTCACGTACATGAACGATTGGTTTTACGAATTCATCGGTGACACCGGCATTATATGACGCTTCCATCGCTTCGTGCATATTGTCAAACTTGGCACCTTCACCGTTTACAAGGCAATCGTATGCAATTTTGACCCTCTCCCAGCGTTTGTCACGATCCATGGCATAGAAACGACCCTGAATTGTGGCGATTTCACCGGTGGTCTTTGCCATATGTTCCTCCAACTGGTCTATAAACCCGATACCCGAATGCGGGTCAGTATCACGACCGTCCATAAAACAGTGGACAAAGGTACGGCCATCCAAGCCATACTCTTTTGCCAACTGGAGCAGGAAAAACAGATGATCCAGCGAACTGTGTACACCACCGTTACTGGTCAAGCCCATGATATGCAGATGTTTGCCGGCTTGCCGGGCCGTGGTAAAGGCTGATACAATCTCGGGATTCTGGCGGATGGAACCGTCTTTGCATGCACGGTTGATTTTCACCAGATCCTGATAAACGACACGGCCGGCACCGATGTTAAGGTGACCGACTTCTGAATTACCCATTTGTCCGTCCGGCAAACCGACATTCTCACCGGATGCCTGAAGTTGTGAATGAGGATATTTATCCAGCAATGCACTCCAGTGCGGAGTATTGGTGGAGTAAATGGCATTGGCTGCAGTTTTTTCACCGATTCCCCAGCCATCAAGAATCATTAGTAATGCTTTCATATGCTTATATTATAAGTTATCTTTGAATTCAACTTGTCTGTATTACCGATATTAAAACGGAGACTGAAAGGATGACAGAAGAGGATGATGCTTGTCTTTTTCGGACAGAATCATCTTTTCTGCAGGAATTTGCCAGTCAATGTTGAGGGCGGGGTCGGTCAGAAGGATTCCGCCATCCGCCTCGGGATGATACAGATTATCGCATTTGTAGGTAAAAATAGCCGTCTCGGACAACACGGAAAATCCATGGGCAAAGCCGCGCGGAATAAAGAACTGGCGATGATTATCCTCGTTCAATTCAACCGAGAACCATTGTCCGAAAGTAGGACTGTCTTTCCGCAAATCCACCGCGACATCCAATACTCTTCCCCGCGTGCAGCAAACTAACTTAGCCTGTGCATAAGGCGGCCGTTGGAAATGAAGACCCCGTACAACGCCGTAGCAGGAACAAGACTGGTTATCCTGCACGAACTGCGCGAAAATACCGGCATCACGATAACGCTGCTCATTGTAGGTTTCGACAAAATAACCACGCGCATCATTAAAAACTTGTGGTTCGATAATAAGCAAACCGCTGATAGGAGTTGTGATTATATTCATATTAATCATTGATATTACATAGCATTGATACTACATAGCGACCCGGACGGTGATACGGATACCATTCCGCTGCCACGGACCGAGTTTGGCACCGGTACCGGGGGCGTTAAGGTGTGTCAGACGGCGGACATACTCGATTCGGAACAACTTGAATATATTTTCGATACCGGCTGTAAACTCCATATAGGGCATATAGGAGTACTTAATAGCACCATCGGCATCGTGCATGGCAAAATCAGTGCGGGCATACACATTTTGTCCTTGTTCGATATGCGAAACAGGGAAGTCATACAGTCCGTCCGTCTTGTACGGGTTGTTACGGTCTCCCAAATATCCGGCAAGCATATGGAATGAAACCACCTCTCTGAGTTTCAGATGTTTGATACCCGGAATGCGGTTAAATATCCATCCCTTCATATAGTAAGTGACATGAAGTGAAACATACCTGTCCATAAGGAATTCCATCGGCTGCATAAGGGAGAACGCCTTCGGATCCATAAGGATGGACTGGTTGCTGACCGGCACAAAGAGTTTGGTATAAGGGGCTTTCGCCGTAGCCAGATAACCGACATCCGCAATGGCATCCAAATGTCCGAAAGCGGAGAGCCAGAAACGCTTCTCGGCAGATAATTGTATGCGGTTATAGAAGAACCTGTCCTCAAGAATATAGCCCATTTCATTAGTGAAACGGAAAACAGGCGCATCCTTCCACAGGTTAAACGGAGACTCTATACCCTGCCGGTCATTGTAGATATACCCGCCCGGTGAATAACGCAGCGAGAAAGTCCACATGGCATCGTGATAAAACGGTGTTTCCGTATAAGTACCATCCGGGGAACGCCTCATGTATCTCAACAACAACGGCGAACGGTCTATATCACGCGGCAGCAACGCCCACTTGGGACTTCCTGCGCCGGATGAACCGTTAGGCATGTTGTACATAAAATCAAACCAAGTAATGATAGAGAACTGGTTGGCATACTCCTTCTCATACTTCAGACGAAGTTTAGCCACATACTGCATCGGTTTAGGCGAATAGTTGAACTTGATGGACATGAAGATGTGGTCACGGTCCAAGACGCGGTATGTCTGCCCCAATTCTTCAAGGTCATAGGAGAAAGAGAGAATAAGGTTATGACGCAAGCTCTCATAGGGATGATACGGTTTGTCGTGGAAGGAGTGGACAATATTAAATCCGCCCTTGGGTATCTTATCCTTGAATCCATATGCCATATATCCGCTGAAGAACCATCGCGGGTGGGCGTTTGCAGTGGTCATACCGCCGATACGGAGACGGCACCCTTCCTGCTCATTGTATGAGAATGTATTGAATATCGGTCCGAAATCCCACTTGGACGCATTCCTGACACGGGTGGTCGGAATAAATTCCTGAATAAGATCCTCAACCGTATTGACAATAAACCGGAACTTGGGAACACGCATCAGCTCTGTTTCGAGGGAGTCCACAAGTGTCTCTTTCCCGGTCAGTTTGAGCGGGCGCAGCGTATCCCAATCAGAAGCAGGGCGTTTTTCCGCCCCGGGTCTCGTTATGGTATTGCCCGACATGTAAAACAGACTGTCAGGAACAGTGACACCGAACTTGTAGTTCTCGAAATGGCGTGTCTGCCGTGCATAGATATTATGCTTGGAGCGTTTGGTTATAGCAAAGCGGACATGGGTATTGACATCCTCCGGCGCCCACAGTCCGTCAGGAAGCTGGTAGAAAGTCTGTGAAATGGACAAGTGGCTAATCCAGTTCATGTTAATAGACGGCGGCACATTAATGGCATAACGCTTGAGCGCATAAGATGAGTCATTGACAATATAGAGGTGACCGGTGAAGCCGAAGGACTGGCTGTTAACCGGCACAAAGGCAAGGTCAATACACGGGGTATTCTCTATAAGCACCGTATCCATGATATAATAGTGATAGAAGGAGACGGCAAGCGATGAGGACAGCGGACTGACAAAGCGGTTGAGCATTAAGTTGACATCATTCTGGAGGATATTCACCGGCTGGAACATTGCCTGGATATTAGTTGACATACCACCGTTGTCAAAGAGTTCATCCAGTCCTTCCCAGCGTTTAGCGGTAATAATCTTGCGCTCTTTTCTCGGGAAGCCGGACACATACTCTTCCGCCATCGTTTCACGGAGAGAAAGGGTCAGGATGGTAGTCTGCTGCATCTTGGCGGCTTCCTCATTACGGAGAATAACAACGCTATCCACATTAACCTGAATGGAGTCTTCGCCTATTTGGACACTGTCCACCTGAACTTTTCCGCTATCCACCATCAGGACACCGCGTTCCAACAACATAGTGTCCACATATTCCTCAAGGAACTTGAAGTCTTTCCAGAAACGGTTTTTATCCAAGTCATAGTCAAACGGTTCAATCGCCATCGCCAATTTCTCATAGGTTTCCACCATATACGATTCCTGCGACTCGACACGGTTTTTATTCTTGTTGGCAATGACATTCTTGATAAGTTCGACTGCCGGATTGCCCTTTCTGCGATACCGTTCGCGTGTTTTCTCGGGTTTGACAACAACATCGGCGAGGGCATACGTCTCAGGTTCCATAACGACAAACAACTCGGTTGAACGTCCGGGTTTGACGGTCATTATCTTGGTTTTATATCCGACAGACCTGAAACAGACAGAAATGAGTCCCCGCGTATTAGACAGTTCAAAGTTACCGTCCAGATCGGAAGTGGTTCCGATGGTCGAACCCTCAAACATAATCTGTACAAAGGGAAGCGGTTCGCCTGATGCATGGTCAATGGTTGAACCGGTGACCCGTGTGACGGACTGGGCGCAGACAGCCAAAGCCGACACCATCAGCCAGCAAATCAATCCTATTTTATGAAGACGAAACGACACCGCAGTATTAGTTAATATCTGGCAGGTTAGAATAATCGCGGCTGTAGCGCATGTGCTGCTCTGAATAGCCCTCGGTGAAGTCTATCTTGACATCGGAAATATTGCCGTCAGCGTCATAGACAGGCGTATAGACAGGATTCACAAATCCCTTATATGGGGCAAGGTTGAGTTTCTCGTATCTGGCAAGAATTTCACGGTGCAAATCCTCATTGACCTTCACGGCATACTTCTCAACCATCGCTTTGGCAGCGGGATAATCGCCCTCGGATGTGATACGCTGGATTTCGGCAAGGAGTTCACCGTACAGACGGCGCAATCCCTGATAATCATAGATTTTGAGGTAATGCTTTCCTTCGCGCTCAATAATAGCCAATTCAGGCGAAGTGGGTGTAACATGCGCCAGCACCCAATTGGCAATGAGCTGGCGGTTACGCATATGCGCTTCTTCAATATCTTTTCCCGGCTCAATACGCACGAGCTGGGTCATCAGTCCATTCATCATCTGCTGATAGTACCCCGCCTTAAATGCTTCATTGTCCGGCAGCAAACCGAGTTCAACCAGTTTCGGGTCACCAAGATAGTACAGACCGAACAGGTCGGCACGGGCTTCCTCAATAGTGGAAGCGTGTTCTTTAAGCGCATCCTTGGAAACGCCCGGCATGAGTTTGCCGCTACCATGACCGACACATTCATGCAGATCGGTGTGCAGGTCTCCGCATATGGCACCATACTTGTCATAGATTTCCCGAATGGCATCATCAATCATGAACTCCTCATTGAAGCCGTTTCCTTTAGCCGCTTCATTATAAGCGTGCATGAGGTTGTCAATGGTCACGGACTTGGAGCCGTACTCTTTGCGAATCCAGTTGGCGTTAGGCAGGTTTATACCGATGGGTGTAGCGGGATAGCAATCACCGGCAAGGATGGCAGCGGTAATCACTTTGGCGGTCACGCCTTTTACCTCTTCCTTTTTGAAACGGGGATCCGTAGTCGAATTATCCTCAAACCACTGTGCATTGTCCGAAATAAGCTGTGTACGCTTGGTTGCTTCCAAATCCTTGAAGTTAACCATCGACTCCCATGCGCCGGTAATACCAAGCGGGTCGGAATATGTTTCGGTAAAGCCGTTCACAAAATCGACACGGCTATTGAGGTCTCGCACCCAAGCAATACAATATTCATTGAATGTCTTGAGGTCACCGGTCTCATTGAATTCAATCATTTTGGCAATGGCGAGACGCTGCTTATCATTTTCGGCAAAATCATACGCCTTTCGCAGATAAAAAACTATTTTCTCCAACGCCTCGGAATAAAGTCCTCCGACTTTATAGACACGTTCCTCAATCTCTCCCTTATCATTTTTGACAAGTTGGCTGTTAAGGCCGATCCACAGCGGTTCGGGAGAATTGTCTTTGTGGTCGGCATACCATTTTTCAGCCTCAGCCTGTGTAACGCCCTCTCCGTAATAGTTACCGGCAGAACCGAGAACGAGATCCACCCCATCCTGCTGTGTGGTCCGCTTAGGCATCACCTCCGGGTCAAACATCACGGGCAAAAGAGCCTCGTCATAAGCGATACCGGCTTTGTCGCAGACAGCCACAAACCAGTCGCGGTCAAACTCCGGCAAGAACTTATCTTCACTGTAATGATGGTGGATACCGTTTGAAAACCAAACACGTTTGAGATAGCGTTCAAAAGCCTCAAATTCGTCATCGGTCACTTGCAATTCGCCATTTATCATTTTCTCATAAAGAGCCTCGCAAGTACGGCGGATACGGAGATTATATCGTCCGTTCTGATCGAAAAGAATATCTCGCCCCCAAAGGGCAGCCTCGCTGAGATAATAGACGAGCGTTTTCTGCTGCAGGCTCAGCGAATCAAACTCCGGCACATTGTATCGGAGAATCTCAAGGTCATAAAACTTGTCCACGTTGTATTGAAAAGAAGATTTTTTAGGCTGGCACGCGCACAGCAGTGCCGCCAAGATAATGAATAACGAACAACGATTAAAAATTATTTTTTTCATATTGCCACACTAAAATGCGCGCAAAGGTACTGCTTTTTTAGCACATACGCAAATATTTTAGGAAAAAAGACGGGGAATACGGTAAACGACTGTTAAATTTTCGAAAAAATGCAGGTTAAACGATACACTAAAAGGGGGTTTGTATTATCTTTGCAGAAAATTTCGTCCGCCGGTGAATTTATTCGGTCGTAAGTTTCCCGTAACCGTCCCGTAAGCGAGTCGTAAGCGAGTCGTAAAAATGTCATTTTATATTGCGGTGACAGTAAATGGCATGAAACTAAAAATCGCCCCTCGGAAAGGGACGATTTTCAGTTGATATACATATTTCCGGATATTAGAATCTCTCCAGAACGGTTTTAACAAGTTCTTTGATACGGGGTTTGTAGTCGGTGTTAGCGGCTTCGGCTTTACGCTGTGCAATGACGCAACAAACAGTCATCGCCTTATGCCCCATATGCAGAGCGAGACCTGCAATACATGAGCCTTCCATCTCGTAGTTAGTGATACGCTGTCCTTCATAGCGGAAGGCAGTAATCTTCTCATTGATATCAGGCACGGCGATAGGCACTCTGAGTACACGTCCCTGCGGTCCATAGAAGCCGTTTGCCGCGATGGTGCATCCGCGCATCATGTCGTCCTTTGCAATACGGTCCACCAACTCGGGATTGGCAGCCACGACATAAGGACGCGCCGCCTTTTTCGGATAGCCGATATAGTCCACCAACGCTTCCTCAAAACCTACATCGGCGATTTTGTCGCGATCGTGATAGAACGCCAAAACGCCGTCAAATCCGATGGATTTCTGACTGACGAGGAAGGTGCCGAGAGGAATATCCTCCTGCATACCACCGCAAGTACCAATACGGATAATCTCCAGATGCCGCGGCTCCGCCTTTTCCTGACGGGTATTATAGTCGATATTCGCCAACGAGTCGATTTCGTTCATGACGATATCGCAGTTGTCAGTACCGATACCCGTGGAGATACAAGAGATACGTTTTCCTTTGTATTTACCGGTAATGGTGTGGAATTCGCGGCTTTGCACATCGCATTCAATACTGCCTTCATCAAAGAAAGAAGCAACCATATTGACGCGGTCTTGGTCACCGACAAGGATAATCTTGTCCGCGAGGAACTCAGGTTTGAGATGCAGATGGAAAGCACTGCCGTCTGCATTAATAATCAGTTGACTTGCTGGAAATGTTCTCATAATAGTTAGATTAAAAGATTAATGATTCAGGGAATTAAGCTTCGCCACCACCGAAGGACATGGGAATAGTGCTGCCTTTGGCAGGCTGTCCGGTCAGCTGAATGGTGCCGAATTGATTTTCATACTTTGCGATGTTGTCCTGGAGTGCAAAGAGCAGACGTTTCGCATGTTCGGGTGCAAGCACAATGCGTGACTTCACGTTAGCCTGTTTGACTCCGGGAGCGACACGTACAAAGTCGATAACGAACTCCGACGATGAATGTGATATAATCGCCAGATTAGAGTATATCCCCTCTGCCATTTCGGGGGAAAGATTAATGTTGATTTGCTGTTCTGCCATAACTTAGATATATTAAAATTACCATTTACTTCTTTTTTTCCCGCACATAGCCACCAGTGTAACGACCGGAAGGCAAATATCGTACCACAGCAGTTCCAATCCGATAGCGGGCAGTCCGAGCCGTTTTGCCGCCGAATTGAGTATATTGCACTGCACAAGGAGTCGGACAATCAAGAGTCCGAACGCCACGCAGAGGGACAGCGGTTCGCCTAACACAAACAAGGCGATGATTATGCCATAGAACAAAGCCCTCGCCAAAGGTTCGCGCAGCAGGTGTCTTTTCGTGGCAGGACGGTAAGCGTGGGAAACACTCAGATGACGCCGTTTCTGCTGCCACCAGCTTTTCCAAGTGCGTTTGGGTACAGACCAAGTGATACTTTCGGGCGAAGTGACCACCGCCGTATTAGTTTTGGTAGCAATGCGGTTGACAAGCAGGTCGTCATCCCCGGCGAACTCGGTCATTTGGTCACTGAACCCGCCATGTTCAAAGAATGCAGATTTGCGGTAGGCGAGGTTGCGTCCGACCCCCATATAGGTTTTCCCTGCAACCGCAGCCCCCAAATAATGCAAGCCGTTAAACAAGGTCTCGTATTGTATAACGCCGTTGAGCAGAGTCGGTTCATTGAAATACGCTCCGAAACCGAGGACAATGGCGATTTCCCTTTGGTTTGCGTGAAAACCGTCCATGACGGCACTAATCCAAGAGCGCGATTCGGGTCTGCAGTCGGCATCCGTGAGCAAGATGAAATCATACTTGGCGGCTTTAATAGCCAGCGTAAGCCCTAATTTTTTGGTGCTTTTCACTCTTGCTCCTTTCGGCACAAAGGTTGTTCTGACCCGTGGATCCGAAATGACATAGTCATCAATGACAGCCTGCGTATTATCCTCAGAACCATCGTTGACAATAATGACTTCATATTCAGGATAGTCCTGCGTCAAAAGGCTCTGGATGTATGCCTGCAGATTGTAGCCCTCATTTCGGGCGCACACAATAACAGACACAGGCGGTTGTGCATTCCGCGGTGATTGTTTGTCCTCACCCGGTTTGCCGCCACGCCGCAAGCGGATATAGCGGATGTAAAAATAAATCTCGTATATAAATGCCGCCACCAGCCCCGCAACGAGACCAATTTCAACAAATGATATGTCAAATATCCCTATATTCAAAATCCTTTGACCTTGTTCGCTTTAGCCTCGTCCGCCACCATCTTGGCAACGACTTTTGCTCCTTCCTCATTGAGGCGCACTATATCATCAGCCGCAAAGTACTTTTTTGCTTCCTCTTCGCCCAGACGCTGGATCCATGCCATGGTCAAGTTATCCAAGTCAATCAAGGGCAGCTTATGGCGCATAGCCACACGGCGAACGCCTTCGGCATAAGCACCGTGACGTGGATGAAACTCGCCATCCTTGTAGAAACACTTGGCAGTCGGAGTGAGCAAAACGACAGTCAAGCCGCTTTTCTGAGCCTCTTTGACCATCTGCATAAGATTGTTCTCAAAGGATTCAAAGGAAGAATAATGGCGATAATCTTCCTCGTCATACTCATGATGTCCGAAATTAATGAGGAGAATATTTTTACGCTTAGCCCTGCCAAGCAACTCGCTCCACTGGCCTTCGTCCATAAAGGACTTGGTAGTGGCACCATCAACAGCAAGATTCTCAAAGACCGTACCTTCGGGCAGGTATTCCTGAATAACCTGTCCCCAACCGACAGCGGATGTTTCGGTTACATCTTCGGCTTGTGTCAGCACCGCCGATGTCTCATCTCCCACCAAAAAGATTGTGGCAGGCTTTTTCGCATAGCCGTTCACTACTAATACAGATGTGAACAAAAAAACGACAAATTTCTTCATATTATTGAATTTTCTAATATAACGCGAACTATAATTAATCAAGAACAAGCGTGCAAAATTACAACAAAAAAAGCATATATGCAAATTTTGCGGCATTTTTGCGCATTTTTATTGGAAATAGGCGAAGGGTGGCTAAGAGTGCTTCCATCTCCACCGAGGCAGAAACGAGTTGTTAGTCCGGAAGACAGCAGGAGCCGCAAAAGCGTTCTCAAAATGCTGAATATCCTCGATTTCACCGCCTTTTGCGATTAAGATAGCGATGACATCAAAGCGGATATTCCGCTGTTCGGAATGATATTTGACAAAGGCATTTGCCGCGGCGACCATATGTCTCTTTTTTGTCCGATCCACCGCCTGCTCAGGGTTCCCGCCGAACGTGGAAGATCGCGTTTTGACCTCAACAAAGACAATCTCTTTTCGGTTAGCGGCAATAATATCTATTTCCAAATGCCCCAACCGCCAGTTGGTATATAAAATGGAATAGCCTTTATTCTTCAAAAGGTTAGCAGCAATTTCCTCGCCACGGCGTCCGATCAGGATATGTTTAGCGTCAGACATATTCGGTCAATGTAATTTTTCCACCCGTGCAGCATCCAGTCTCAGGAGGATGGCCAGCAGGAGAGTAAATCCCCACATAGAACTGCCGCCATAACTGAAGAAAGGCAACGGGATACCGATCACCGGCAGCAAGCCGAGTACCATACCAATATTGATAGTCAAGTGAAAAAGAAAGATGCACGCCACTGAATAGCAATAGATCTGGCTGAAAGTATCACGCTGCCGTTCAGCGATTTGAATAAGCCGCAATATAAAAATCAAATAGAGCAAGAGGACGCATGTCGTGCCGACGAATCCCCACTCCTCGCCCACAGTACAAAATATAAAGTCGGTATCCTGCTCGGGAACATACTTCAACTGGCTTTGAGTTCCATGTCTCCATCCTTTCCCGAGGAACCGACCTGAGCCGATGGCAATCTTCGCCTGCGTCACATTATATCCGGCTCCGGCAGGGTCATCCTTCATGCCCAGCAACACCTCAATACGTGTACGCTGGTGCGGCTGCAGAACTTTAGTAAACACCAAGTTACAAGCAAACGAATAAGCCACAAAAAGGCTAAATGCCAATAAAAGCAACCACTTATAATACCGCTTGATTTTCCAAGTCCGCCAAATCATCACGCCGAAGAATATTACAAGCAGTATCAGTGCGGGCCAAATAGAAAACCGAATAACAAGGAGGAAGACAATAATCGCCAAAATACCTATCCAAAGTACCCATCCACTCATTCCCTGCCGGTAAAAGACCAATAAGAACGCCGCAAAAACGAGTGCTGAACCGGTCTCGCGTTGGAGGACCATAATGATGAACATCGGGACAGCCAGCAAAACAAACGGCACCACCAAATCGCGCCAAGAACGCAGTTTGTACTCATAGCGTCCCATATATTTAGCCAAAGCAAGTGCGGTAATACATTTGGCAAACTCGGCAGGCTGAATACTGACAGGACCAATAGAAATCCATGAATATGACCCCTTGACATTATGCGCAAGAAAGGGAGTGACCAGCAGGACGGCAATCATTATGCCATACAGGAAATAAGCAAGGATATCATATGATTTATAGTCAATAAGCAACATAATCCCGCCCATCACAATGGCAGAAACAAACCAAACGAACTGCTTGCCGGCACGGGTAGAGAAGTCAAAAATGCCGGTGGAATCGAAGGTATAACTGGCACCATATATATTCATCCACCCGAAAACAGACATAGCGATGAATATCAAAACCGTCAACCAATCAAGGTTAGTCAATATACTACCATTCCGTGACATCTTCATTCAAAACAGCGTCTTTGATACGATTAAACAATGATTTTCTTCTGATTTCACCGGTCAGATACCGCTCTATGAGCAAGGAAGCCATGGGAGCCGCCCAAGTGGCGCCATATCCTGCGTTTTCCACCACGACAGCAACAGCAATTTGAGGATTATCTTTAGGTGCAAAGCCGATAAAAATAGCATGATCTTTGCCATGAGGATTCTGAACAGTTCCGGTTTTACCGCACATTTGAAGCGAGTCAATTTTATACCATCTGCCCGTTCCATTGGTCATCACCCGAGCCATTCCTTCACGCACAACAGGGAAGTATTCGGGGGAGATAGAAACCTCATGTTTGTTCGATTTCATCGAATCCGACCGATTCAAATGCGGTGTAATAAAGTAGCCACTATTTGCAATGATAGCCGCCTCGTTAGCCAGTTGCAGCGGTGTTACCAAGATTTCGCCCTGACCGATACTAAGCGATCGAATGGTAATGGCTTTCCATCCTTTTTTCCCATAATACCGATCATAGAACTCCACAGTCGGAATACTGCCGGCAGACTGCTCAGCAATATCGCTGTCCGCGAAACGTTGGCCAAGACCGAACTGCATAACATCATTACGCCACAACCGGTAGCGTTGACGGAACGGTTCGTTGTCCGAGCCATATCCGTCTTTCTGCAACATATCGCGGAAAGCGCACCAAAAATAAGGATTACAGCTTTGTTCAATGGCTTCTTCCAAAGAGACAGGACTGCCATGAGAGTGTGTACACTTGATAGGCAATGATTGCTGACCATTGCACGGGTATTCGGTAGCAGGTCGGATTCCGCCTTCCTGCAGACACACCAAAGCCTGAATGACCTTAAAGGTGGAGCCGGGTGAATACATCGCCTGTGTTGCACGGTTGTACAGCGGTTTGGTCTCATCTTGAGACAGCCTTGTGTAGTTTTCGGAACGGATTTTACCGACCAGCAACTGCGGATTCCAAGTCGGGCTGGAAGCCATTGCCAAGATTTCCCCTGTTGCCGGTTCGATAGCGACCACACTGCCGATTTTACCGGACAGCAGTTCTTCAGCCGCCAACTGCAATTGTATATCCAAAGTCAGATTCAAATCCGTGCCGGCATGTGCAGGAACATCTTTCAGTCCATCTCTATATCGTCCCTGAAGTCGACCGCGAGAGTCCCTCATAAAGATCTCTTCCCCTTTGATTCCACGCAGTTGCAGTTCGTAAGTTTTCTCGATTCCATCGCGTCCGGCATAGTCGCCCGGGATATAATAATCATCCTCGAGATCGCGCTGTCCCACCTCACCGATACTACCCAAGACATGAGCAGCCGCCTTGTAGGTATAATCCCGCAGCGTGCGCTTTTGCAACGATATACCGGGGAAGCGATATAAGGATTCCTGCAAGGGTGCTACATCAACTTTGTTGAGTTGCGACATAAAGACTTGCGGCGTGTAGCGGGAAAAACCACGGTTCCTTTTTTTGTTGCAGATTTCCGCAATCCGTTGGTCAAATGTTGACCTATCAATTCCCATCACATTACAGAAGCCAAGTGTATCAAAGTCTTTTCCCATTTCGAGCATAACCATTCTAACGTCATAAATGGGCTGATTGAATACCAGCAATTCGCCATTGCGGTCATAAATAAGTCCGCGCGACGGGTAAATGGTCTGCCTGACCAGCGCATTGGTCTCAGCCTTTTCTGTGGTAGATTGGTCAATGATTTGCAAAAAAAACAGGCGGATAATATAAACAAGTACGATTCCAACGGCTATGCCGCTGATAACATAACGCCGATTATAGTACTTGTCATTAATCATTTATTAGTGACGGATTATGTTGTATCCCAAAATAAGTCCGAAATTAATGATTGCGCTAACCAAGACCTGCAGAACCGTCATCCCGAAATGATGGAAACTCCATGCAGCAAGGAAACTAACCGCAATCTGATGAACGGCAACCAATATGGCAACATACTTGACAAAAGCCTCATGGTTAATAGTCAGCCAGCTTATCTCCCCTGTCAGGCGTTCATGCTCCTGCACCAACGCAGCAATCAAGGGCTGCCGCACAAACATCAACAACACGCAGGCAGCAGTATGAACGCCAATGGAATTACACAAGACATCCATGAGCAAGCCAGCGGCAAAACCGATCAGCATGTCCGCCCAGCGGGGCAGAACGATCGGCATCATGAGCAATGCCAGAATATAGACCTGGGGCTGACATAGTCCATATAATTGCAGATTATTAAAAAGGAAAATCTGCAGTAACCAAGCAATAAGCCATTCTATGCCGTTTCTAATTTGCATGTTCCATCAATTCATTTTCCTCATGAAAGGTATGATTATCAATCACTTGCACATAATTCAACTTTCTAAAATCCGTTTGGAGTCTGACACGTATAGTGTAATAGGAATCGCCTTCGCCCAAGTAAACATCCTCAATGACGGCAAGCGGAATATCAGCCGGAAAGACGGGAGAAAGTCCGCTGGTTACAATCGTGTCTCCTTTCGCCACATCCATATGGGATGCGACATCTTCCAGTTTGGCAAAACGATAGTCCTTTCCGTCCCACTCCACTGTAGCATAATATCCGTTTTTCAGGAATTTGGCACTAATCTTACTATAGGTATTGACAATAGGAATCACAACGGCAAACCGCTCGCTGACGGTTGTCACAATACCTACCACCCCTTCACTATTTCGAACCCCCATGCCCTGATACAGGCTATCCCGGCGTCCTTTATTGATAGTGAGGTAGTTGTGCTGTTTGTTAGTTGTCAGCTGGATGACCTTAGCCGGAATACAAGTATAGTCGAGATGGGCATACTGATATGCTGTTTGCTCCACGGAATCCTCTATCAAATTCTCGAGTTCCGCCAACCGGTTCCGTAATTGCGCATTTTCCTCCTGCAGCTGTGTATTGACAGCACGGAGGCGGAAATACGATGCTACATCATCCGCCACCTTATAATTAAACGCGACTATCACATTGGATGTTGACAGCACGCTGCTTTTGGGATATTCGTTATAGCTTGTCAAAAGTAAAAAAGCAACAACTTCCAGAATAATAAATATCAGGAAGTTGCTGTATTTTTGTATAAACTTTAACAAGCTTTGCATTAACGAATCAGGAATCCGAAGTTATTGACATTTTTCAAAGCGACTCCAGTTCCGCGTGCGACAGCCCGCAAGGGGTCTTCAGCCACATGGAACGGAATGGTAATTTTATCCGTCAATCGTTTGGCGAGTCCATGCAACAAGGCACCTCCTCCGGCCAGATAGATGCCCCGTTTCACGATGTCGGCATACAGTTCGGGCGGTGTAGATTCCAGTGCCTGCAGGATAGCCTGCTCGACTTTGGATATGCTTTTTTCGAGACAGTGTGCGATTTCCTGATAAGAAACAGGCACCTGCATCGGAAGTGCTGTCACCTTGTTCGGACCGATAACCATGAAATCCTCGGGTGCATCTTCCAATTCAGGCAGTGCGGAGCCGACTTGGATTTTGATACGCTCGGCAGTAGGTTCGTCAATTCTGAGATTGTGCATACGTCCCATATACTCCACAATATCGGCGTTAAAGTCATCTCCTGCGATTTTGATAGACTTATTGGAAACGATACCGCCGAGTGAGATAACGGCGATTTCGGTTGTACCGCCTCCGATGTCAACGACCATACATCCTTCGGGACTCTCCACATCAATTCCCATTCCGATAGCGGCAGCCATCGGCTCATAAATCATATAGACATCCCGCCCTCCGGCATGCTCGGAACTATCACGTACGGCGCGAATCTCCACCTCAGTGGAGCCGGACGGGATACATACAACCATTTTAATACTCGGCGAAAAGAGACGCGCCTGCTTTGGAATCATGCGAATCATACCGCGAATCATCATTTCACAAGCATAGAAGTCAGCAATAACGCCATCCCTCAAAGGACGTACCGTACGAATCATATTTCCGCCCTTACCAATCATTTGTTGTGCTTTTCGACCAACAGCCACCATGCGGTTGTCCGCCATACTGATGGCCACCACTGAAGGCTCGTCCACGACAACCTGATCATCACAAATGATAATTGTGTTCGCCGTGCCGAGGTCAATAGCAATCTCCTGCGTAAAAGAAAAAAGTCCCATATATTATATATTTGATTTTCGTCTAAAAATTAGGATCCGCCAAGTCAGTTCCGCCCCCGTCTTACACAAGAATGTGTAAAATTGCGCAAAGGTACAACATTTTTTTTATATGTGCAAATGTTTGAAAAAAAAATCAAAAAAAAGAGTGAAGACCAAATTAGTCATCACTCTCGCGCTCCCTCTAGGACTTGAACCTAGGACCCCCTGATTAACAGTCAGATGCTCTAACCGACTGAGCTAAGGAAGCAGTCATTTTTGTTGTTAAATTTGATTTCCCTCGCGAAATCGGCTGCAAAAGTACTACTTTTTTTTTATATGACAAAGTTTTTTTCAAAAAAAATTACTATCTTTGCAGAAATTTTTAATTTTTGCACCAAAAAACGCTTGTTTTTATGAAAAAAGTCCTTGGTTTAGGCAATGCATTGACGGATGTACTCATCCAAGTGTCGGAAGACGACCTGAGAGAATTAGGTCTTCCGAAAGGTAGCATGAACTTGATTTCGATGGAGCAAAACGAGCAAATCCAGTTACGATTTGCGAGTTTTCGGAAAAAACTGGTTGCAGGCGGCAGTGCCAGCAACGCGATTACGACAATCACGCAACTCGGTGGCAAGGCAGCGTTCATCGGTAAAATCGGCAATGACGAGATTGGTGATTTTTATCGTGAAGACCTTGTGAAGAATGGTGTCAAGCCATTGTTGCTGACATCTCAGGAGAAGATGTCAGGTTGCTGCATCGTTCTAATCACCCCCGATGGCGAACGTACATTCGCGACCTACCTTGGAGCAGCAGCGGACATGAAGCCGGAAGACATAAGCAAGGAAGCCTTTGTGGGATATGATATATTCCACCTCGAAGGGTATCTACTTCAAGACCATCAACTTATCGAGAAAGCGATGCGCCTTGCCAAGGAAGCGGGTTGTACGGTATCGTTGGACATGGCAAGTTACAATGTTGTCACCGAAAATCATGATTTTCTACAAGACCTTATAAAAAAATACGTTGACATTGTCTTCGCGAATGAAGACGAATCGTCGGCGTACACCAATCTCAATGCGGAGGAATCGGTAGCCGAGATAGCCAAGCAGTGCGATATAGCCATTGTAAAAGTCGGCAAACGCGGCAGTTATGTCCAGCAGGGTGACACGGTTTACCATATAGGTGCGATTACGACATCGTGTACCGACTCGACGGGTGCGGGTGACCTCTATGCGGGCGGTTTCCTACATGCTTTGAGTGACGGTTTTGACATCAGGCGATGCGGCGAGATTGGAACAGTTGCAGCGGGACGTGTTGTTGAGATTATCGGCACGAAACTAAACGAAGAGACCTGGGATGAGATTCGCCGCCTGTGTGCGATGTATCGCGGATTCATGCTCCGCTATTCACCGAATTAGCCGCACGTACAACCATACCAAAGACAGACATATACCTTAAATATATTATATATGAAAATATTATATATTCTTTACCAGTATCTGATTGCATATCCTCTATTATGGATATGGACGATGTTCGTTGCAACCGTCACGATAATGTTTTCGCACTGGAACAAGGCGAAATGGCTCAACAGTTTCATTTCCTTCTGGGCGCGTACGTTCCTGTGGGCGTTCTTTCTGCCGGTAAGCGTGAGCGGAATGGAAAATATCAAGAAGGGTCAATCATATATTTTCATAGCCAACCATCAATCCATGTATGACATATGGGTTATATATGGTTGGCTCCCGGTTATTTTCCGATGGCTAATGAAGCAGGAATTGCGCAAAATCCCCTTTGTCGGCACCGCCTGCAAGATGCTTGGTCATGTTTATATCAAGCGCGGTTCTGCCAGTGCAGCGCGTGAGAGTCTGATGGAAGTTGAACAGACTTTGCAGGATGGCATATGCACGGTTATTTTCCCTGAGGGGACCCGTTCCTTAACCGGTGAAGTCGGTCCATTCAAGCGCGGTGCATTCCGTATAGCGTTGGATTTGAACCTGCCGATTATCCCCGTTTCGTTGTCCGGGTGCTATGAGGTTCTGAAAAAGGGTGCGCCCTATGTAACGCGCCATCCGATCCATATGCACATCGGGAAACCTATCATGCCGGAGCAGTTTGACAAAGAAAATCCACAGAATACCATAGACATGATTCGGGATGAGGTTATAAAAAATATCCGAAAATAGTAATAAAATAAGCAATTTTTGATAAAAAAGCAATAATTCTGCCTCAAAAAGTTGCATATACAAAATATTTGTAGTACTTTTGCAGCCGCATTTGGAAAAATCGGTGTTCTGATATATTCCAGATGACGCAAGTTGGTCGGTTGCCCGAGTGGTTAGGGACCGGTCTGCAAAACCGGGGACAGCGGTTCGAATCTGCTACCGACCTCCAAAAATCCGTTATTCGTATCAAATCGAGTGACGGCTTTTTTTATTGTGAGAAATGAGAGAGAGTAAGAAAAGAGAATTGTGACGTACTGAATGCGAACGAGATGCGAACGTAATGCGAACGGGAAGAGGAGTAAAGATTTTACAAAAATCCATCGAGTTTCGGGTTAAATTTGCATATATGCCAAAAAAGCAGTACCTTTGCGGGCTGATTTGAACGCAAATAGGGAAAGGTATAATCCAAGAATAACGCATATACGGAAAGGTATAATCCAAGAATAACGCATATGGAAGATATAATCCAAGATATTACTTCACAAGAGTACAAGTACGGTTTTACGACCGCAGTAGAAACAGATGTAATCGGTCGCGGTTTGAATGAAGATGTGATCCGGCTAATATCCGCGAAGAAGTGTGAGCCGGAATGGTTACTTGAATTTCGTTTGAAGGCGTACCGGAAGTGGCAGACGATGGCAGTTCCGAAGTGGGCGCATTTAGAAATTCCCGAGATAGATTTCCAGTCTATTTCATATTATGCCGCTCCGAAATCCAAGCCCGGCGAC
Organism: Paludibacteraceae bacterium; assembly: GCA_905235225.1. Classification (GTDB taxonomy): domain Bacteria; phylum Bacteroidota; class Bacteroidia; order Bacteroidales; family Paludibacteraceae; genus Colicola. The sequence continues at coordinate 48,678 of CAJOKE010000006.1, forward strand.
AGCGCGAGCGAGATAGACCCGGAGATCATGAAGACGTTTGACAAACTGGGCATACCGTTAGAGGAGCGAGCCGCTTTGGCAGGGAATATGGCAGTGGATGCGGTGATGGACTCTGTTTCGGTGAAGACGACATTCCGCGAAACGCTTGCCGAAAAAGGGATAATCTTCTGTTCTATTTCGGAAGCGGTGAAAACGTATCCGGAATTAGTCAAGAAGTATCTTGGTTCGGTCGTGCCGTATAGCGATAATTTCTATGCGGCACTCAATTCGGCGGTATTCTCGGATGGTTCGTTTGTGTATATCCCCAAAGGTGTTCGTTGTCCGATGGAGTTGTCCACCTACTTCCGGATCAATGCGGGTAACACGGGTCAATTCGAGCGCACGCTACTGATAGCAGATGAGGGAGCGTACCTCAGTTATTTAGAGGGTTGTACTGCACCGATGCGTGATGAGAACCAGTTACATGCCGCCATAGTGGAAATCATAGTTCACGATGATGCGGAAGTCAAATATTCGACCGTACAGAACTGGTATCCGGGAGACAAGGAAGGGAAGGGCGGCATATACAATTTCGTCACCAAGCGCGGTATCACGCATAAGAATGCGCGTCTGAGTTGGACGCAGGTAGAGACAGGTTCCGCCATCACGTGGAAATATCCGAGTTGTATATTGAAGGGAGACAACTCGTCTGCGGAGTTTTATTCTGTAGCCGTCACGAACAACTACCAGCAAGCGGATACGGGTACGAAGATGATTCACCTTGGCAATAACACTCGGTCTCGGATTATCAGCAAAGGCATATCGGCAGGTCATTCGCAGAACTCATACCGTGGTTTGGTCAAAGTTGTATCCAATGCGGAAGGTGTGCGCAACTACAGCCAATGCGATTCGCTGCTATTGGGCGATAAATGCGGTGCGCATACATTCCCGGACATGCAGATAGCGAATCCGAGTGCGACGATAGAACATGAAGCCACGACGTCAAAGATATCAGAGGAGCAACTGTTTTACTGCCGTCAGCGCGGTATCAGTACGGAAGATGCGGTGGGTCTGATAGTCAACGGTTATGCGAAAGAGGTGATGGACAAACTGCCGATGGAGTTTGCCGTTGAAGCCCAGAAGCTATTACAGGTATCATTAGAGGGGACAGTAGGATAGTATGAACATTTTAGGCACCATATTATTAGCCATCACGCTATTGACGGAGAATCCTGTTTGCGAACAGGCGAATATATCCGTATTGATCAAAGATTCGGAAACGGGTGAAGTAATAGACCAGCACCGTTCGGAGAATGTCGTTCCGCCGGCGAGTGTCATGAAACTGCTGACGACCGGCGCGGCGTTGGAGATGTTAGGTCCGTCATTCCGTTTCACGACGACATTGGAATACACGGGTAGTATCGAGAACGGGGTATTGAACGGAAACCTGTATATCCGGGGCGGCTGCGATCCGTCGTTGGGGAACCTCAAAGGGACGCAGGCTTTCATTTTCAAGTGGATCAAAGCCATTAAAGCGGCAGGTATCCGCTCGATCAACGGAGCAGTCATCGCGGATATGAGTCTGTTGGACGGCGATGCCGCCAATCCGAACTGGCTGTGGGAGGACTGCGGAAACTACTATGCGCCGGGAATCTTTGCGCTCAACTATATGAGCAATACGCTGAACATTGTATTACGGAGCGGTGCGGTCGGTTCGGTGGCAGAAGTGATTCGCACAGAGCCGAACTACCCGGGACTGAAGACCATCAACCACATCCGCTGTACGGAAATAACCTACGACGGTGCGTATGTGCATGGTCTGCCCTATTCGCAGGAGCGGTATCTGACAGGTAGTGTCCCGAGCAACCGCGGTCAATTCGGTGTGCGTAGTGACATGCCGAATCCGGGCTGGCTTCTTGCGATTCACCTCACGAAGTTTCTCGGCGAGGCGGGTGTATCGGTAGCGCAGCCAGCTTCCTACATGTCGGAACGCGGATTGGATATCGGTGTGCGTCAGGTTATCTATGAACACAAATCCGATTCGCTGGGGGCACTGATAGCGGAAACGAACATATATAGCAACAACCTATATGCAGAGTCCATATTCCGCTATATGGGTCTCAACTACGGCAAGCCTGGTACCATCCACAATTCGTGCGAAGTGGTGCGTGAGTTCTGGCGTCTGCGGGGCGTCAGCACCAAGGGTGCGCTCATCAAAGACGGTTGCGGTCTGGCACCCCAAGACGCTGTGAGTGCCGAAACATTAGTCCAACTGCTGCAATATATGAACCGGAGCAAGAACCGCGAAATATGGATACAGTCCCTGCCGGTCAGCGGCGGACAAGGTACATTAAGTTCGCTGTGCCGCGGAACGGTTCTTGAGGGTCGCATTCACGCGAAATCAGGCACGATTGCGGGAACGAAGAACTTTGCGGGGTATATTGATTTGCCGAACGGCAGGCAATGGACTTTCGCCATATTGGTGAACAGTGCGCAAGGTAAAGCCAAAAACGTGCAATACATCATTCAGCAATATCTACTTGATGTTTATAAGTCACACCAATAGCACCAACGATTATCTCAAACAGCACCCCGACTGCGACAGGGTTTGGACGACGTGGCAAAGTGCCGGTCGCGGACAAGCCGGCAACTCATGGGAGAGCGAGCCGGGGAAAAACGTGCTGATGTCCGTTCGCCTGAAACAGCCGGCGGTTCCTTTACAGCAAGCATTCAGACTGCAGATGGCGGTCAGTCTGGCAGTCCGTGATGTAGTTGCGCGGCTGCTGCCCGACAAGCAAGTCACTGTCAAATGGCCCAACGATATTTACGTAGGTAAGGGAAAGATATGCGGTATTTTGATTGAAAGCAGCGTTGCAGCCGGACAAATAAGCGAAGCCATCATCGGAATCGGACTGAATATCAACCAAACGACCTGGCAGAGTCCCGCGCCCAATCCTGTATCCGTCAAGCAATTGAGCGGCAACGAGTATGCGCTGCCGCCGATTTATGAGGCACTATGCGACAGCATCAGCGAGAAGCTACTTCTGTTGGGGCAACCGGCACGACTAAAAGAGCAATACCTTGCAGTCCTGTACCGCTTTGGGGAGAAAGCGTTATATGCTCGCCGCGAAGTGAGTTTAACGCCGTCCCGGATTTTAGTCGGCGAGACTCCCGATGCGTTTGAGGCAACGATTACCGATGTGACCGACCAAGGCGAATTGGTCTTGGAATCCGATAATGAAAGAATGCCTTTCCACTTCAAACAAATACAATTTGTGATATGAAACAGCAATTTCCGATAATAACGCTTTTAGTGTTAGCGTTGTATAGTTGCAGTCCCCAAAACACGCCGGAGCCGAATCAGGAGCCGGAGCCAACCCCGCAAGACACCGCGACAAGTGCAGATCCTTCGACTCATCGCGACATAGCGTATCTATTTGATTTGAAAGCCGTTCCGCAAATCACGCTTACGCTGACCGAGTCGGATTGGAATACGTACCTGTCCAATTATGACAAATGGGAAGATAACAGTCTGTATGTTCCGGCAGCCTTTGAGTTTACGAAGGAAGGCACCACGTACAAGCGCGACAGTGTGGGTCTTCGTCCCCGCGGGAATACTACCCGCCGCCGTCCGGAGTCATCATCGGGTGAGATGCACCGGAACGGTGCGCCGTTCCACCGCGCACATTTCGGCATACGGTTCACCGAATACACCACGGGAGAGCGATTCTTTGGAATGGACCGTATCATTCTTAAATGGAACAGTACGGACCCGTCTTATGTGCGCGAGGCGTTCTGCTATGACCTGTTTCACCGGTTTGGCGTATGGTCTGCGCCCTATGCTTCCTTCTGCCGTCTGACGATATATATCAAGGGCGACAGCAAGCCGGTATATATGGGTGTTTACACGATGATAGAGAACCCCCGGAAGGGGTGGCTTGACGCGAACTACCACGCCGGCAACATCCCGGACAAGGACGGTAATCTATGGAAAGCGGGTTACGGAGCCGACCTGAGTTCGGCAGACCGCAGCAAGATGGGATTGCAGGACGATTACGGGAAGCGATACCCGTACAACCTGAAAAGCAACAAATCCAATCTGTCGTTTGCCCAGACGGAACTATGCGGATTCATAAGCGGTATGACGCCGCTCAAATCGGGCAGTGCCGAATTACAAGCATGGCTGGAGCAGCATATGGATGTGGATCTGTTTCTGCGGGCATACGCAGTCAATGTGATGGTCGGCATGTGGGATGACTACTGGAAGAACATGAACAACTACTACTTCTATTTCGACAGCAACCACCGCTTTTACTTTATCCCGTTTGATTACGACAATGCCCTCGGGTCTGCGCAGGAGGCATTCGGCAATCCAGGTACGGATAACATGCTCAGTTGGGGCAGTCTGAACGGTGACCGTATCCTAATGCGCAAAGTGATGTCCATCAGTGCATTCAAAGAACAATACAAGTCATACATCAAACAACTTGCCGCCTCACCGGACTTGATGGAACCGGCAGCCGCGTCCGCACGGATTGCAGAGTTGCAGGCACTTATCCGCGATTATGTAGCAAATGACACGGGAGAGGACAACAACCTACAAGACCGTCCTGCGCCTTGGAGTTCGTGTCCGTACTACCGCTTGCTGACCGGCGGTGCAGGTGACGGCAAATCGGCTGAGTCGAATTTCTTCAAAACGAAAGCCACAGCCATTAACTGGTAGCAAAGCCACGGCGGGCAGCGAAAGACGCAATTATCAATGAACAAAAGGGGAATAGCTATATTATTCATGATTACAGCCCTGTGCATGGGATGCGGTTCGCATGTGCCGGAAGATGATATTAAGGCGGTACAGCAGACCTTGGCGGAAGCGGATTCGCTGCGGGGGATGGGGATTATCATGGGTATGCCGTTCCGCGACACGAAAGATAGTTGCAGCGTGGAGAACCCTGACCGTTGCAGCGTGGAGAACAAGGACAGTCTCCGTCTGGCGGAAGCGGTGGCGGTGTTGTATCCGTGGCGGCGGGTGTATGCGGACGAGTATGCCAAAGCCAATTATTACTACGGGCGTTTGCTGCGTGCCAAAGACCATTACCCCGAAGCCATGCAATGCTTCATCCATGCCATCCATTCCCGTTCGCGAGATTATCATATACTCGGAAGAGTGTATAGTAATATAGGCGATATTTATCGTGATATTGAAGATTATCCAACAGCTTTTTCCATATATCAAAAAACTTCGCATTTATTTTTAAGGGGAGGAGATACAATAGGACATTGCTATGCCTTAACCAATATGGCTTGGCAAAAAATAGCGATGTTAAATCGGGATTTAAGCCTGCCATATCTATTTGATACGATAGAAAATCAAAATCAGGCGCGCGCGTTATTGGACTCTGTTGCCGTCTTATGCAGAGACAAATCAGTGGATATATATCGTTTGGAAACTACAGCAACGCTATATTATTATATGCAGCAATATGATTCTGCCCGATGTATCATTGATAGTTTATGTGGAATAGGTGATAGTATGCTATATGTAAAGAGTCTGAAGGCGCGTATTTTTGCCAAATGTCAAAATGATTCAGCCTATCATTATGCAAAGCATATTTTATCGATGTCAAATGACCTGGCATATCAAACAAGTATGTTGTATATTTTATCACATGATACTATCCATTATAATACCAGTGAAATTATCCAATTAGCATCCAAACGATATGATATACAAAAAACATTAGAAGTAGAGCGAGGAAATAAAACCAAGGCTACGGACATGTTTACATACCAATCTCTTCAAGATTCCAAACAGCATCGGTTTTTCACATGGGTGGCGATTATTGGATGTTTTCTTACAATAGTTATAGTTTGTTATATATTAAGACGAAATAAACAGCAAAACTTACTGGTGTATATCAATAGAAAAATACGTAATAAAAAGCAAGAATATAACAATTTAAAGTATCTTCACAATAATTTGCATGAATCAACAGCTTTATTGCAGCAAGAGTTAGTTCACCAATTAGAAGAAAGAAGTGAGATGCTTTGTTCTCTGTCCACTGAACAATTCATTGCTACTTTAAATTGGAGAAATTATGAAGCTATGTGTAGATATGTAGATATTCAACTATATGGGTTTGTTAGTGAACTACGACATCGTTTTCCATCATTGTCTGAACAAAATATTCGTTTATGTGTACTATTATTTATTAATATACCGAAACAAGGTATTGCGGAATTATTATTTTGTTCTCCAAATAGTATTGGTAAAATGAAAGAACGAATCTCAAAAAAGATAGGAACTCAAAGTTCAAATTTGCATGATTTTTTATGGGGAATGATGTTAAAACGACATGTGGATAAGATTTTAGGATAAAATGTCAAAGGTTGAAAAATGTAAATTGCTGAATATCAATAATTTGCTATTTTCAATTGTCAAAGTATAAATTTGTAGGATTCTAAAAAAGCAGTAATTTTGCAGGCGGAAACGAAACACGTTTTCGGCTATGGATAGTTGTATTGCAAAACACAAATTTATAGATGTATGAAAAAAGTATTTTATTATTTTGCAAGCGTGGTGTTATTATCCTTGACTTGCATGTTGTGTGCAGATAATAATGCACAGGTGATCCGATTAATTGAAGTTGATGAATCTTACAATGAGGAAGTGGGAGGATATGTTCCAAGAGATGGCACAGATCCTAATCCTATAACCCCACCTAACCCCAATTCATTCTATGCCATCATTAACGGTCATGTGCTGTCTGTGGCGGCACCAAACGGACCGTTGCAGTCACGGTTAATAGTCAATAAGGTTGATGGAACGCCGGTTGTTAATTTCCCGTTCCGCCGCACGGCCACGGTGAACCTTTCCGACACCGGCGACTACACCCTCACCATCAAAACCGGCAACCGCACCTTCCAAGGTATTTTCACAGTAACGGATTAACAATACGATTATGACGAAGATTTTATATAGATTTCTTCTATATATTCTAATGTTTGTACCCATGCAATTAGAAGCACAATGTCTAACTGAAAGGAAACATTTACCATTATGTGGAGATAGTTTAGTAGCCAATAAACTAACAGGTGTTCCTTTTTTAATTGAAACGAGTGATAGCATATGGGATTTTTCGAACTTATGTATTGATAGTGCTGAAATTATCACTATGGAATATTCCCCGGTTGTCAAGGATTCAGCTTTTATTGCCCTTCACAGAGAAGGTACCAATTTTACTTATCA
>CAJOKE010000007.1 GCA_905235225.1 Paludibacteraceae bacterium
CTGCTACAAATGTGAATAATTTTTTCATAATAAATTAAATTTAAGTTAGTAAAAAATTGGTTGTTTTTATATTTTGTCCTTACGGATTATCGTAAAATAAACATGATTTCGCAAAACTTTGCAAAGGTACTACTTATTTTCCGACCCTGCAAATAAAAATTGCAATTTTTGCCATTTTCATGTTACAAAACACTATTTTCCCGAAAATACCCCCAATTACATACAGCGTTTGCTATGACTACGGCAAATAGTAATTCCTGATAGTGTCACAAACGCCAAGAGGATTCAGCAGAAGCGGGCGTGTGGAGTAAAAGCACTCGCCCGTTATTTCCGGTATGGTTCGGTTAAGCTTCATTTGGCGGTCTATCTCATTGCCTGTACGCCATGCTGCCGCCTCTTTTTCCGAGCCGAGCCGGTAAGGAGCCATACCTATATATAATTGGCAATCGTGATTGGACTGCCCGTTGTTGGCTGCGTAATACTGATTGGCTTCCGCAACCCGCAATGCCCACCAGTGGGCTAAGGTCTCATAGTCCGCAGCACGGTTGCCGATATACCAATATAACTGCGGGCAGACATAATCTATCCAGCCTTCCCTTATCCAATACAATATATCCGCATAAAGGTTATCATAATTGGTCAGTCCCGCCGAAGTGGCACTGCCAATGGAGTCCCTCGTGCTGTTGCGCCATACACCGAATGGCGAGATTCCGAACTTCACCCACGGCTTGGTTTTATGTATAGTCTCGGATATTTCGCGTATCGCCATATTGACATTATTCCGCCGCCATGCCCGAATATCGGTAAAACCGCGCGGATGCGCCTCAAAGCAGCCCCCGTCCGGCAACGGCTGCCGGGGCAAAGGATAGGGATAGAAATAGTCATCCATATGAATGGCATCTATATCATAGCGGCAAACAATGTCTTCCACAACCATGCAAATCCATTCCCGCGTCTCATCCAATCCGGGTTCAAAATACCATTGCCCGCCGTATTTCCAGAACCACTCGGGGTGTCTGCGCATGATATGATTGGACACCAACAATGTTGTATCCATCGACTTAATGGTCACACGGTACGGATTAAGCCATGCGTGAACCTCTATCCCGCGGTCATGCGCCTCGGCTGTAACAAATTCCAACGGGTCATAGAAATCTTCCATGCCGGTAATCAACCCCATCTGCTCTTTCCAGTAACCCTGCGTGCCGGTCAGCCAATGCGACCACGGCTCCAGTTCTGACCAATAGAACGCATCTGACGTCGGACGTACCTGAAAAACAACGGCATTGATACCAATCGCCTGAAGACTGTCCAACATGCTGATCATCTCTTCCTGCTGCTTATGCGGCACACCCACCGCAGCTGGAGACGGCCAGTCTATATTGGCGACTGTGGCTATCCATGCCCCGCGAAACGATATTTCGCCTCGGCAGGGAACAAACAGCAACGCGCATAATATGAATGCAAGACATTTCTTCATCGCCACAATGGGTTACTTCGGAATTTCAGTTACTTGCCCGTTATGGACATGGAATATTTTTGCCGTTTCGTCCGGCTGAACAATAGCGGATAAATGCTGACGGTCGGTATCGGTTATAAAGATTTGCCCGAATCGCTCTGACCGCACAAGGTGGATAATCCGCTCCACCCGCTCGGAGTCAAGTTTGTCAAATATATCGTCCAGCAGAAGCATCGGCTTCCCCAAATACAGTGCCTGCGCCAGTTTCATGGCAAGCAGATACGTCTTTTGCTGACCCTGACTGGCAACACGCTTCAGAGGAAATGACTCGCCATCATCTGCTATCAGCATCTCTATTTCATCCTTATGAATACCCTGAGAAGTCCAACCGAGCATAATATCGCGTTGCCGCGTGGCACGGAACGACTCCTCTATATCACGGCTCTGCAACTGGCTCACATAACGCAACTCCACTTGTTCCTTATCGCCGGATAGAGCCGCATACATCTCACGGAATACCGGCACAAACGCCTCGATAAACTTCGCGCGAACCTTATATATATATTGCGCAGGAGCAACCATCTGCAATTCGAACACTTCCAGAAGATCCGTTTGCGGATTGGCTTGGTCTGCCATCTGGCGAAGCAGCATATTGCGCTGTTTGAGCAACGCATTATAAGCCGTCAGATGATCCAGATACACCTTGTCCTGCTGGGAAATAACGACATCCATAAACCGACGCCGTTCATCGCTGCCTTCCTCTATCAGACTGTTATCCTGCGGACACACCATTACCAACGGAATAAGACCGATATGCTCAATCATACGCTTGTAATCCTTCTTGCCCCTGCGGAATGTCTTCTTGACACCGCGTTTGATACCGCAGGATATGGTTTCTGCCGTTTCATTCCCTGCATACACCCCTTGCACCATCGCCATGTCTGCATTATGCGTGATATTCATGCTGTCCACCGCCGTAAATGCCGACTTGGTAAAAGAAAGCAGATAAATGGCATCTAACAGGTTCGTCTTGCCCTGCCCGTTCAGACCGATGAAACAATTGAGTTTGTCCGAGAACTCAAGATTAGCCTCTCGGATATTGCGGTAATTCAGTATGGATAAATGCTGAAGATTGATAGCCGTATGATATTTTTACAGTTGAACACCAAGAATATTATACTCCGCTTCGCCGCGCTGAATAATAATTTGCCCGTCACGAAGGGTCTTTATTGCCGGAGTATCAACCGAATACTCAAACAAACCTTCAGGTTCGGGGTCCGGTTCAGGTTCAGGTTCCGGCTCTGGTTCCGGCTCCGGGTCAGGCTCCGGGTCAGGCTCCGGCTCTACGGCACCCTCCGTTTCATGATTGCCGGACTCAAGCGCAAAAGCCACCGGATCCATATTTGACTCCGGCTTGGTGGTACGGTTGCAATCTATCCACCAGCCATACACATCAATATCCTTGTTGAGCGTCCAAATCTTCTTGTTGGAATCGGTAAACACCAAATACACATGATACGTGTATGCGTTGTTCTCCTTGCTCTTGCCGACCTTGGTAATCTTCATTTCGGCAAGATTGATTGCCGCCTCTGACCACCCTGATTCAGCCTTGCTCGGGAAAATAAAATACGAATGCTTGGCTCCGGCTTGGCAATTGATAAAATACTTCTGACCCGGAGTATAGTCGGAACGGTATGTCCCCTCTATAGAATACTGCGTCGGAGCAAGGATCTCGAGACCTATCTGCGGAACCGCATCATCCGCCTCCTTCTGAGCCAGATACATGAATGTCGTGAAATACTGGTTATACTGGTCGTTTTGCATCGGGAACTTCGACTCACACGCATACATCTCTACATGGGCATAATTGATATCCAACTGGTTTTGCGGTTCTTCGACCTCGACATCGCCAAGCACATAAAAACAGATGTTATGCTTGTCCGCATCCGCCCATTTCTTCTTTTCGTCATAATAGAATCTGAATCGGTAGTTGCCCTTTGACTTCTCATAACACAAGAAACGGCAGGTGTTCGTGTTCGTTTCCAACATGACAAACGAACCGTTTGACTGCAACGTACACTCACGCCCGCTTGACTCGATAAGCAGGCTGTTCGATTTCGCCTTGCAACCCATATAGCCGTCTTTTGTCTTCAGGTAATAGCGATTCGATTTTTCCTCTGACACCGTTACCTGATAATCCGCCAAGTCCTCAGAACTGATCTTGCTGTCTTTGATAGCGACTTTGACTACATTCTTGTCCGCATCCTCACCATTCCATACATAGCCCTCTGTCTCTGACTGCTGATATACAATGATATACGTACCGCCCCAGCCCTCTGCAGGCTTGGCGTTCAAACGGGTATAAACAGTCGCGGCTTGAACCGACAACGTACCACCCAAAAGCAAAAAGAACAATATTTTTTTCATTTTATCAGATGTAAAAAGCGTGCAAAGGTACAAAAAGTTTTGCATATATACAAAAAAAGTTGTACCTTTGCGCTCAAATTGGAACAATTATGGCTAAATTATTGGTTATTGATGACGAACGTGCTATTCGGAACACGTTGCGCGAAGTGCTGGAATTTGAGGGCTACGAAGTCGATGTAGCCGAAAACGGCAAGATTGGATTGGAACTTGCAAAAAAGAACAAATACGACCTCATCTATTCTGATGTCAAAATGCCGGAGTTGGACGGAATCGAGTTCCTTGAGGTCTACGACCATGCCTGCCCCGTCATCATGATTTCAGGACACGGAGACATCGAAACAGCCGTCAATGCAATCAAAAAGGGAGCGTGGGACTTTGTAGAAAAACCCTTGGACCTCAACCACCTGCTCACCATGACTAAGAACGCCGTGGAACACCGCCACCTCAGCGAACAACTCCAGCGCAAAACCGAAGAGGTGAACAACCTCAAACGCAAAGTCGCAGAGAAAAACCGCATGATTGGCGAATCTGCCGCCATTGCCAAAGTACGCGACATCATTGACAAAGTGGCTCAAACGGAAGCACGGGTAATGATTACAGGGGAAAATGGTACAGGTAAAGAAGTCGTGGCTCGATTGCTCCATGAGAAATCCGCCCGCGCAAACAATCCAATGGTCGAAGTGAACTGTGCTGCCATACCGTCCGAACTGATAGAATCGGAGCTTTTCGGACACATGAAAGGCTCATTTACAGGTGCCGTCAAAGACCGTGCCGGTAAGTTCGAACAGGCTGACGGAGGCACCCTCTTCCTCGATGAAATCGGAGATTTAAGCCTCGCCGCACAGGCTAAAGTCCTACGCGCTTTACAGGAAAACGAAATCACGCGCGTCGGCTCTGACAAAACGACAAAAGTCAATGTCCGCGTACTCGCTGCTACCAACAAAAACCTGCCGGAAGAAATTGCCAAAGGGAATTTCCGCGAAGACCTCTTCCACAGACTCAACGTGATACCCATCCATGTACCCGCACTACATGAGCGGTTGGAAGACATACCGCTGCTCGTCGAATATTTTGCACAACAGATTTGCAAGGAACAAGGGTGGAAAGTCAAATCCTTCAGCAAGGATGCCATCGAGGCGCTTCAGGCACGCGAATGGCGCGGAAACATCCGCGAACTCCGCAATGTCATTGAACGGCTTATCATCCTCGGCGGCGACACTATTACTGCTGCCGAAGTCAATATGTTCGCCTGATTTTACTCCACCCTGATGCCCGCCGGGGTTATCAGATAATCATGATATCGGATCAGCAATTGCCCGTTATGGATTTCCATGACGGGTTTTTCGTCCGCACACTCCGGCACCACTCCCCAAATCGCCGTTGGAACCGACGATTCCGGATCAAACGGCACAACAGGTGGAGTCGGAGTGATTTCCGTCCCGCCTTCTTCGATTTCATCGGGATAACCCGAAGTCGCAAACTGACCTGTATACACATGGATCGGTTTGCCGTCCGAATCAATTGCCGCAAGCACATAATTATACTTCGACGCCTCGTCCAGACCTGTCACCATGAACGACAGCGTATAGGCTCCGTCCGCATTGACACGTTTTACATTGTCGGATGACACGTTCCTGTTGCGCGCCGGTGCTGAAAAAGCGATACCTAACAGCTGTCCCCTTGGTCCAAGGGTCAAACGGCAGAACACGGCACCGTTCTTGTATATATCCAGTGTGTACCGGTCTGCATGCTCATCTGTCGGCCATGTGAAATACGCAGTCGTCGTGGCTGCTTCTACCGTCACATTCTTCTGTACAAGCTCATCCTCTGGCTCTTCCGCCATACGGAATCGACCCCAATACGGATGCTCCCGATACGCTTTGCGGCTGTCTGGCAGAACCGACAACCATGCCGTATCTGGTATATCCGCTAAAGTCCCTTCGGATACCGTAGGCGGAGTAGCGGCAAGACAAACAATCCTTGTGATTGCTGAATCTCCCGCAAACACTTTGTCCGCCATCAATACCACGCCCTTGCCGATAGTCACTTGCTGCAAACTGCTCCAGTTCGCAAATGCATTCGCACCAATCGAAACAACCTTGTCGGGGATAACCAGCGTATCCTGTAATTTAACGCCGCTGAATGCACTGCCGCCTATCATCGTCAGTTCCTTGGGAAGTACGATGGAATCGAGGGAACTGCAACCTGAGAACGCATTATCCCCTATCGTCGAAACACCCGCCGGAAGATGAACCCGCACCAAAGAGGTACAGCCGCTGAATGTGGATGAATTGACCGCTGACACCTGCTCCGGCAATATGATTTGCTTGATTTTCGAACACCCCTTGAAGGCTTCCTGATGGATAGCGGTTAACGTGGATGGCAATATGACCGTATCCAATTGGTTATTCCCCGCGAACGCACCGCTTCCGATATAGGTACACCCCTCCGGCAGTACAACCTTTTTCATCCGCACCTGCTGGCATAGGTTCGCGGGGACAAACGTCACATCAGGACCGAATATAAAATCACCGTTGAAGTACGAATACAGATTGTAGAACACCGACGAAGATGCCGGTGGATTCGCCGCATTCCATACAATCACCGGGCTGTTATGATAGCACCATGAAATGGACTTGGACGATTTGAATGTTGCCGGAAAGAATAATGTATCACGCAGCGGAATCGTTGCCACATCCTGCATCGAATAGGGGGCCCCCGTACCGTCAAATATTGACCCGTCTATCGTTTCCAAGCAATCCGACCAACGTACAGAACTTAACGCATAACAATCCTCAAAAGCCATCGTCCCTATGTACTTCACACCCTTGCCAAGGTCACACTTGACCATTGTTGTACACTTTTGAAAAGCATACTGACCTACCCGTTCTATCGAATTGGGTAACGTAATCTCCTTCAACGCATAACACTCCTTGAACGCATTGTTCGGCAGCTCCGACACGCCCTCTGGTATATCGCAAGCCGTCAGATTCCACCACCCGCTGAATATCCCGTTCGGCAGTTTCGTCAAACCTTCCGGCAACGAAATCGTCTTGGCTGAATTATATACATAATAGGTATTGTAACTTGTCGCCCATGACGAAGCCTGAAGCACATCCTTGTTCCACCATAGACTATCTACGGTGTTCTTCAACTCTCCATACCCCTCTATTGCAAGATGTGCCGTCTCCGTATCATAACTCCACGTCAAATGCTCACCGCATACGCCCTGCAAAACCTTCGATGAAAGCGGCTCACAACACACACTCAACACACATACCACTAAACAAATACGTAACTCTTTCATATCCTTATTCTTAATTTGATTGCAAAATTACTGCTTTTTTCCCATACCCGCAACTTTTTCTTCTCACACCCGCAACTTTTTCTTCACATACTACAACTTTTTCTTCACAATATCATACCTGCTTTCTCCCCCACATCCACATCCCTTCCCTATTCTTTCCCCATCCTTTCTCTATCCTCTCCACATCCTTTCTCTATCCTTTCTCTATCCTTTCTCTATCCTTTCTCTATCCTCTCCACATCCTTTCTCCGACCGCCTTCCGACACTCAACCTCGGTTGCTGCTCGGTTGCTGATCAGTAGCTGATCAGTTCCTAATCAGTTCCTAATCAGTACCTGATCAGTCCTCGAAACTGACAAAAGAGTGACTCAAGGCTGACAGATAACCGCTTCCATCGCATGCGCACGCTCTATCGCATCTTCCCTGCTCTCACCATGCAATATTGCTTCAATAGAAGGGATAACCAATCTCGTTCCTACGGCTGGATGATTCGGGTCGGGAAGTACATCCTTATTTGCCTCATAAATATACACCCAAAACGGCTGACAATCATACCATTTACGAGCTAGACGGCTTAGCGTAGTTCCCCTGCGTATTACATCATATTCGGTGGTAGAAACAGGAACTGATACACCCGACGGAACAATCTCCACTCGACGGTCCCTTTCGTAGTCACTCTCGGAATTGCGGATCACCGTTGATGGCGAATAATGGAACGGCACATGCGCACCAAACGAAGCAACCGTCATTTGCGATGAAGACACTCCTTTCTCCTGCAAAGCACGATAAACAACTAACGCACGACGAGCGGCCAAACGATTGTTATAACGCTCCGAACCTATCACGCACGCATGACCGTTAATGGAGATCTGCAACTCAGGATTCTGACGCAACACATTACCGATGGAATCGAGAATATTCGCAGGTTCCAAGTTCGGCACATCACTATCGAAATCAAACCAAATAACCGTCTCACTCAACAGCGAATCCAATGTTTGAAACGAATTAGACACAGCCGCATAAGCGGACGAAGAACCGGCACTCTCTACCACTGTCACTTCCGATGGAACCGACAAAATCAAGGTATCATGCAAGGTCACATATACTGTATCATGTGGCATCAATTTTGGAAAAGCTTCTGCCAGTTCTTCCATTTGTTTCTTTCGTTGAGCCTTATTTCGACCGCAATATACATTTAACCCCACTTTCACACCTGCACTCCACGGATGAACAGTACCCACCGCCGTCGTATTAAGTAACCCTTGATAGGATTCCATAAAAGCAGAAGTACCGTTGAAATCGGAAGAAAACCCCAACTCCCGGCTGATTTCCCGCCTGTCTGTCTGGCTGTTAACCATGTAATTGCCATATAGTGAAACTGTCAAATCCAAACGGGGATGTACTTGGAATAGAACACCTAATTCGGCAAACGCAAGCGCATTCACTGTTCGCAATGCCGCTAACGCTCCTTCTCGGTTATCCTGCCATGGCTCTGTCTCAAAACGGGACGGTATGTCACTGAGTTCCAGATTATAAAGCGGATACCATGCCGTATGTATCAAATCTCCCTTCAACTGCTTGTAATTTGACCATATTGGAATACCTGCTTTGACCCCTAAATCGGCGAATGCTCCGATTTTTCGGGGCTTGTATTTGAAGGATAGGCCCAGAGGTATCTCTATCAGATAGACATCCTGCCGCTCTGTCCAATCACGGAAAGCCGTGTGATGTTCATAACTGTCTCCCGCATAGTCATACAGCGGATTTTGTCCTGTCCCTGTATTCCCCCATACCATTTCCCCGCTAAGATCCGTTTGGGAACTATAGGTACTGAAATCCAATCCCGTTCGAACACCCAACCATGGCAGAAAATAGTAGCGGAAACCGATGGATGCGGAAAAAGACGGAAATACAAAACGGTTTTCCGATTGCAGATGAAGCATGGTCGCTTGGTCACTGCCTACCGAGTAATCAAGACGGCTAATTCCCGAACCCGCTGAAAAAGAAACAAAAGCACCCTTGTCAAAATGTTCGTTCGAACGGGTTCGCATAGCATTCCGGGGTGCGGCATTGCTATCCAGACCGATAACAATTACCATCAGAAACGATAGATATATATAATTATGCCTTTTCATAGTCTTCAATAACGGATTACAAGTTTTCCGCAACGCATCCTTCCGTCAGCAAATTGCGCTTGAACAATATACAGTCCCGCTGTCGCAGGTGCGGTGAAACACATTCCGGCTTCATCGGTATCTGATACGATATGCCCGTCCGAGGATAGGACACGCAATCGGACATACGGCTCGGACAAACATACAATGCTGTTCGGATGTGCCGGGCAGGGAAAAATGGACATGGACATATCCGATGAAATCGGAGAAATTCGCGTATTCGGGCGCGCCTCTATATCACACGAACGATATGTTTCACCGTCCGTTGTTGTTAGCATCACAAAGTATATTCCGTTCAACCCGCCGTCTTCTCTATAGAATTGTCCGGTCTCACCATCAAGCAACTCAACAGTCTCGTTCCCTGCTGCGTCATATACAACACGATACCACTGGTAGGAACTAAATGCCAGATCGTTGGCTGCCTCAGGAATACCGTTTTTGGGATTATTGTCCACGAACAACACATCATCCCACTTCTGATACACATAACCCGCTAAGTTCATGGTGAATGCGAGCGTATCCGGAGAACTCATGCAAGTCCCGGTACTGTCTTCATAAAACTGCACATATAGTTCATAATCACCGGGCGGCAGATAAGGCACAGCAAAACGGACATCCGTACCCTCATCTAACTTGCGGCTCATGGACTGCATCCCCAACGCTTGAAGACGGTCGCCGAATTCCATCTGTACATAACCCGGATTCCCGCCAAGTACATGGTATGTAAACATAAGTACCGAATCAAAATCGCACACATTATCTGTCATCTCAACAGACACTTTGGGAACCGGTTTGAGCCGGGCGGTGACGGTGTGCGTTTTGGAGCAACCGTCCTTCGTCATGTCCGAAAACACATATACTTCGCTATCCTTTGAAAAAGTATGGGACACCACACTCCCGTCCACACGGGTATAATCATATTTTTCGGGCGAATCACCGCACACAAGCAGCGATTCCGAACTCGATTCTATTACTCCGACTCGTATAGACACACCGCCCTCGGATTGCAGCTGTTCTTCACCGCAAAGGCTATTGGATACATATCGCTCAAGTTTGAATGTGGCTGGCAAAGAAGCATAATCTGTAGGAGAAAAATCCAACGCCATATCTGCACTCGTAGCGTGAAGGGGAACCGTAGAAGTACCATTTATCCGCAACTGCCACGAATACGACATTTCTCCATCACCCGAAGGAGCTGTCAGTTCCGTCGCACTCATGCGGATTGTCTGCATCGTTTCCGGCTCCCAGCAGACAACCGGCAGTTCGGACGCTGTGATAGCACCGCTGGAAAAAGGCGCATACATCACTACCACCAACGTATCTTCGGAAGCCGTCCAATCCGTGAATCGCGTTCCGTCTTTTACTTCCCTGTATATCCGATAGATATGTCCGTTTTCAAAACCCGTATCGGCACAGTCTAACACACTGTCCGCCGCAGTTGGTACTACAATCGGCGAAGCATTATCCGTTGATACCAACCAACGGTACTCATAATGCAAATCACCGCCTGTCGGAGGAACATTTTGATGAATAATCAGCTTTTGTGCGTCATCTACTAAACAAAAATGCACCGTATCCATGCTCGCGCGGCTACCCCTGATTGCCCCTGACGTAAACTGATTGAAAGCTACTACCTGCTTCTTCCCGCGCGATGTCGTTCCCAATTCCTCGTCATAATCAGGACGGCATTTGCCATCGTGCGCTTCGCGCATAAATACATATCGTCCGGCTGACGGCAATTCAACGCGGCAGGCAACGGAATCAAATGGCGTCCGCGCGCCACCCACTATTTCGTCATGCTTCATCCGCTTGTTATCTGCTATACCATATTGGTCATATGACCAACGGTAAGTCATCTGCTCATCGCCACCCGTTGCCGGAAGCAGACTCTTAACGGTCATCTCATAGGGGAAATCGGTATAAATAGTATCTATCGCCAAACTATCGACAGCACCCGCATCAAACTCACCTGCAACGACAACAACCAACACACCGTTACCCTTTATATAATCCGCCTCACATTGGTAGTCCTTGCTCCATACATAGTACGCATATTTGCCCTTGTCGCCGGTAACAAGCGACAACTTACTGAAATCTTTTTGCGGCATCGGACCGTATGTCTCTACATACGTGGTATCACCTGGCGCATTGATTACATACTTGTCCACCTTGTAATAATACGGGGCATTTTCCTCGTCATCATCCTTGCCGAACTTGGCAGGCGATGTATATGTGTGCATGGGAACGCCTATAAGCGGACACACCAGTATCGAATCCGAAGCCGTCACATCACTCGGTACAAACGGATTGAATGGTTGGGGATTGATGTAAACCCACTTCACATCCTTGCCCTTATATACCCGAAGATAGGATGGCGTTTGCATACAGGGACGACGAACGGTCACCCACCCGTACTGAACGGACAGGATTAAATCACCTTTGTTGGTACGGGTCGAATCACAGTTCCACTTATCGACATCATCTGTTTGCAAATAGAAATTGGTTGTCACCATACTCGCCGCCTCGGGAGTCACACTCTCTTTCATGGCTAAATAGGCAGGAGTAACAGACACCACCGACGCATCTGTACCCGCAAATACAGATAACTGCGGATATTTGCCTTCCTGTTGGTTCCAATGGGACGAAGCATCCGACCCGCTAAACACGATACCCGCCATTTCCGATGTTATATGACTGCTTATTCCGTCCAACAGCTTGCCGCCGTTATTGGTCTGAGCGGTAATTTGACTGTCAAAATGAATATCTTCATATACCGCCCCATCGGAAACGGCGGCTACAGCATCACCCTGATGAACATAGCCCGCTGCATAACTATGGCGTACTGTACCGCAGTTCAGACCTACAAGACCGCCGGACTTGACTAATATAATACCTGTATTATAACAATACTCAATCACTGAACCGGACTTGTTTTCACCTACCAACCCGCCGACTGGCTGCTTTGCATCCATGATACGCGCCATCGAATAGCAATGATGGATATACCCTCCGTTTATACCGGCAATTGCTCCCACATTACCTTTCTCCGATGCAATATCCGCACTCGCCAATGCAACATGGTGAATATGTCCTTTGGTTCCTATTTGACCGAATAAACCGTAGCACGAATATTCTGACGAATAATAGAATAGATTACGGATAACATGACCCTGCCCGTCAAACTCACCTTCAAACGGCTTGCTTACACCTATCGGAACCCATATCCACGGCGATCCGATTAAATCAATGTCACTCGACAATTTGATGACTTTGCCGGTGAAATCGGAAGTTTCAGACATCTTCGCAATCCATGCAAGCTGCTCACCTGTTGACACCTCATACGTGTCGCCGTTTATAACAGGTGCTGACACACGGTCTGACCAACTCTCTGCATAAACAGATTGAGGATAAAACCCTGCTAAAAATAACAGAATCACACCCGATAACACAAAATAGTACACGATTTGCTTCATATTTATCTGATTTTGATTGAAAACATTTTTTTTCATTTGCAAGTATGCTTGAAATACATTAATTTTGCGCCATAAATTCGACTGCAAAATTACTGCTTTATTATGGAATACACAAATTTTACACTTGTACGACACTTAATATGCGTTATCTATAAAGCACTTATTATCAATAAGTTACAAAATTACAAAACACAAACACTTGTACGCGCATGTTTTGGCATATGTTTTTGTGCCGTTTTGTTGCTCGCCGGATGTACAAAAAGGGCGGAAATGGACGCACATATGCTTGAAAACGAACGTCTGCTTGTATGGGCTGACCCCGATAGTGCTTTGACCATATTGGACAGTATCTCCACCGATAGGCTCAATCAGCATGACCGGCATATCTACGACATGGAACGTCACTTGGCACTTTCCCGCATTCACCACACACCGTACTACACGGAAGCCGTTGATTCTCTGCTCGCCTATTTCCAGACAACAAACGACATGCTTTCTATCGGAGAAGCATGCTACATGTTAGGTACATCATCCAACCACACTGGACATTATTATACATCCACACACTTCCTCAAACAGGCGGAATATGCGTTGCTCAAAACCAATGGACCGCTACGCAATCAATTACTCGGAGTCACATGGTTCTGCTTGGGAAACACATCGGAAAGCGAACTGCTCTATGAAGTTGCACGGAATTATTACCTGAAAGCTATTCCCATGCTCCGGCAAGGACAAAACAACGTTTTCTTGGCATGCGCATACCGCGACATCGCACGTACAAACGCCATTCTCCATGGCAACCCGGATACCACACGGCTCTATTTTGACAGAGCGGCTGCATTTGGAGATTTAACGGATAACCGAATCTTACAACTCGATATTGCAGCCTACCGCTACCAATATTGCTTTCCCGACAGCATAAACGAACGGATTGCAACATGCACCGAATTAGCCGAAAAATATGGTATCACAACACGGTATGCTGAATTGGTGGAAATATTTCTTGAACAAAATGACACACAGTCTGCAAAGCAATATCTCAAACTTCTGCAACCCACCGACTCTGCTAACGCTAACTGGTTCAAACAAAATCAGACATACCTGCAGGCAAGACTGGCGGCACATGAAGGAAATACACTAACCGCATTTAACCAACTGCTCGATCTGTACGATAATACCTTGCAGCAACTGCAATTGGATGCCGGAGCCAGAACGTTCGGTATTGCACAGGCATATGATGTGGAACGTGAACAACAACGGGCGGAAGAAGCAGAACGCGAACGCCGAATGCAGCAGCAAATATCGTTGCTCTTGGTTGCCGCATTCATAATGGTACTCATGATGCTCTATTTGTTATGGAGATACTACAGATCGTATCGCAAGCAAAAACAACTGGAACTGGACCAACAGCAAATAAAAATAGTGGCACTGCGCGAAAAATACACTAATCACTTGCAGCGGGCTTTGGACAGACTGCAGCAAAGGGCAAACCTCAGCCGCGAAATCGCACTGCAGCACATGAGGGGAAGAAACACAGATATACCGGAATGGCTCGAACGCTATATGGAAGAAAAATTAGCCTTCACTCCCGAAGGCATTGACGAATTGATTGCCACTACAGACAAGGAATTGGACGGTGCTGTCAGCAGACTCCGAGCCGCATACCCCAAACTGACTGAATCGGATATGCAGTTCGTCATCCTCGTCATTATCGGTGCCTCTGACACCGACATGAGCATCGTTCTCAACGTCCAGAAGTCAACTATTTACCACCGCAGACAAATCGTGCGGAAGCATATTGATAGTTCAATTGAAGATATTGACTCGTGGCTCAAAGAATACGTTTATCCCTAAATCGCAAGCAATCGGTAGGTAAGATACACCGCATACACAAGCACTAATAATGCACCGTGCCAACGTTTGATTTCGTGATTCTTTGTGCTTACCACAAACAGCCAGACCATCAGCGAACTCAACACTACAATCACAGCATCCAGCCATAAACCGGGATAGGCTGGTAACGGATGGATAACCGCACCTACACCTAAAATAAAGAATACATTAAAGATATTGCTTCCTATTACATTACCTAACGCAAGGTCACAATTATGCTTGAATGCGGCAACGCAACTCGTTGCTAATTCCGGCAAGGATGTTCCTAATGCTACAACCGTCAGACCGATAACCGCATCACTGACGCCAAGTTCATGCGCAACACCTGTCGCACCGCGAACCACTAACTCACCGCCGACTACCAGACCCGCGAGACCGGCAAGTATAAGTAACAGCATCTTCCACACTGCCATTGCCTGAATTTCACCGGTTTCATCGGCATTCTCCTTCGCCACTCTGACATTATGCCACATAAAGACACAAAACACTATCAGCAGAATAATACCGCCCGCTAAACTGATACTGCCTTTGTCAAGCGAGAACGACCCGAAATCTGTAAACGACCATGATTCAGGTGGGGTGTATGTGACAAAAAACAGCACTAACAAACCGGCTAAAATACTAAACGGAATATCAAACACTCTGCTCGATTTCTGCGATGACACCGGATAAATCAACGCAGATAAACCAAGAATGATACATGTATTGATGGCATTGGAACCGAGAATGTTGGTAATGGCGATTTCCGTATTATCTTCTATCGCTGCTATTGTACTCACTATAAACTCCGGCATCGACGTACCCAACGCCACAACCGTCAAACCGATAACTAACGGACTCACACCAAAACGATGAGCCAATGCACTGGCACCATCTACCAGCCAGTCTGCACCATAAACCAACAGTACAAATCCCGCGATAACGGCAAATACCATTGTCCATGGGTTCAACACAATCAATTGCTCAAACGCATCTATCATAACACCTCTATTATTATACATTAAACAGGAAGTGCATAATATCACCATCCTGTACTAAATAATCTTTACCTTCTATTGCTAATTTTCCGGCTGCGCGGCACGCCGATTCACCGCCAAGTGTGATATAATCGTCATACTTGATTACTTCTGCGCGAATAAAACCGCGCTCAAAATCGGAGTGGATAACTCCGGCACATTGCGGAGCCTTCGAACCGGCTTTGAATGTCCATGCCCTAACCTCATCCGACCCGGCGGTTAAAAATGTCCGCAAATCCAACAACGCATATGCCGCCTTTATCAAACGGTTGACACCGGACTCCTTCAAACCGATTTCATCAAGGAACATCTGACGCTCCTCATAGGTTTCCAGCTCGGCAATCTCACTCTCTATCTTGGCGGCAAGTACCAACACCTGCGCATGCTCATCCTTTACTGCCTCACGAACCTGCTCCACATACGCATTGCCGCTTACTGCGGATGCCTCATCAACATTGCACACATACATCACAGGCTTGTTGGTCAGCAGAAACATCTCCCGCGCAACAGCTTCCTCATCCTTGTTGGCCAATTCCACTGTACGCGCAGATCTTCCTTGGGACAACGCCTCACGATACTTTAATAATACCTCCAGTGCCAGCTTGGCCTGTTTGTCACCGCCTGCCTTCGCCTGCTTCTCTGTCTTGGCAATTCGGGACTCTACTGTCTCCAAATCTTTCAACTGCAGCTCGGCATCTATAATCTCCTTGTCACGGACAGGATCAACGGAACCATCTACATGCACCACGTTCTCATCGTCAAAACAGCGGAGAACATGGATAATGGCATCCGTCTCACGGATATTGGCAAGGAACTTGTTTCCCAGTCCCTCACCCTTGCTTGCACCCTTCACCAATCCGGCAATATCCACGATTTCAACGGTGGTCGGGATAACTCCCCGCTCCGGCTTGCATAACTCGCCTAACTTGATTAAACGCTCATCCGGCACCGTGATAACACCGACATTAGGTTCAATGGTACAAAACGGAAAATTGGCAGATTGCGCCTTCGCATTGGACAGGCAATTAAATAGAGTCGATTTGCCTACATTAGGCAAGCCTACTATTCCACATTGTAATGACATATTCAGTTATATTTTTTGCAAAATCGGCTGCAAAGGTACACTTTTTTTTGCATATAACAAAATATTGTGCTACTTTTGCCACATAAAAGTGTACTATGCTTGACCTCTTCTTTCCAAGACTATGCCTCCTTTGCGGAAAACCTGTCGGCAAAGGACCCGTTATATGCCGAACTTGCCTCAATACGCTGCCCCGTACCGAGCAGGCTGCACACAGAGGCAATCTCACGGAAGAATTGTTCTATGATGTTCCTGCCTTTCAACGGGCTGCTGTCTTCTTCTTTTTCAAACACGGTGACAAATATCATCAACTTCTGCATAGCATGAAATACGGACGCTTTGCAGACCCGGCTATCGGTTACATCTTGGCAAAAGAAGCCGCATATGATTTCATGCAGTCCGATTTCTTTGATGCTATTGATGTCATTATTCCCGTACCGCTCCATCCCATACGATTGCGCGAACGCGGATTCAATCAGGCGGAATGGATTGCAAAAGCACTGGCCGAAGCGACATCTATACCGATGAAATCGACACTTCTTACACGTATCCGTCACAATGAACATCAGGCGAGGCTGGCTAAAAACGAACGCAAAATGAATGTTCGCAATCTCTTTGCACTCAATCACCCCGAGGAACTTTATCACAAGCACATCCTGCTTGTCGATGATATTATTACAACAGGTGAAACGATACATGCCTGTATCGAAGCGCTCAAACCGGCAAGAGATTGCAAGATTTCTGTTTTTGGATTAGGGAAAGTCCAATAATCGACACCGCACCCTCCGTCACTCGACATACAGCACCAGCCCCTTCAGATACTCGCCTTCCGGATGGTAGATATTGATTGGATGGTCTGCCGGTTGGTGCAGTTGGTGTAATATACGGACTTTGCGACCGACTTGCGCCGCAGCCGTAAATACTGCCAAACGGAACATCTCTTTGTCTATGGCTTGCGAACAAGAGAATGTAAACAGTATCCCGCCATGCTGGATCTTCTCTATAGCCTTGCTATTGATGCGGCGGTAACCGCGTAACGCATTGGAAATGGCATCCCTGTGTTTGGCAAAAGCAGGCGGATCCAGTATAATCAGGTCATACTTGTTCTCCTTCTGCTCATTAAGGAAATCGAACGCATCCGCCGCATAGGAATAATGTGCGGTGAAATCGGGGAAATTGCGTACCACGTTGGCATTAACAAGGTCAATCGCCTTTGCACTGACATCTACCGAAGTCACCGATTTCGCTCCCCCGCGAATGGCATATACCGAAAAACCGCCCGTGTAACAAAACATATTCAGCACATCATGACCTTTCGCATAATGTTCTAACAGCAATCGGTTTTCACGCTGGTCAACGAAAAAGCCTGTCTTTTGCCCCCTCACCCAGTCAATACGGAACTGCAAACCGTTTTCTGTAGCCCAACATGCCTCATCACCCGCTTTGCCGATTAGATAGCCGGTCTTGTCACCCTCTATCGGTGCCTTGAAAGGAAGAGTATCATCCGATTTATAATAGACATTCTTCACCTGAGGCAGCGTTTCCGCCAATGCACGGGCTATCTCATGACGATGTACATGTATGCCCACTGAATGCGCCTGCACTACTGCCGTATCGTGATACACATCTACCACCAAACCCGGCAGGAAATCCCCCTCACCATGTATCAGACGGAAGGTATCATTGTCCTCTCTCACAAGCCCTGACACTTGGCGTAACTGCCATGCAGCTGCTATCCGCTGCTTCCAGAAATCCGAAGGCAGACTATCCACACCGAACGCTAAAATACGTACCGCTATCGAACCGACCTGCCAATGGCCGACTGCCAATGTTTTGCCGGTGGAATCGGCTACTCTGACGAGTTCGCCTTCCTGCGGTTGAGCATGGGGATAATGGCTGTCAAGTACTATCTTGGCTATCGCGCCGGAGAAAACCCACGGATGGAATCGGAGAACGGATTCTTCCTTGCGGGGTTTGAGAATAATAGTATTCATATAATATTTGGCGTAAAAAAGACTACGGTTGTTTTTCCTTCTCCCCTTCTTGAAGACGGGCGGCTATCACTTCCTGCTGATGCAGATACTGGCGTTCCAACTCCTCGCGCTTCAATGCGGCTGCTTCATCAGGCGGCAGAGGCTCGGTATTCATCAACTCCTTGTATATCAACAATGTTGCCCACGCATCGGTTGAGGCATATCGCGCTTGCTCCGGCGTCAGAATCGCATTCTCCCAGTTGGTCAGCTGCTGCGTCTTGCTGATTTTCTTGCCGAAACATATCGCAAACATTTTCTGCAAACCGAGATCCAAAATGCCGTATTTTCCGGCAATTGACTGTAAATCCACACAATTGGCTGCCTTGAAATTACGCAACCGCCTTAGCCCGTTCAAATCTTCCTTGAACGCCAATCCGACTTTGCATATATTCGGATTGGCGAACAGTTCTGCCAACTCTTGCGGCATTCCTATCTTGGATAAGCGGAACAGATAGCAACGCTCCTCTGTCGCTATTTGCACCAAGGCGGTCGGATAATGAACCCCGCGTGTAAACGATGGGCGCGATTCGGTATCTACACCCACTACCTTTTGCTCATTCAGATATCCGATGGAATCGGGGATTTTCGACATCTCATCCACAATAATCACCTCTCCCTCAAAGCGCGCTATAGGTAGCCACTGTATGAGGTCCTTTGAATACTTATGGATAAAATGATTCTCCTTCATTCTTTCGGTTGTTCCTTCATTGTTACTGTTTCGTTGTATTTACCTTCTCACTCGGAAATACAGTACGATTCCTATGGCAAGGAATACAAAATTCGGCAGCCACGCCGCCATGAACGGTGACATCACACCGCTGACCGAAAACGTCGTGCTTACTGTTGAAAACAAAATATACAACGCCGTCAGCACAATGCCGATACCGAGGTTCTTACCCATACCCCCGCGGACTTTCTTGCTACTCATCGTCACACCTAAAAGTGTCATGATAAACGCTCCGATCGGTCCTGCCCATCGCTTGTGCCATTCCGTTTCGAATGCCTGTATATTCCCCGCTCCGCGGGCTTCCTGACGCGCCATGAATTCCCGCAACTCGGGATTCGTCATCATTTGCGCACTTTCTGCTGTCATGAATAACTCTTTTGGTTCTATCGGGATAATCGTATCTAAACGGTCACCGCGAGTCAGACGCTCATGCATGCCTTCAAAATCACGACGGATGTAATTCTCCAAATGCCAGTGATATAAAGAATCATAGCGTATCCTGTCTGCTGTGATTCTGCCGGTCAGCACCTTCCCGTCAAAATGCTCTAATGAGGCACGATAACCCATCTTGGTTCTGTTTTGGAACGACTCGATATATAGAATTGTCCCCGGTTCTACCTCCATCTGCACATTCCGCACATTCTCGGATGTAAACCGCTGGCAGTGCTTGTCTGTAAAAGTCAGCAAATGCTTTGAGGCGGGGGGGATGACATAACCGCTCAACCATACACCCATACCGAACAGCAGAGTGGCGGAAATTAAATACGGTACCAGGAACCGCTGATAACTCACACCGCTCGCTAATATGGCGATTACCTCGCTGTTTCCCGCCATCTTGGATGTAAAGAAGATCACCGATATAAAGATGAACAGCGATGAGAACATGTTGGCATAATACGGGATAAAATGGATATAATAATCCATAATAATCTCCTTTGCCGTCAACTGGTCTTCAAAGAAATCATCCATCTTCTCCGTCAAATCAAAGACAATGGCTATACTCAATATCAGCACGATAGAGAAAAAGAACGTGCCGAGGAATTTCTTAATAATATATAGGTCTAATCGCTTCACAACTATAATCGGGTCATGATACGGGGAAGAACATCATCTTTCCATGCCTTGAAGTCACCGGCGATTATATGCTTGCGCGCCTCGCCGACAAGTTCCAAATAGAAACACAAGTTATGAATACTCAGTATCTCCAGTCCCAACATCTCTTCGGCATGAATCAGGTGCCTTACATATGCTCTTGTATATTCATGATCGACATAACTGCCGCCGGTCGGATCCAGTTCGCTGAAATCATCCTCCCACTTTTTATTGCGCATGTTCATCACGCCTTGCCATGTGAAGATCATTCCGTTTCGCCCGTTACGGGTCGGCATGACGCAGTCAAACATATCCACCCCGCGCTCAATGCCTTCTAATATATTCCACGGAGTACCCACTCCCATCAGGTACCGGGGCTTGTCTTGCGGCAGAATGTCATTGACCACCTCTATCATCTCATACATCACCTCTGTCGGTTCGCCGACTGCCAATCCCCCGATCGCATAACCGTCTCTGTCCAGATCGCGCAAACGCTTGGCGGCTTCCTGACGCAAATCGGTATAGACACAACCCTGAACGATTGGGAACAAATGCTGCTTATAGCCGTACAGGTCTTCCGTTCCGTCAAACCGCGCGATACATCGGTCCAACCAGCGGTGCGTCCTCTCCATCGACTCTTTCGCATACTTCCTGTCTGCCGTTCCCGGGCAGCACTCATCGAACGCCATCATGATATCGGCACCTATCTCGCGCTCGATATCCATCACATTCTCCGGCGTAAACAACAACTTCCTACCATCTATATGGGACGAAAAACGCACGCCCTCTTCTGTCATCTTGCGAATATCGGTCAGCGAAAACACCTGATACCCGCCGGAATCTGTCAGAATCGGCTTCGTCCACCCCTCAAACTTATGCAAACCGCCGGCCTGACGAAGTATCTGCGTCCCCGGACGAAGATACAGATGGTACGTATTGCCTAATATAATCTGTGCATGGATGTCATCCGTCAGGTCACGTTTGTGGACACCCTTGACAGTGCCAACCGTTCCTACCGGCATAAAGATGGGCGTCTCTATATCGCCATGGTCTGTGTGTACTACCCCGGCTCGGGCAGCTGAGGCAGTATCCGTATGAAGAAGGTCAAAAAACATTATAATTTATTTGCTTGAGGGAAAACCACCGAAGGCTTGAACGCCTTGGCTTCCTCGGGAGTCATCAACGCATACGACATGATTATTACCGTATCGCCCACACCCACAAGGTGCGCCGCCGCACCGTTGATACAGATACATCCGCTGCCGCGCTTGCCCTTGATTACATACGTCTCAAGACGCGCACCATTCGTATTGTCAACCACTTGGACACGTTCGCCCTCATAGATATTGGACGCATCCATCAGGGCCTCATCTATCGTAATGCTGCCTATATAATCGAGGTTCGCCTCGGTCACCGTCACACGATGAATCTTCGATTTGAGAATCTGTAACAACATGAAGCGGAAAGAGAGGGATTCGAACCCCCGGACCCGTTAAGGTCAACGGTTTTCAAGACCGCCGCGATCGACCACTCCGCCATCTTTCCTTCAAAAAAGCGTGCAAAAGTACAACTTTTATTGCATATACACAAAAAAAAATGCACTTTTTATTACAAAAATGCACTTTTCTGTATAAAATTAACGCTATTTCCCGGCTTTACACCCGCCGGATTCGCATCCGGCGTCTATTCTGCTACCACAAGATAGTAGTTCTTCTTCCCCTTCTGGAACAGCAGATACTTGCCGTTGATCAGCCGCTCTGTCGTCAGAGCCGTTTGCGGGTCGGTCAGTTTCTCCTTGTTCAGGCTCAACCCGTTCCCCTGAATCATCTTGCGCGCCTCGCCCTTCGATGGGAATATATTTGTTTTCTCAGCCAGCAAATCCAGCGGCGGAATACCGGCTTCCAGTTCCGCACGGCTGATACTGAAACGCTCTACACCCTCAAACACCTGCAGGAACGTCTCTTCATCCAATGCCTTCAACGCCTCTGCTGTCGCATTGCCGAACAGGATGTTGCTTGCCTCAACGGCTGCATTATAATCTGCCTCACTGTGTACCATCGTCGTCACTTCTTTCGCTAAACGTTTCTGCAGCACACGCAGATGTGGGGCTGCCTCATGCTCGGCTATCAGACCATCTATCTCCTCGCGCTCCAATGACGTGAATATCTTGATGTAACGCTTCGCGTCATCGTCACTCACGTTCATCCAGAACTGATAGAACTTATACGGACTTGTGTACTTTCTGTCCAGCCATACATTGCCGCTCTCTGTTTTGCCGAACTTCCCGCCGTCAGCCTTCGTTATCAACGGGCAGGTCAGCGCATAAGCCTCGCCGCCGCCCATCCGGCGGATCAGTTCCGTGCCAGTGGTGATATTGCCCCATTGGTCACTGCCGCCCATCTGTAACTTGCAGTTCTTGTGCTTGTTCAGATACGCAAAATCATAACCCTGAAGCAACTGATACGTGAACTCCGTAAACGACATACCGCAGTTGAACTCGCCGTTGAAACGCTTCTTCACACTGTCTTTCGCCATCATATAATTCACCGTTATCAGTTTGCCTATATCGCGCGTAAAATTGATAAACGTATAGTCCTTCATCCAGTCATAGTTATTCACCAACTCCGCAGCATTCGGCTCGCTCGAATTGAAGTCCAAGAACTTCTCCAACTGCGCCTTGATGTGCGCCACATTATGCGCCAATGTCTTTTCGTCCAGCAGATTACGCTCGGCACTCTTCCCGCTCGGGTCACCGATCATACCGGTCGCACCGCCTATCAAGGCTATCGGCTTATGACCGCAGCGTTGCAGGTGGCGGAGCATCATAATCCCGCACAGGTGTCCGATATGCAGGCTGTCCGCGGTCGGATCTATACCCACATATCCGGCGGTCACCTCCTTGTTCAACTGTTCTTCCGTACCCGGCATGATGTCTTGCAACATCCCGCGCCAGCGTAATTCTTCTACAAAATTCTTCATATCACTGATATTCTTGTTTTTATTCCACCTTTATACCACGTTCCGTTCGCATCTCGTTCGCATCACGTTCGCATTCAGTACCTCACAATTCGGTTTAACATACCTCTTTATACTCAAATAAAAATTCACGACTCACTTACGACTCGCTTACGGGACGGATACGGCACGGTTACGAGCAGGAGTGCGACGGAACGCACTCCGAGTGTTGCGCCCGAGCTGTCACCACAGTGAGGAAACAGCGCAATACATAGAATGGCGCGACCGCCTAAATAAGAAACTATGCTATAGAACTCCTTTGCGAAATTTTCTGCAAAGATAATGCAAAAGTACTTTTTGTGTATAAAAAAAATTGCTTTTTTCACCAAAAACTGCTTTTTTAACGCTCCAACTGCGCTTTTTTACCAAATTTATTTGCACATATAAAAAAAAACACTTACCTTTGCGCGATTTTTGGAATAGAACACTCCGAAATCAACACAAAAACACTGATTTATTACTAAAAACCTTATTAGTCACATATAGTAACCATATATATATAAACCATAGAAAGAAAGAGATGTGAAGTGATGATTAACACATTCTTTATTTCTTAAATTAACCCAATTATTAACAAATTCATTTATTAACTTAAAATTCAAAAAGTTATGAAGAAAGTATTTTTGTTTGCCGCGATGGCTATCCTCGCTCTCGTTGGCTGCGAAAAGCAAAACCAATCTGAACTGAATTTCGAGGACGTTCAAAAAGAGGCTACCGTTAAAGGTACGCTCGTTGCTTATGTTAACGCTCCGGGTGCTGCTACACAAACTCTCGCACTCGAAGGCGTTCGCGTTTATGTAGAAGTAGACGCCGGTCAGTACACTGACGGTGCATCCGGTGCCAACAAGTTCGAGGCTAAAACTGACGCCGAAGGTAAATTCGAAATCAAAGTGAAAACCGGTGCAAAAAGCATTAAAGGCGCACTCCTCAAAATCGATGACTTCAGCTATGATGTAAATGGCAAAACCGTTTACTACACATTCGATGATGTTAACTTGGGCGACCTCACTGCTGATGGTCTGGAGAACAACTTCCTCGTTGCTAAAGAGGATGCCGTTCTCAACCAAACTGTTGGTACAGCCAAACTGATGGGTGTCCTCACCTATGACGCCGGTACTGTTAAACAGGCTGACGGTACATTGGAAGAACACAGCCACGCTTATGCCGCTAATGTCGACGTAATCGCTGCTGTTACTTACTTCGCAGGCGAACCCGAAGAGGTTGTTAAAAAATTCGTCGTTAAAACCGACTCAAAAGGTGCTTATTCTTTCGACATCCCTGTTGAAGATGGTGGTAACGATCTTGAACTCTCTATCGCTCAATTCAAAGCCAACTACACGGAGTTCGCTAACAACCAATGGACTACTTCCGAGTATTTCTACACACTCTCTGCTCCCGTTCCCGCTACTGTTAATGCTAACGAAACCAGAATCGTTGACTTCGCTGCTGACACCAAAGAGGCTATCGAACCCACTACCAAAAACCAAATCGCTTTCAATGTGAAAGGTGTGATGTGGAAACAATTCGAGAAACCCGAATATGACAAGAGCGATAACCTCACAGGGTACGTTAAGGGACTCCAAACCACTTCTGATTACAAAATCACTATCCGTTTGGACTACTATGATGACGCACATACTGAAATTCTTTCCTCCATCCTCTATGAGGGCATTACTCCGGGCGACAAAGGTGCTGTTAACCAACAGGTTAAACTCTATGACGGTTGGGATATCGCTAACGTAAAAGTTTCTGCTTACGCTGACAAAACTGTCAAAGTTACCGCTAATGAGTTCTCTCACTACTATCTTGCACTCGATACCGACACCAAAAAGTATGCTACTGTAAAAGACGGTTATACCAAACAGAAAGACCTCCAAGGTATCTACAAAGGTGGACCGGATAACCTCCTCTGCACTGCCAAATGGGCGGATGACAAACAACTCTTCTTCGACCTTGACCTCGGCGACCTCGTTCTCAGATTCGAGCCTGAAAACCAAGGTACGCTCATAGGTATCCCCTTTGATGTTGATCCGGGTGCTCCCGCAGAACTCTGCGATGGAACTGATAATAAGTACTACTTCCACACCACCCCGATTGATGGCAAAGTATATGCACTTGGTATCGGCGGTATCGCTTGGTAATATCCATGTGACAGAACTAAACAATTACCATACTATTTAATCAATTAAATTGTATCACAATGAAAAAGATTCTTAGTATAATGCTTGTGGCTGCACTGGCTTTGCCGATGTTTGCCGAAAAGCAGAGTCCTGAAGAAGTAGCCAATGCTGATTATTCAGGTTGGCTCCCCGCACAAGGCGACTTCTTCATCGGTTTCTCTGTCGATCCTTTCGCCAACTTCGTAGGAAAAATGTTCTCCAACGGTGGCGCAACTCCTGATAACTATACACGCCAAGACGATTATAACATCGGCGGACAAGGACTCGGCTACAACGCTAACAGCAATTGGGCAAAACTCACCAGCCCTGTCGTTTCAATCATGGGCGGATATATGATTACTGACAACCTCGGTATCAAAGCCAACATCGGTGTTATCGTTGATTACCAGCGCACACTCACCAACGTGGACGACCAGGCTGCACTCTTCGAAAACCCCTTCTCACGCGCTCAAGTGCAAGATGAGAAAATCCAGGGGCAATATGGTGGTAGCTTTGCTGCCGGCGTAGAATACCGTGTCGGTAAAAAACGTGTGCAGGGTGTCTTCGGAGCTGGCTTGATGTATGCTTTCCAGACAAGCAGCACCAAGTATAAATACGGTAATGCCATCACCGCTATGAACCAGGTTCCGCTTGTTGCAGACCCCACTGTTTACAACAACCCCGAACCCGGCGTATTTGCAGATGCACGTATCATCAATGACGCCACTTCCGATCTCGGCGCAGGTAACGAAGCCTTCTGGCATCGCTTTGGTCTCTACACCACCGTGGGCGTAGAATGGTTCGTTGCTCCAAAAATCGCGCTCGGTCTTAATGTGAACCTCGACCTCCTCTACAAATGGTCGAACAACGTTTGCAAACAGTATGAAGGATACAACCTCCTCACCGGACAAGTTGAAACTTATACTGACACCCGCGGCGTAGCTAACTACCAAGGCGTTACTTTCGGTACCGAGAACATTGGTGCTAACCTCTATATGAACTTCTTCTTCTAAAAAGGAGAAATGGAATATATAGGCAACCTATGACTCGTAGGATTTCTATGATTCATAGTTTTCCGACAAAAAGAAAGGCGGTTTTCCGCCTTTCTTTTTGTTTTTTACCGAAAAATTTGCATATATCCGAATTTCTTCGTACCTTTGCGCCCAAATTTAGCATTCAACCATAAAACATTACCCATTATGAAAAAACTCTTTACCATTCTCGCAGCAACTTGCTGCCTCGCTAATCTGCTTGCTGATGATAATTATCAGCCGGACAATGCCATTGTCAGCATTGGTCCATCCTATATAACCGGGGCTGCCCTGCGTGCTGGCGAAATTCCGGAACTCAAAGCCGGTGAACTCTTCTACGATGCCGCCACACACACACTCACCATGTCAAACGTGGAGATTGAGGCTTCTTCCGGAATCGCCGCATTGACTTTAAGTTGCGCGCAAATGGACGCAAGCGACCAGAACATGAATATCCGCCTCATTGGTAACAACACGATTACCATGACCAAGTCAAAAACCATGTCTATGTATCTTGGTACCGGCCATTTCGTATTCAGCGGAATGAACGGAACCTTGAATATTTATAGCAACGAAGGACGGGCTTTAACCCTCTCCTGCGAAAGCTTCACACTAAAAGAAGGCTGCCACATCTACGCAGGCGCACAAAGTACATATTATGCCGCTGCCGGAATAGCTGTCTTTTTTGCAGACCCTGCCGTTACCATTGATTGTGCTAAATTGGATGCTTGGGGAACACAATGTTCAATTTCCGGATGTAACCCGACCCTCATTGATGCAGTTCAAAGCACTAACTATGAATACAGCACTAAAAAATCTGCTTTCGTGGACGGCTCTGACAATATCGTTAATTCAACTGCCGTTTCCTTTACTGCTACCAAATATCTCCTTTTTGCTATGACCGAAAACGATACCCACGGCACTGTTACCATGACCGTGGACGGCAATACAGTCTCCAACCCCTACCGTTTCACGGATTCCGAAATAGGTCAGAACGTAAATATCTCCGTCACACCCGATAACGATTGGACATTCAAAAACTGGGATATGCATAACGTTACCGAATCCGGCAGCAAGAAAAATGCGGACACCTATATCACACTCGCAGCAGCAAACCAGCTTGCTGTCGCAAGACTCAAATACACCCAACCCGCTACACCAACACGCCCTTGGTATCTGCTAAGTAATTCATGGAACTCCATCTTTATTACCGAAAACCTCGCGGACGGACCCGGAGAATCAACGGTATCCCTTTCACAAATCACCCACAAAACAATACTCTTCTCCACCTATGCCAATGGACATATATATTATATAGAAAAAGGAACAGGTGCCTATGACTATTTCTTCTATTCCGTTGACATAGACCCTACAAGCGGAACACTCTCCAACCGGCAGCCAATCACCCTCAGCACCACATACGCCGGCTATCAGGCTCTCTGTTATAGCTTCGCCGACAATGTATTCTATACCGCCGTCAATAGCGGCGGCAAGCAATGGCTTGCTTCCATCACTATGAGCGGTAAAACCACACTGATCGGCGAACTCAAAGGGGCTAACTTCAATGCCGGTTACAACCGCTACTTCTGCGCTTTGGCTGCTGATAGCAAGGGCAATCTCTACGGCATGTACTATAATGGCGAATCGATCACCGCCAATGACAATTTCCGACTTGGTATGTCCCTCTACAATATTGATCCCGCTACCGCATCCACCGTTTTTGTCGGTAAGACCGGACACTATGGCAAAGCATCCGGCTGCGCTATGGCATTCGACTATGCCACCGATGAACTGGTTGCCATATTCGCTAACACCGATGAAGCGCACTGGGCAACCATCAATACCCTCACCGGGCAGGCTACCCAACTGAGCGATTCCAAATATGAAGCTAATGGTTTATTCCAGATTCTTCCGGGCAAACATTCACTCACAGTATATACCGACCCCGAATTCGGTGAAGCCGCTATCAACGGAACAGCCACATCCGGCTATTATCTTGAAGGTACCACCGTTTCACTCTCCGCTAAACCGACCCGCGGCGAATATCAATTCGCTCAATGGGAAGACGGCAATACCGACAACCCGCGCGACTATGTCATTACCGATCAGGATGTCACACTCAAAGCCGACTTCGAACTCAAAAGCGATGTTGAGATATACCCCGTCTCCGTGCTGAATCCTTTTGGATACATGCCGCTCACTAACTACACTCCCGGACAGAACAAAGAAAACAATGCCAACATCTCCGCCGGCTACATCGAATACAACCCCGAAACAAACAGACTCATAATAAACAACCTCAGTTTGACCGGCGATAACCGCGCATGCCTCCGTATCGGTGATGAAAACGAAGCACGCGCCACCGTCAAAATCTATATGATTGACGGTAATAGTTTGGTATCATCCGGCGATATGGCAAGCGAAGCCTGCCTCGAATTGACCAACGCTGACGTGACCTTCGAAGGTCCCGGCTCAGCCAATATTGACGGTCAATTCAAAGGAAGCGGTATCAAACTCAATAATGCCGACCTTACATTCAACGGCGCAACCGTCAATGTTTCCGCATCTGAATACGGAATCTTCGGAACCGGTTCTGAAACAGTCACTTTCCGCGGCGCAATGGTTACGGTAAAGGGAACAAACACTGCCGCTATCGCTGCTATCAGTGACATGCCGATCGAATACTGCGATATAACAGCACCGTCTGTTAACACCGCATTCAATGCTGAAACACAACAGGTTGAGGATAACAACAATGTGGTCAAAGGGCTGAACAACCCTGTTGTCTTCCAGCCGTGGAACTCCGTTCAATGCTACCCCGTTAATGAAGGTACCGGCACATTCACCATCACCACGGAAACAGAAACCTTCGAAAATATTGCATGGGTTCAACCCGAAGAAAAATATACCATCACAGCCGAACCCGTTTCAGGCTACGACTTCGGCTACTGGCACAGCGGACTCTCTCTGTCTGATGAAGAGCTGGTCAATGCCACCACTCCCGAACAGACAATGGGTATCACCTCAGTCTCTGTTACTGCGCAGTTCTTCTATGACGCCAAATCCGATGCTACATGGTACGGCGTCAATAACAATAAGTTCATATCCTTCATGATGAGCGACCACGGTGCCGAAGTTGCCAAAGCGACTTCCAATGCCGCCGGTGTCAAAGCGGGCGACTTCATGGACGGACAATGGGTGTTCCTTAATAGCAGTGTACAGTCCATGCCATTCAGCCAACTCATTGACGGTGAAGAAATGCCGGACTATATGAACACCGAGAAAATTGCTAACACCACGCAGGACCTGACCGACATGGCATACGACATCGCCAATAATGTCACCTATGCCGTTGCCGGCTCCAAACTGTTCCGCCTGAACATTGAGGACAGCAAACTGGATGAATTAGGCACCTTCCAAATGGACGGTTCGACAAAAACCATCATCGCCATTGCCGTGGATAAAAAAGGTACTATATATGCACTCCAACCCGGCGACCCCGGTGTTTTATACACAGTCGCCCTCATTGACGAAGAACTCAAAAAGGTAGAACTCGAACCTGTCGGAAGTAACAACGGTTCCGTCGGCGAATATGTTCCGTCTTCCGCACACGCTCTGGCATTCGACTATGCAACGGATGAACTTTTCTGGGGAGCAAGCGACTATATCAGACTCATTGATACTGAATCCGCAAAAACATTCATTGTAGCCGATCTCGGTTTCCAAAAAGGTTCACAGGGAGTAGTCAAATCCATGCACCGCATGGCGCAGCTATATAAGATTACCGTCAAACTTGGTCCCGACTGCGAAGATATGGGTACCGTATCCGTTAACAATGTCGGATTCGGAAACGGCAAATTCATCGGCGGCACAAAAGCCACCATTACTGCCACTCCCGCTGACGGATACCACTTCCTCTACTGGAAACGCGGCACCTCTGACACGGAATACAAAGACGCAGTCTATACTTTCAATGTCAATGCCAATCGGACATATTACGCATACTTTGCCAAGAATGCCCAAGCCATTGATAATATAGAGTCCGACACACAAGCTGAGAAAATACTAATCGACGGACACCTATATATTATTAAAGAGGGCAGAACATACACCCCGCAAGGTGCCTTGGTAAAATAATATCCATATTACGAAAATCATGAAAAAATCCATCATCCTATCAATCGGCATCCTCATCGCAGCATATGCCTACCCGTGTACCAATTTCCTCGTGGGGAAAAATGCCTCGGCGGATGGCTCAACCATCATCTCATACGCCGCTGACAGTTACACCCTTTATGGTTTCCTCCACTTCTCACCGGCGGCAGACCATCCGAAAGGTGCCATGCGGGAAGTAAAAGACTGGGATACAGGACGCCCGCAAGGACACATTCCGCAAGTTGCCCACACCTATAATGTGGTTGGAAACATGAACGAACACCAACTCACCATAGGTGAAACTACATGGGGCGGACGCGAAGAACTATGGGATACGGTCGGCATTGACTACGGAAGCCTTATGTACATTGCGCTCGAACGATGCAAAACGGCACGCGAAGCCATTGACTGTATGGTATCTCTCGTTGAGCAATACGGATATGCTTCGGAGGGAGAAACATTCTCCATCGGCGACCCGAACGAGATATGGATTATGGATATGATTGGTAAAGGTAAAGACCAAAAAGGAGCAAACTGGGTAGCCGTCCGCATTCCCGATGACTGCATTTGCGCACACGCCAATCAAGCCAGAATAACAACCCTGCCACTCTCTGCTAAAACAAAAACTGTCGGCAACCGTGTCATCACAAAAGACGGCAACTGCATGTGGTCAAAAGACCTAATCACCTTCGCACGAAACAAGGGATATTTCACCGGCAAGGATACCGAATTCAACTACCAAGCCTGCTTTGCTCCGTTCGACTTTACAGCCCTATATATCTGCGAAGCGCGTGTCTGGAGTTTCTTCCGTCATTTCTCAAGCGAGATGGACCGATATTTCGACTATGCGTCAGGCAAGACCTTCCTTGAAACGGGGAAGAAAGATGCCGGCACGCCAATGCCGCTGTTCATCCGCCCCGACCGCAAAATCAGTGTACAGGACATCAAAGATTGTATGCGCGACCACTATGACGGCACTCCTCTGGACATAACACAGGGCGTTGCAGCCGGACCTTGGCACTCCAAACTGCGCTACGGCAAACTTGGTTTTCAACTTGACTCCACCCAATATTGGTATGAGCGTCCGACAGCCACCCAACAGACAGGATGGTCCTATGTCGCACAAATGCGCGGATACAGCAACGCCAATGCGGGAGGAATCTTCTGGTTCGGAGTGGACGATGCCGCCACCTCCGTTTATGTACCCATGTATCCGACCATCAGCCAAGTCCCTGAGTGCTTCCGCGAAGGGAATGGCGATTTTACCAATTTCTCATGGTCCAGCGCATGGTGGGTGTTCAATGTAGTAGCGAACTGGGCATATACGAAGTACTCCGCCATGAGGCCGGAGATAACTCTTCGCCAGCAGCGATGGGAGACAGACTTCAACAACAGAGTCGCTTCCATCGACCAAGCAGTTGCTAATATGGATAACGAGGAAGCAACCGACTACCTCACCGACTATTCCTGCTCGCAGGCACAAGCAGTTACGGCAGACTGGCAGAACCTTGCTATCTACCTGCTCGTCAAATACCTTGACGGACAGGAAAAGAAAGTCAAAGACGGACACTTTGAATTAGACCGTTTCGGCGGCTGCGCCTACCCGGACAGACCGGCATATCCCGAACAATACCTACACACCATAGCACCACACACCGCACATGAATAAACAACCTGAATATATCTTCGAAACCTCTTGGGAGGTATGCAACCGCGTAGGCGGTATCTATGCAGTACTGTCAACTCGGGCAGCCTCCATGCAGAAAGAACACCCGGACAAAGTATTCTTCTTTGGTCCTGACTTCGGCGCACATAGCGATCTCTATTTCAAGGAAGACAAAAAACTACTCCACACATGGACTGATGCCATCAATAAACAATTGCCGGTCAGAGTCGGACGGTGGATGGTGCCGGGGGAACCTATTGCCATTCTACTGAAAGCCGACAACCTGTGGGCGCAAAAAGACCAAATTTATGCTTGGGCATGGGAGAAATTCGGAGTCCGCAGCCATGCTGCATACGGGGATTATGATGAATCCTGCCTCTTCGGTTACGCCGCAGGACAAGTAATGGAATCCCTTTACCATTATCTGCTGAAACCGACCGGGAAAAATGGTCAGACAGAAGATGACTTGACACCAAATGTCATGGCTCACGCCAATGAGTGGCAGACCGCTTTCTCCATTTTGTATGTCCGCGACCATTG
Source organism: Paludibacteraceae bacterium (assembly GCA_905235225.1). Lineage (GTDB taxonomy): Bacteria > Bacteroidota > Bacteroidia > Bacteroidales > Paludibacteraceae > Colicola. The sequence continues at coordinate 33,248 of CAJOKE010000007.1, forward strand.
TCCCCGAATCGGCACACTCTTTACAACGCACGCCACCGGCATAGGCCGTTCCATAGCCGGTAATGGCAAGCCGCTATATGACTACTTTGAAGGTTACCACGGTGACCAGATGGCAGACGAACTCAATATGGTGAGCAAGCACTCTGTGGAGAAAATGGCAGCCCACTGGGCGGACTGCTTCACCACGGTCAGCGACATCACAGCACGCGAATGCGCGCAACTGCTGGACAAACCCGTAGATATAGTCACCCCCAATGGCTTTGAACCGGACTTTGTGCCACGTGCCAAAGCCTTCATTACAGCGCGCGCTTCTGCCCGCGCCGCCCTGCTTGCCACTGCCGAAAAACTACTGGACACCAGACTTGAAGACAACTGCCTCATGCTCTGTATTGCAGGACGTTTGGAGTGGAAGAACAAAGGCATAGATGTCTTTTTCCAAGCCATGGAACGGTTGGGCGAAAAACTATACCACGCCCACATGACATCCATGCAGACCGCCACTTATGCCCGGAGTAACGTACTTGCCTTTGCCATGGTTCCGTATTTGGACAAGCCCGTTATGCGGATAGGGCGTGTCACCGTTATTTGCATTCCATTCTACCTCAACGGCAAGAATAACATGGATGCACAATCACCGGTTGCCCGCTATCTTAACGGAAAAACATACTACGACTTGCTTGTCGGCATGGATCTGACATTATTCCCGTCCTACTATGAACCGTGGGGATACACACCGCTTGAGAGTATTGCCTTCCACGTGCCGACTATCACCACCGATGTAGCAGGATTCGGGGCATGGGCATTACAACAGGGAACGACAGGACTGAAAGACGGGGTCGCTGTAATCCACCGGACCGACAGTAACTTTGACTATGTGGTGGACGAAGTTGCACAACATATTGTCCGATTCATGCAACAGCCGGATGAAAATATTGTCATGGCAAGAAAAGCCGCAGCCGCACTTGCCAAAAAAGCGGAATGGACAAATTTCTTCAAGTACTACCGCAAAGCATATGATATTGCTCTGAAGAAAGCCGCCGGACGAACTGAAAAAAATAATGCGCTGTCACAACAGGAATCATAAAATGCTCATCACATTACTTTTAATAATTATGACATTTCTAAGTTTCTCGGGTAAAGCGAAAGCAGCTGAACCATCAGGACCTGTAACGTACCTCGTGTACAACGAATCAGGTATGCGTTACCGTTATGAGTACACCTACCGCAAGGACGATAACGGTGTCTGCACCCTTACCCGTTCCGAAGGATGGAACAATGAACGCATAAAAACCGTTACCGTCTCTGACGAAACAGGCGAACAATTATGGAATATCATCAAGCGGTATAAGATGTACAACTATAAGTCATCCTATACGCCCAACGTGGACATTCGTGACGGACAGATGTGGCATCTTCAAGCAGAATTTTCAAAAGGCAACCGTCTGTTTACCGGCGGTGATAACGCATGGCCGGATAACGGGAAAGGCATTCAGGCACTCGAACAATATCTGGATAAACTGTGGAACTCCTTTCCCCAACAAGTCGAACATATGGAATATCGAGAAACCGGCTCAACGGCCTTCCCTTTATGCTACTTTATACTTGAAAAGAATTCAGAAACAGGGCAATTCTGGCTAACCAATGCCTCTAACTGTCCGGCGCAGGCAGCCCGCAAAATTAAGGTACCGCAAACTTTTCTTGACGAACTTGCCCGACTGGTCTGTGACGAAAAGATGCACGATTACCAACGCGATTACAGACCCTCATATCAGGTTTTAGATGGTCGCTCATGGACATTATATATTCGCTTGTCAAACACCAAAACATCCATATATTCATCCGGCTATGAATCTTTTCCCGAAGGCGAGGGGCTGCGTAAACTTGAAAAACTCTGCTGGGATATTTGGCAACAACTTGAATCGACTGCTATTCCCGCTCCCATAGAATAATAATTTTACTTTAAGGCATCCATAAGGCTGCGCGAAATGCACAATCTTAAAAATCGTACATTTTTCGGGGTAAAAAAGGGGGTAGTTAGTTTGTCGTAACTGAGTCGTAAGTCGGTGGTAAGTGAGTCGTATGCCATTTTTGAGGGCAAAATCTTAATAAACGACACTTTTTCAAATGACCGAATTAGGTTTGAATCTAACCATAAAATATGGAAAAATAAGAAAAACATTTGCATACATATAAAAAAAATTGTATCTTTGCAGCCTGAATCAGAAAGGGAAAAAAATACATCATCGCAATATAACCAAATTAAATTTTAATCAAGATGAAAAAACTCTCCATTCTCTCAGTATCATTATTTATGTCTGCTTTTCTTATGGCTCAGACAGACTATAAATTACAGGTCAGTGGCATAACCGTCACCAGTGCCAATGCTGCGGACATCTACCAAGGTACGGAATTGGCAGGCAAAGTTTATTACGATAATGAGAGTAATACTCTCACGCTTGACAACGCCGATATAGAGGGAAGCATCTGGTATCACCCTGCCTGGCAGGAAAACTCCCAATTTACGATTCGTGTTATCGGCAATTGCAGTATTCTCAACACAAGCGGTCCTGCCATATATAGCCAGGTTCAACACACGAATATTATCAGTTCAGCAGGCGATAATGGAGAATTAATCGCTTCAACTTATTCCCCGAACAAGGATGCTGCGATCAAATGCTTCAACGGCAGCAGTTCCAAGACTAAAACTTTGAATATCACGGGTTTGAAAGCCCTCTATGCGGTCGGTACAGCATCCTACGCTATTGAAGCCGGCGCGTTGACCGGACATGCGGATGAGATCTTTTTGGCAACAGAAGCATTGCTTCCCGCCACTAACGTTGACCTCTCACAGATCGGTCTTACAGAGATGGAACTTGTCTATGCGCTCAAAAACAATCCCAACGGACGGACAGACAATGCTGCCTTGATATATGCCGCAAACGGCAAGAAACAAGGTTACGGTGTTTTCGTTGCAGGAAACGAAATCAACCAATATACCCAAGTGGATGTCCTTCAAAACGGAACAGAATCCGTACAATGGGACAATACCAACAAAATTCTGATGATCAGCGATGAAAATCTCGGCGTACAGATAACTCCGCCAGACGGAGCAAACGGCATTGAATTTACTATTCCAGCAACACTCCAATTAGGATTGGCTTCCGTAGGCACATATATAAACGGCTCTCTCGGTGCTTATGCACTTAAGACCAATTCCGACCTCACCATAACAGGAAACGGAGAAACATCTTTCATGAATTTCGGCAATACAGTTGCCATCGCATTGGAACCTGCATCAAAAGACATTACGCTCACTTTGGATGCTGTTAATTTCTCCACAATCACAAGTGATTCCTACACTATTGCAAAAACAGGTTCGGGTGCCGGTAAAGCCAATATCGTAATCAATGGCAGTAAGATTGAATTTAACAGCAACGTACAGAACATCAATTCAGTCACCCTGAATAACTGCACCTACGAAACGCCGTACATAATTGAGGACGGTCGGTTTGTAGATCCGGAAACACACGATCCTGTTGATTCACCTATTCGCATTAACCCGATAGCATATCCCGTTGAAGTGGCAGGTTTTGCCGTCAACGATATGAATAAAAACGATGTGTTGGCAGACGGCGGTTCAGTTACGTATGACCCGGACAACAAGATTCTGACCATCAAAGAGGAAACCAGCATCAATGTGGCTTACACCCCGGCACTCTATATTGACGACACGGATCTCACAGTCGTGTTCGAAGGAAACGCCAGCCTATTGTCCGAGGAACACGAAGCCGTTATCGTCAATGGTACCGGCCACCAAATCACTTTCATCGCAGACCAGCAAAACAAGGTTGTTTCCATCCTGTCCCAAAACAGCACTAACCTACCTGCATTTGATGCAGAGGGTAATGACCTCACATTCAATGGTCCTGGTGCTTTTGATGTAGAGGAAACATATGCTAACAATGGTATAGACTGCCCTGTTCTGAAAGCAAGAAACCTTAACATCAATACTATTTTCAGTATTTACAATGCCGACAATACAGCTTCATACGATGTATTTGAGGTTACAGCACTTTCCATGGACAAAAACCTCACCATCGACAACACAGACATTCGGTTGAATGAGACTACCAAACAACTGGAATGGGCAGTTTCTTCACCTGACAAGATTCTGTCGGTAATGTTTATTATCAAGCCATTGGCAGATGATGCTTCCATATGGGTAGCCGGAGTGCAAGTCACTTCAATGAATGCCGATGATGTTTTGGGCGATGGGACTGTCAGCTATGACCAGGCAGGTACTCTTACACTCAAAAATGCTTACATCGTGGCACCCGATAATAACAATGCGATTTTCACAACTTCATCAAATCCGCTCACTATTTTAGTAAAGGGTAACAACTACTTATGGTCAGAGAACGCTACCACGGTGAATATTATGAGCGACTTGACCATCAAGGGTACCGGTGTCGGCTCTTACCTGAATGTAAACGCAGACGCCAACCACAATTCTTACGGCGCATTTTATGTAGAGGGAACACTTACCGTAGAGGGCAAAGCGGGACTAACGGCAGAGGTTCAAAACGGGATAGATTATCCGGTCATCTCGCTCGGCGGAACACTGCCTAAATTAGTGGTCAACGATGCCGACCTTCGTGCCTCAACCGAATATTATTGGGCTACGGCTATCTCCTGCCTTGAATTGGAACTGGGAACAGGCATTGACTTCCGCCATGACGATAACGATTGGACGGACATAGTAGGTTGGGATGAAACCAATAAGACCTTTACCGGCACCGTGAAGAGCCGTATATGGATTGGACATGAGAATTTCCCGACAGATATTGAGAACGTAACTTCTGACACCGATAAGGCTGTCAAAGTTCTCCGCAACGGACAACTTTATATTATCCGTGATGGCAAGACCTTCAGCGTACAAGGCGTAGCTATTCACTAATCTGAAAATGATCAAATGTTAAAATAACGAACTAACATGATTTATTCAAAAGAAGTACAAAACATGTGTTCGGTAGCCAAAGGTCCTCATCATGGACCGGCTCCGATTCCCGAAGAGGGTAAATGGGTAAAAGCCAAGGAAATCAAAGACATTTCAGGTATGACCCATGGTATCGGTTGGTGCGCCCCGCAACAAGGTGCGTGCAAACTCAGTTTGAATGTCAAAGACGGTATCATTGAGGAAGCCCTCGTTGAGACTATCGGTTGCTCCGGTATGACACATTCTGCCGCTATGGCTGCAGAAATTCTGCCGGGCAAAACCCTGCTTGAGGCTCTGAACACCGACCTCGTTTGCGACGCCATCAACACGGCTATGCGCGAACTGTTCCTCCAAATCGTTTATGGTCGCACCCAATCTGCGTTCAGCGAAGGTGGTCTGACTATCGGTGCCGGACTCGAAGATCTCGGTAAAGGACTCGTTTCACAAGTCGGAACACTTTATTCCACTAAAGTGAAAGGTCCTCGCTATCTGCAACTCACAGAAGGATACATCACCAAAGAGTATCTGGATGAAGACAACGAAATCTGCGGTTATGAGTATGTACACATGGGCAAATTCATGGACGCAATCAAGAAAGGTGTGCCTGCTGACGAGGCACTTAAACAAGTAACCGGCACCTATGGTCGTACAACCAAGGAGCAAGGAGCAGTTAAATCTATTGACCCAAGAAAGGAGTAAACTATGATTCGTCCCGTTCAATTTGAGTCGCAAGACCGCCGCGAGAAACAGATTCTCGCCGCCCTCAATGCCAATGGCATTAAATCCATTGAAGAAGCCAACGAGATTTGTGAAGCTCATGGCTTGGATCCTTATATGACATGCGAAGAAACACAACGTATCTGCTTCGAAAACGCCAAGTGGGCTTATGTTGTTGGTTCTGCTATCGCTATTAAAAAAGGTTGCAAGAACGCTGCTGACGCTGCCGAAGCAATCGGTATCGGTCTGCAGTCATTCTGCATCCCCGGTTCTGTTGCTGACGATCGTAAAGTAGGTATCGGACATGGTAATCTAGCTGCCCGTCTGCTCCGCGAAGAGACCGAATGCTTTGCTTTCCTCGCAGGACATGAGTCCTTCGCAGCCGCCGAAGGTGCTATTAAAATCGCCGAAATGGCAAACAAAGTACGCCAAAAACCGCTCCGTATCATCCTTGACGGACTGGGAAAAGATGCCGCAATGATTATTAGCCGTATCAATGGTTTCACATATGTTCAGACAGAGTTCGATTACTTTACCGGTGAACTTAAAGAGGTTCGCCGTAAAGCCTACTCCAATGGTCCGCGTGCAAAAGTGAACTGCTATGGTGCAGACGATGTCCGTGAAGGTGTGGCTATTCTCTGGCATGAGAATGTAGATGTCTCCATCACCGGTAACTCAACTAACCCGACTCGTTTCCAACACCCTGTAGCCGGAACTTATAAGAAAGAGCGTATCCTCGCAGGCAAACCATACTTCAGTGTAGCATCAGGTGGCGGCACAGGTCGCACCTTGCACCCCGATAATATGGCTGCAGGTCCCGCGTCATATGGTATGACAGACACCATGGGACGTATGCACAGCGATGCACAATTTGCCGGTTCAAGTTCCGTGCCTGCACACGTTGAGATGATGGGATTCCTTGGTATAGGCAACAACCCGATGGTGGGTTGTACCGTTGCTTGTGCCGTAAATGTAGCACTTGCGTTGAATAAATAAAAGATACTTATTCGGTACTATAAAAAAATAGCGCGACGCTCACCGCCGCGCTATTTTTTATTCTACCCCATGCGTCAAATCATGATACGCATGCAGCGAAAGATTATCACTCACTATCTTCAATGACGCTACCGACTTGAATCCGAACGACACAATAAAAGCCAACTCCATGTCAAACACACAATCTTTGTAATCCGATTGCAGCACAAAGTCGCAGTTCGAATATCCTACTGCCTTAATCAGGTTGGCACAATCGGATACAGCGACACCTGAATCTTTTAATGAATTTAGTTTTAACTCCGGCTCCGGATAAGTCACATTAGGGTGGTTAAGCCTAATCTCAGTAACTTCCACTAAACTGCCAATCTCAAAATTAGCACTTCCCGCATAACCGATATTAACCACTTCCGAATCACGCGGCAAATCACGCAAACTGCGGATGATATTTATACCACCGACACCTGTCACTATCACAGGATAATCACAACCCGGAAAATATTTGTTTATCAACTCACGCTCGCCTTCCTCAGCAATCAGAATGTACTTCATAATTCACTACCTTTAATATACACATTTTTTCGCCACAAAAGTACGTCAAAATTTTGAAATATCAAAATTAAGTATTATCTTTGCGCAAAATTTTAGTAATTATGATATACGTTATCACTTTTTCTTGCGAAGAAGGTGTCAATTTTCGCCGCACTTTCGAGGCTGACAGCGATGCCACATTCCTGGATTTGCACAAGGCCATACTTGCATCTGTAAACTATCCGGACGACCAAATGACATCGTTCTTTATGTGCAATGACCATTGGGAGAAAGAGCAGGAAGTTACCCTTGTCCCCATGGACTCAAGTTTTGAATACGACAATATGGTCATGGAATCGACTCGGCTAAGCGACTTGCTTGAGGAGCAAGGACAACGGCTCATATATATCTTCGACCCGATGTTCGAGCGATATTTCTTTGGCTCACTCCGTTCAATCCGCCCGGGTTCCATGCAAGGAGTCAAATGCACAGACAGCCAAGGCAAAGCACCAAAACAGCTGCAAACAGAAGACCCGATGGACGGACTTACCGGCAAGGATGGAAAAGCAGACTGGGAAAGTGATGAAGATTTTTATGGCGATAGCCAATACGATGAGGGCGATATTGACATGGAAGGTTTTCAGGACTTGTCCTTCGAAGACGGTAGTATGTTCTGATTGCGGTAGCCTGAATGGCCGATGACAATGAATACGCTGCTGCTCATTACAGGACCTACCGGTGTCGGAAAAACCGAACTGACACTACGGCTCGCACAGCACTTCACTTGCCCGGTTATTAGCGCAGACTCACGCCAGATTTACCGCGAAATTCCCATCGGAACTGCTGCACCGACTGCTGACGAATTGGCACGTATCAAGCACTACTTTGTCGGAACACGTTCCATCACGGAAGACTACTCTGCCGGACAATACGAACGCGATTGCCTTGAACTGATTGCACAACTGCAAAACAATCGCCATAATACGGAAAAACCGTTTGCAATATTAACCGGGGGCAGTATGATGTATCTGGATGCGGTCTGCAAAGGATTTGATGACATCCCCGATGTTGCACCGGAGATACGCAGACAGATTCGGGATGGGTACATGAAAGGCGGACTGACATGGCTTCAGACCGAAGTACAACGGATAGATCCTGACTACTGGCTGTCTGTTGACCGGCAAAACCCGCAACGGCTGATGCACTGCTTGGAAGTCACACTCAGCGCAGGTAAACCATATTCATCCTTCCGCAAGCGCAACACACAGAGCCGCAATTTTAACGTATTGAAAGTAGCTCTTGACCGCCCACGGGAAGAATTATATGCCCGCATCAACCGCAGAGTTGACATCATGATAGCCGCCGGCTTGGAAGACGAAGCGCGTACTGTCTATCCGCTTAAACACTTCAATAGTCTGCAAACGGTCGGATACCGTGAATTGTTCGATTATTTCGATGGAAAAATATCCCGTGAAGAAGCGATACGGCTTATAAAACAAAACTCGCGGCACTATGCAAAAAGACAACTGACATGGTTCCGTTCAGACAAAACAATACATTGGCTCAATGCCGATTTGGATTATGAAACACAATTGGATACTATTACTGCTTGGTTGCATACTCATTGCCTGCAACAATAACTCCGTTAACTTTGCTTGGTCTCCGAACAAGCCCAAAGCTGGTGAAACAATACAATTCACCAACCTCTCCACCAGTGGCGAGGAGTGGGAATGGTCGTTCGGCGACGGAGGGTCGTCTATGGTTAAGAACCCGACAAAAATCTACAAACAGGCAGGCACCTACACTGTCACACTTAAAGTGGATAGTAAATCCCGCCTCACCAAAACAGCGTCTATCACCGTTTATGACACTGTCCCCAGCTTCTCATGCTCCATAAACGGAGCTGATTCATTGGGTATCAATGTCTTTGAAGATGTCACTTTTACTGCGTTGGTGTATAATCCCTATAATTACAAAGTGGAATATCAATGGGCGGTTATGTCAAATGTGATATACACCCAACTTTCACCTTCAAGCACTGAAAGCACGTATCGGCTTTATTTTGAACAAGCAGCTCCCAATGCCGGTGCCGTTCGCTTAACCGTCACCGTGAACGGTATCACCCGTGATACTATGCACATTTATAAGGTCAATGATGTCAAAACATCCTCTGTTGTCTTGCAGACCGATAAACCTGAGTACTACCGCCAGCGTATTTTCGGCAGCCGCGCGGAAATACCATACCGTATGCAAAAAGACGACAAGGGCATCGATATTTTGACAAATGCACAAGACACGGCACAGACCTATAACGACAGACACTTCACGCTTAGCGAACTACAGCAAATCATACCTGAGATGTTAGGATTCACTATCGCCTCACGTAAAATATACTACCGTCTGGACGATGGGCTGTATGTAGCCAATATTGATGGCTCACATAACGAATTGATACAGCAAGGCGTTGTCACCGCACAATGTATTGATGTCATTAATAACCGTATCTATTGGGCGACGCCTGATAGCGTAATGTACATGCCACTTATAGGTGCGGAAAATAATAAATTCACCACAACTCCGACTACACTTAATCGGATACAAAATGTAGTCAAACTGGCTATAGACCCCGAAAAACGATGACTGAATTACAACCAAAACGAGTTTTCTCGATCTTCCACGAAATTACACGTGTTCCCCGGCCTTCCAAGCATGAGGAACAGATTAGTCAATGGTTAGTGGATTTTGCCACTGCACATGGTTTGGAATATGAACGCGACAATGCGCTGAACGTAATCATGCGTGTTCCCGCCACACAAGGCTATGAAAATCATGAAGGTGTGATTCTTCAAGCACATATGGATATGGTTTGTGAGAAGAACAACGATATCCGGCATGATTTTATGCACGACCCGATTGACACCTACGTGGACGGCGATTTTGTGAAAGCACACGGCACCACCCTGGGCGGAGATGACGGTATCGGTATGGCGATGGCTTTGGCGGCACTGACCGACAAAGAACTGCCACACCCCGCACTTGAAGCCCTATTCACCGTGGACGAAGAAACAGGACTTACCGGTGCATTCAAACTGCAAGACGGATGCTTGCGCGGAAAACGCCTCATTAACTTGGATTCGGAAGATGACGGACAGATATTTATCGGCTGCGCCGGCGGTATTGATACGCTCGCTAAAATGCACTACCAATTGGTATCATTACCACAAGGCAAATGGTTTACCGCGCATGTCTGCGTCAGCGGACTAATGGGGGGACACTCCGGCGATGACATTAACAAAGGACGCGCCAATGCCAATAAAATCATTGCTCACTTTGTACAGCGGTTATATGCCTCTACTACTCCGCAACTTGCTCTCATCGAAGGTGGAAACCTACGCAATGCGATTGCACGTGAGGCGGAAGCTCTCTTATGCGTTCCGTTTGATTACAAAGAACAACTGCGGATTGACTTCAACAACTACCTTGCCGAAATAGAAGTACAATACGGTGCGGTAGAAAAAGACATGCAATTGGAGTTGGAATCCGCCGAGCAACCGGCAACCGTCATTGAACCCGCCAAAGCCCAAGCACTCATTGACGCACTTTGCAACTGCCCGCATGGCATGATTTCCATGTCCAAGGATATGCCCGGACTCGTTCAAACAAGTACCAACCTTGCATCGGTTAAATCCAAACAGGACGAACAAGGTGCATACATCGAAATCAACACCAGCCAACGTTCATCTGTGGAAGCGGAGAAACATGATATCAAAAACACCGTTGAAGCGGTACTTAGACACGCTTGTGATATAGTGACACACGGTGACGGATACCCGGGGTGGACTCCGAATGTCAACTCACACCTGCTCGAAGTGACACGCTCTGCTTACAAAACACTCTTCAATGCCGAACCACAAATCTTGGCAATACATGCCGGACTTGAATGCGGTCTCTTCTTGGAGAAGTACCCGTACTTGGATATGGTTTCTATCGGTCCGCAAATGTATGGTGTACACTCTCCGCAGGAACGATTGAGTATCTCATCCACCCAACGCTGCTGGGCATGGTTGTGCGAGACACTCAAGAATCTGTAACATGATCATCCGGCTGCCTGTTTCCAAGAGTATCGCTAACCGCCTGCTTATACTGCAGGCTATGCACAATATGCCGCTTACGGACGTGTACGGACAGGACATTCCCGATGATGTCAAACTCATGCACAACGCTATCCGGTCAATACATTCCGGCGCAAAAAGAATTGACCTGCAAAACTGTGGCACTGCTATGCGTTTCCTTACTGCATACTGTGCCCAACGCGAAGGACACACCATCATTTTGCGTATGCGACAACGCCCTGTCCGCCAGTTGGTAAACGCTCTTCGCACCTGCGGAGCAGACGTTACGTATCTCTCCACAGAAGGATTTCCGCCACTGCAAATTACCGGCAAGCACTTGAACCATGCTCTTCCCGTTTCTGTTTCTGCCGACATTTCAACCCAGTTTGCATCGGCACTGCTGCTTATCGGAATGGATGTGACATGCAACAGTACATCACCATATATTGCCATGACACGCGAAATTATCAGCCGATGGCAGGCGGGCGACCGCAATTACATGGAACGCGATTGGAGTGCTGCTGCCTTTTGGTATGAGTACGTTGCCTTGCATGGCACGGAAATATTTCTGACTGGGTTACACGCAGACGATATACAAGGCGACAAAGTGGTTCTTGATATATTCAGTCATCTGGGGGTCACCACGACATTCGAAACAGACGGTGTCCGGCTTACCAAAACCAAATCCCCCGCCATGAACGACTTCTCAGTCTCGTTCAAAAACTGCCCCGATCTCTATCCCGCAGTTGCTGTTACATGCCGCCGCTTGGGAATACGCCTGCACGCTTCGGGAACGGATGCACTGCCTTATAAAGAAAGTAACCGTCTCATCGCCGTGCAACAGATGAAAACATACAGCGACCATCGGATTGCAATGGCACTTCTGGCTGCAGGACTTCCGTGTGATGACATCGCATGTATCAACAAATCGTATCCCGCTTTCTACGAACAGCTATGTCAATTACAATCATAATACCCCGTCGCGGCATCAATGACGATGGTAAAGGCAAAAAACATGCCCTCCGCAAACTCATCACCGCTGCTGCTACGGAATATGTTTGGCTGCAGGACGATGACATAACGCCGCCTCCTGTAACACCGGACACAAATGCCGATCTCCTCATTTTACCTCTGCGAATGGTGGGTGGAAGCACTCTGCTGGAACGACTCCAAATAGCCGAATACGCAGCATTGCAACAACTCACCGTCATCGCTGCCGAACACCATCACCCTGTTATGTGCAGCGGAGCCAACCTTATCGTTAAACGACAGCAATGGCTGGAGTCTTGGCAAGACATACACCCCGAAATCCCAAGCGGGGACGATATGTTTCTCTTGGAGTCATTCAAACGCAGAAAACTGCGCATTGACATAATTGATAACCCCGATTATACAGCTACAGTTAAAGCCATACCCGACTGGCGGACTTTCCTGCACCAACGCATGCGCTGGGCTGGAAAGGCACCACACTATACCGACCGCGATATACGGTTTTGCGGCGCAGCTGTACTGATCGCAAACATCCTGCAAATACTGTTCCCGCCTGTTCTGCTTGTCAAGTTCCCGTTGGAATACCGGCTAATAAAGAAGAGAGACGCGTCCGTCTCTCTCCTTGATGCCTTGTTACTGGAACTCATTTATCCCTTCTACATGGCGGTTTGCCTTGTCGGTGGGATGTTCAGGCGCAAATGGTGATTACTCACCGGCCTCTTGCTCCTGTTCAAAATCAGCAGCTGCAGGCTGAATAGCCTCGCTCGCTTCTTGAACTTGTTCAATGATAGCACTCTCGCTATCGTCTGCTGCTTTTTGACCTTTATTTACGCCGACTGCCAAAATGCTAAGCAAAACGATAATGCCGGCAAGTGTCCAACTGGTCTTCTCCAGAAAGTCTGCAGTCTTCGGGGCACCCATTACCTGGTTACCGCTTGCAAAACCTGCTGCCAATCCGCCACCCTTGCTGTTTTGAACAAGCACTGCAAGAACCAGCAATACAGCCGCAGCAACAATCAAAATGGTTAATAAAATGTACATAATATTAGTTATTTAGTTTTATTTCTATGTAAAATTGCCGAAAAAGCGTGCAAAGGTACGGCTTTTTTTTTATATCCGCAAGAAAATTACGCTTTTTTGTCGCATTTTAATCAAAAAGTGTCGGGTTGTCCTTGTCAAAACGCTTCAAAATAGCACGCATCAACGTCTCACGAATAAGACGGCTGCGGTTCTTCACCGTATATTGGTCACAATAACGGTTCAACGCACGCAACTCACTGTCATTAAGCATGATACTTACTCTATTCTTGCGCTGCTCCTTCGTAAATTTCTTACTACTGCTCGGAGTTTCCATTAAACAGTGTTTCTAAAATGTTATTCCGACATTAACTCCTATTGTTACAAAACTTCGTCCTGCATGGTTGATGAACTCACTCGCCGTACCGTCTTCATTCTTTATCGTATCCACGCCGGAAATGGTCGCCTGTTGGAATCGGGCGGCAAGGGATACCAAAAATGTGGAACGGGGGTTGAACGCTAACCGATAACCGACTTCCGCACCCGAATAGATACCGCCCTTGTTACCGCTGTTCAATGCAAAACCGTACCCTAATGCCGCACCCGCATATGGAGCGTGCTTGCCTTCCATGAACGGCACCTTCACCGCTAACTGCAAAGGTAGAAACGTATAACTCTTGCCACCGGCGAACATTCCGTGGACGCTGACTCCGCCACCGACAAAAATCGCCTTCTTGCCTATATAGCGGGATCCTATCATCAGTTCGCCGCCTATATGGCCGCCGCTGCTTTGCATCGGTATAACGGTGCCGCCACCGCTTAGTGCCACCAATATGGTCGTTTTTTTGCCGCCCTGCTTCTTGTCTTCTTCATCTGGTTTCTCGGCGGTTTCTTCATCACCGGCTTTCGATTCTGTAACGGATACCACCTCGGAAGACGGATACTGGAAGCGCGCTCCTTCAGCCGTCTTCACAATAACCACCTCATCATTCTGAACCAGCACCTCTCCCTGAACGGTCTTCCCGCTGCGAAGGGTCACTACCGAACCATTCATCACTGCACACGAAAAAACCGCCAATACTATCAAAATTAGCCTTTTACCCATATCTACATAATTCCGCGGCAAAGGTACAAAAAATAAATCAAATACGCAAATACAAGTGACACTTTTATAAAAATCCTTCATAAATTTGCACATCTGAATAAAAAGTTGTACCTTTGCGGGCGATTTTGCATTAGTAGGCAATTCCGAAAATTTATGGCAGAAGACAAAATTCAACTTCCCGAAAATGCGTCCCGACCGCTCAAACCCGGCGAGACCTACCAACCTATCCTTCCGGCGGACAAATCGTACCCCGAAGTTACACCTTATAGTATTATTGTAGGCGTTGTCATGGCGGTTATTTTCTCCGCCGCAGCTGCTTATCTCGGACTTAAAGTCGGACAAGTATTCGAGGCGGCTATTCCGATTGCCATCATTGCCGTCGCGCTTTCTGCGGCTCTCAAACGCAAAAACGCGCTGGGCGAAAATGTCATCATCCAGTCCGTCGGGGCTTCTTCAGGAGTCATTGTCGCAGGGGCTATCTTTACGCTGCCCGCACTCTATATCCTTCAGGACAAATATCCTGAAATTACCGTTAATTTCATGCAGGTCTTCATGTCAAGTCTGCTCGGCGGATGTCTCGGTATCCTGTTCTTGATTCCGTTCCGGAAGTATTTTGTTCAGGACAAACATGGCGAATACCCTTTCCCAGAAGCGACTGCTACTACACAGGTGCTTGTCTCCGGAGAACAGGGCGGCTCACAGGCGAAACCTCTGCTTTGGGCGGCGGGAATCGGTGGAATATACGACTTCCTCGTTTCCACTTTCGGACTTTGGACCGAGAGCCTCTCCACGCGCATGACTGGCTGGGGCGAATTGCTTGCAACAAAGTTCAAATTGCTTTTCTCCATCAATACATCTGCTGCCGTATTGGGATTGGGATACATCATCGGACTCAAGTATGCCGCAGTCATTTGTGCCGGCTCATTCTTCGTCTGGTGGGTACTGCTCCCACTCCTCGGGACAATCCCCGAAATGGCGGCTACAGACCCCCAAATACTGTTCACTGCCTATGGGCGTAATATCGGTATCGGAGCTATCGCCATGGCGGGACTTATCGGTATCGTTAAATCATGGGGCGTCATCAAATCCGCCGTCGGACTGGCTGGTAAAGAATTAGGCGGAAAAGGAAAAGCCGTTGCACAAGCGGCTATCAGAACCGAACGCGATCTCAGTATGAAATTCGTTGTCCTCGCAGTCGCGGTCGCACTGTTGGTCACTTTTGTATTCTTCTGGGTCGGCGTACTGCATAATTTTGTGCAGGCTCTGGTGGCGTTCTTGGTGGTCGCTGTCATCGCTTTCCTCTTCACAACTGTCGCTGCGAATGCCATCGCTATTGTCGGCAGCAACCCCGTTTCGGGAATGACGCTCATGACTCTCATTATCGCCTCGGTCGTCTTTGTCACCATCGGCATGAAAGGGGCGTCAGGAATGGTCGGAGCTATGGTTATCGGTGGTGTGGTATGCACGGCACTCGCCATGGCAGGGGGATTCATTACCGACCTTAAAATCGGCTACTGGATCGGCACCACACCCGCTAAACAGGAGACTTGGAAGTTCCTCGGTACACTCGTTTCGGCGGCTACGGTCGGCGGAGTGATGATTATTCTCAACAAAACGTACGGCTTTGTCGGCGATAACGCACTCGTTGCCCCGCAGGCGAATGCAATGGCGGCGGTCATTGAACCCCTCATGTCCGGACAAGGCGCACCGTGGATGCTCTACTTCGCAGGAGCGGTTCTCGCACTCATCCTTAATTTCATGGGGGTACCCGTTTTGGCTTTTGCCTTGGGTATGTTCATCCCACTCACACTCAATACACCACTGTTGGTCGGCGGATTCATTTCTTGGCTCGTTGCAAAAAAATCAGACAAAGCCGCACAAAAAGGAACGCTTATTGCCAGCGGATTCATCGCCGGTGGCGCACTCATGGGCGTTGTTTCCGCACTCGTTAAATTCTGCGGAGCGGAATGGTACCTCTCCGGCTGGGCGGCGTCATCTGGCGCACAAATCGTCAGCATCATCGCCTACGCGGCTCTGATCATATACTTTGTGTGCGCAAGCAGACGCACCGAATAATAGCACAGACTCGCACCCACTATTACATCACCACGAAAAAATTCAAATAATCAACCAATAACAATAAATAAATTTAATTCCTATGGTAAATTACAAAGACCTCGGCCTTGTAAACACCCGTGAGATGTTTGCTAAGGCAATCAAAGGCGGATATGCTATTCCTGCCTTCAACTTCAACAACATGGAACAACTGCAGGCTATCGTTAAAGCTGCTGCAGAAACCAAGTCTCCGGTTATTCTCCAAGTGTCAAAAGGCGCACGCAACTACGCTAACGGTACACTCCTTCGCTACCTTGCAGAAGGGGCTGTCGCTTACGCTAAAGAACTCGGCTGGGAGAAACCCGAAATCGTACTCCACCTCGACCACGGTGATACATTCGAGACTTGCAAATCATGTATTGACAGCGGTTTCTCAAGCGTCATGATTGACGGTTCAGCTCTGCCCTACGAGGACAATATCGCTCTCACTAAGAAGGTTGTCGAGTATGCACATCAGTTCGATGTTACCGTTGAAGCGGAACTCGGCGTACTCGCTGGCGTGGAAGACGAAGTTGCTTCCGAAGAAAGCCACTACACCAAACCCGAAGAGGTTATTGACTTCGCTACACGCACCGGCTGCGACTCGCTCGCTATTTCTATCGGTACCTCACACGGTGCTTACAAATTCAAACCCGAACAATGCACACGTGACCCCAAAACAGGTCGCCTCGTTCCGCCTCCATTGGCTTTCGACGTTCTCGACGCTGTTATGGAGAAACTGCCCGGATTCCCGATCGTTCTCCACGGTTCATCTTCTGTTCCGCAGGAGTATGTGGACATGATTAACAAATACGGTGGCAAATTGCCCGACGCTGTCGGTATTCCTGAGGAGCAACTCCGCAAGGCTGCCAAGAGTGCGGTTTGCAAAATCAACATCGACTCTGACTCACGTCTCGCCTTCACGGCTGCTGTACGTAAAGTCCTCTTCGAGAAACCCGCTGAGTTCGACCCACGCAAATACTGCGGACCCGCACGCGACCTCATGGAGGAACTCTACAAACACAAAATCATCAACGTTCTCGGTTCCGACGGCAAAGCACAATAATCATGGCATTACCGTTTATGACTGCCGAACAGGCGGCTCAACTCATCAACGATGGCGACATCTGCGGAATGGGTGGCTTCACCCCCGCAGGTGCGCCTAAAGATGTGCCTACGGCCATCGCACACCGCGCCGAAGCATTCCATGCCGAAGGAAAACCCTTCAAAATAGGAATCTATACAGGGGCTTCTACCGGCGACAGCTGCGACGGCGCACTCGCACGCGCACACGCTATCAAGTTCCGCACACCCTACCAGGGAAACAAAGACCTGCGCGCTGAACTGAACGCACAAGGCGCACACTACTTCGATATGCACCTTAGCGAACTCGCACAAGACCTCAGATACGGATTCTTGCCAAAACCCGACTTCGCTATCATCGAATCATGCGAAATCGTCGAAAAAGGCGACACTGTTGAAATCGTTCCTACTGCCGGAGTCGGAAATATGCCTACTTTCTGCAGACTTGCGGACAAGGTTATTGTCGAACTCAATGAAGCAATGCCTGCTACCATGCGCGGTATGCACGACATCTATGAACCGGCTGATCCTCCTCAACGCCGCGAAATCCCCGTTTATCATGTCTCTGACCGCATCGGCGTCGACTGCATCACCATTCCCGCTTCCAAACTCGTTGCGGTCGTTAAAACACACCGCCCTAACGAGGTCGGAAAGTTCACACCGCTCGACGAAGTGACAGAGAAGATTGGCGAGAACGTTGCCGCTTTCCTTGAGGCGGAAATGAAAGCAGGACGTATCCCAGTTTCCTTCCTTCCCATTCAATCCGGAGTCGGAAATGTCGCTAACGCCGTTCTCGGCGCACTCGGAGAGAACAAACACATCCCACCCTTTGAGATGTACACAGAGGTCATTCAGGACTCTGTGGTCGGTCTCATGGACGAAGGACGTATCAAGTTCGCTTCCGGTTGCTCACTCACTATCGGAGCCGATAAACTCCAGCACATAATGGATAATATCGACTTCTTCCGCGATAAAATTGTGCTGCGCCCGCAGGAAATTTCCAATAACCCCGAAGTCGCAAGACGGCTCGGACTCATTACCATCAATACCGCACTCGAGGCGGATATCTTCGGTAATATCAACTCAACACATGTCTGCGGAACCAAGATGATGAATGGTATCGGTGGATCCGGTGACTTCACACGGAACGCCTATATTTCCATCTACACCACACCGTCAACTGCCAAGGGCGGAGCTATCTCTGCCTTCGTGCCGATGGTTAGCCACTTGGATCACAGCGAACACTCTGTTAAGATTATCATTACGGAGCATGGTATCGCTGACCTGCGAGGCAAGAGTCCTATTCAACGCGCGCACGAGATTATTGATAATTGCGTTGACCCGCAATATCGTCCGCTGCTCAACGAGTATCTCGCTATGGCGAAAACCGCGCACACGCCGCATGTCCTCAGCTGCGCACTCGCTATGCACGAGGAATTCCTCAAATCCGGCGATATGCGTAATACAAAGTGGGAGAATTACATCCGTTAACTCTCATCACGAATAAAAAGAATGGGTGTGTCAGAACTATTGGCACACCCTTTTTTCTTCCCTGCCCTAACCATACAATAACCATACTATTACCATACAATAACCATACAATAAAGCCGACGGAAAGGACATTTATATCACAGACTTTATAAGTCTCCCCTCATCTCGAGTAACAATCTTATCTGTTATTTCCGCCTGCATCTCCATGGTATTACCATCAGATTGATAGATGAAGTTGATAGATTGATTTTCCTCGATCCACTCCCATTGACCATCAAAAAGAATAGAATCATTAGTAGTGTCAAAAAGCAGGAAATGCGGGTGCGGTGCAGTATGAAGGGCGATGTTTTTGAGTAAATCCGGCATTTGTGTTTTTGGGTTTTGGGGGTGTATTTTGCCAAGTCCGTTGAGCGATTCCTTCGTGCAAACACACGCAATAAAAAAAGGGCGAGGCATATGCCGCACCCTAACTATTCACACACCGGATGAATAGAATCAGAAGAAACAAGTCAGCGTAACGTAAACAGGCTTATTCCAGTTCAGTGTTGCGCTTTTGCCAGACGGAGACTTGTTCACCATACCGAAATCACCGCCTACATCCAGACGCAGCCGATCCCATTGAACACTGGCACCAATTCCCCAAAGACAGTTGAATCCGGAGTAGCCAGAATTACTTGTATTCCAATCATAGGCGTACAAGTTTTCATTATGCGTGTTTCCATTATATGTCACAGTACAATATGCACCAAAATCGAAAACAGGCCCTGTATAAAGCATTACGTTGAGTTTAGGAATGATCTCATAGCGATAGGAAAGCTGTAACGGCACCGACAATGTGATATCATGTCCGATTAAATCAGCGTCATCTCCGCTTGACGTTTCTGCCGCCCCCTTCAAGACATCTCTTCCATACTCCATGAAAATACCGGTTTTCAATCCGATTCCATATTTGAACGTCGGATTCATAGTCAGACCAACCCGCATAGCAGGAGTATATGTTTTTCCGGTTTCCGTACCAAGGATAAAAGCCCCTTGTTCAACCTGCCCCCGGTAAGTGGCTTTCATGTTTTTGGACATATATCCGACAGTAATACCACACCAATAGTTGTCAGAGGGCTGCGGATTGAACTGTAGTTTGGATTTGTTTTCTTTATGCGCATCAGTAGTTTTTTCAGGCGAAGCATTGGAAGCCTGACTGTTTTGTTGTATACTGCTCTGAGCCGGTGCTTGATCAGCATAAGAAGTCACATCGCCGTTTTCATAGATAATGGCAGAAATGCCATCGACCCTTTGCGTGAAAGTCGGTCCGTTCAGGTTGTTCGCTTTTTTGTACTTGATTTCGGTATCCGAAACCTCAAGAATTTTGGCATCGATACGTGTTGAATTACGCAGCACGATAACATCAGCCGCCATCAGGTTCATTCCTGCCATCATTAAAATGGCAAACAAAATAAATTTTTTCATTGTTTCTTTCGCTCACTTATATCCCATCGAGCATTGGTTTTAAATTAAGAATATGAATTTTACCTTCCCCATTGAGGTTATAGGAAATTTTCAAATTATAAACAAGTCCGTTAAATTCGCCTTTTCGGCAAACGAGCATCCGGATATATTAATAGACACGCTGGTAAGTAAATTCGCAAGCTTCCTCACGACTGAAGTCTTCTCCAAAGACAAGCGTAGTTCCGGTTAACTCTTTAATTATATATTCTCCACCGTGTTCCCCTTCCATAATCAGTGTTTGTTCTTTCAATATATATGTACCTTCCTCTACCTCATTATCATATTCGTTAATATACGTGCCATCATTGTGAAAAGTGAGAAACACTTTATCTGCTTCTGTCGCTTTTTCTATAAACCCATCATTATACTCTATCATAATTAATTTCCATTTTCCAACAATACCGCGACCGCCTGGTTGATTCTGAGACTGACAGGATAAAAATGCCAACATCACGGTTACAAGAAGTGCCAAAACACTAAATACGCTTATATTTTTTTTCATTGTTTCTTGTGCTCACTTATATCCCATCGAGCATCGGTTTTTAATTAAGAATATAAATAATGCCATATGCGGTCTAATCGACAGATTTAACTCAAAACTTTCTGTTTTTAAGAAGGTCTGTCTATCAGTCCTGTTCCGATTTTGTTTCCGCATAGTTGATAATATTAGCCAATACAACTCCAAAGCGCCATTGTCCGATAGAAACCCAATTTTTGTCTGTGATGAAAAGTGCGAAAAATTTGCCAAAAACAAAATTCACCTCATAATGAACGGCGGTTTTTGCCGGCGCGACTGAATCCAGATCAAATCTGATTTCAGCATTTTCGAGCAAAGACCCCGAATATGTAGCAGTAATGCGATTACCATGGTTAACGGTACCAAGATGCCTGTTAGGGAACATTTTCGAACCCAAGACATAGATATCAAGTGTTTGATCCCCCTCACGGGTCAAGGCATTATATTCGGTTTGCACATATTTGATGGCGATGGCGTCCTTACCGTTTTTATCTCCGTCCCCCTCCGTATTAAGATAAGCCCATGTAAACAAGTTATCAGGATTGGTCTGGAACTCATAAAAGAACTTATCAATTACCGACTGGAGATATTGCCCGGAACAATTGCAAACCGTGTCAATTACGACATGCCTGTCCCTGCGGACAGCATTTGCGTGGACGGCTACAAGCAATGACAATACTATACCATAAAAGATTTTCCCAACCATAAAACTGTTATTTAGCAATTAACAAACATCCTCCTATAACGAGACACACGCCGAGCCACTGAATCCAATCCACCGTTTCATGGAAGATGAGCATCCCCGCCAGCATTCCAAGCATAAACCCCATACTGGTCAATGGATAAATAACGGAAAACGGAAACCTGTTCAGCAACCAAAGCCAATACACATTAGCTGCTATCAAAAGCACAAGCCCCATTATCAACCACACATTGGTTACGACATGCAGGATGCATTCTGAAGTCCAGGAGAACGGACCGATTTGTTGCATTCCCAATTTAAGGAATACTTGCCCAAAGACCAGCATAGCAGTCTGTAAGAGCATGAGCAGTAAGAGTTTTATCATCATTTTGTTCATTATTTCCATCTGAACCCAATTCCTAATGAAAGACGCTGCGGATATATTGCTGCACCTGCATTTTTTAGTCCGCCATTATCAGAATAGTAGGTGACGATGTCAGAAATACTAACCTGATAGTTAAACAACAATAGTAATCCTAATGAGAATTCATATCCAACGGTCGCAGCCACCCCCGAATGATTGTCGTGGAGTTTATATAGGTCATTATAATCATTCTTTAGAGGCTCAAGAAACGCATTTTTCTTTGCAGCAGGATTATTGGTGTATGCATTTATATTGGATGCAAATGTAAAATGAGTAAACGGTCCGAATCCAAACTGAAAATATCCCTGGTTCAAATTACCGAATCGTCCAATGAAGTAAACAGGGATATCCACACCGAATGACCATAATTGCTGACGGAAATGCAGACCTTTGACATAGTTTTCCTCAGCAGTTACAATTATGCGTCCTTGAATGGCAAAATGTCTCGTGACACGAAAATCCAAAAGGGCACCTATATCTGCTCCAAATCGCATGTATGAAGATGATATTTCGCCCTGTTTTGAAATGAGGAAATTGGATAAATTAGCTGCAGCGAACACACCGGCAGTAACAATTTTCGGCAATTTTTCCATATCAATTGTATCCATGTTTATCTCCGTATCCCATGCTTGGATTTTTTCAGGAATAACCGACACTGGCTTTGCTTTTTTCTGACCATATACCATATTGCCCGGCCAGATAGCAAAGGTAATACAAAATACTAATAGGGAAAAAGAATTTTTCATAGTTAAAATTCAAATCTGACAGTTACTTTAACTCCATTACGGCCCCAAGCTCCTAATTTTCTACGATGAATGCCATCCGGCAACAGATAGTCATTATACGTAATACGGCGGACATAGTCAATTCTGACAAATTTAAAGATGTTTTCCAATCCTGCCGTTATTTCCATATACGGCAACTTCCCAATAGGTGAACTTACATAGCCGGAAACATAATTCCCGTTACTGTCAAAGGTAGCAGAATTCGGGAATTCATACAACCCGACATTATCTTCCAAATACGGATTATTTTTAGCCGTCAAGCCGCCATACACCCCTGCAAAGGAGACCACACCCCGTAGTTTGAGACGATTAATCCCCGGAATACGATTAAGAATCCACCCCTTAAAGAAATATGTCGCATATAATCCCACATATGCATCCATAATAAACTCCATCGGCTGCATAAGATTAAAAGCATTTTTGCCAAGAAAGATGGAAGTAGAGGTAGAAGGAAAATATAATTTAGTAAATGGAACCTTGTTCCAAATCGCGCCCGTTTGCAACCGTACATCAAGATGTCCAAAAGAAGAGAACCAGAATCTTTTTTCAGCTGTAATGTCTGTTCTATTATACACGAATCCCTTTCCGCCACTATAACGGTCATCCAAGTAACCAAGTCGATGGGTAATACTTATTACCGGGGCATTTTGTTCCAATGTAAAAGGTGTCTCCACACCTTGCCTGTTAATCGGGAAATCAGCCCCCGGAGAGTAGCGCAGTTCACATCCCCACTCGTAGCAGTTATAAGATTTCAGTGTTTGTGTAGTCGCAATATTTCCATTGTCAGAATAGGACAAGATTCTATTATATTTCATTGCTCCTGCAGCCTCATTATTCTCAAAATCGAAATATGTTTTTAATGTTAATTTATTGGGGAATTCCTTCATGTAGTACGCATGCGCATGGAAAGCATATTGAAAATTTCTCATTACGATATTTCCGGTGGGAATAGACATTAAGATATTGTCGCGTTCCACGATACCTGACATTTGTCCCGGTTCTTCGACATCATATTGAGCTGACAGTGAAAGATAATGCCTCAATGGCTCAAAAGGCTGGTACTTTTTCTTATGGAAAGAATAAAGTAGCATTGCATTATATTTAGGTCTCAAGTCATCTGTTCCAAAGGCTGCGTATCCCATAAAGAATAAATTCGGGTGTACGTTTGCCGTTGTCATTCCTCCTAAGCGTAATCTTACTCCTTCTAACATATTCCACGATATAGTGCTATAGATAGGACCGAAATCCCATTTGGATTCCCCCCATCTTGTGGATGGAACAGTAGCGACATATTCAGAAGTCAAGGCATCTATGGCCATAATGAGAGCGTTAAATTTAGGCGTTTCTTTGAATTCCTGTAACAGATCCATCACAGAAGACTCATAGAATGTAAGCGGTTCAGGGCGTAACGTCTCCCATAATGATAAATCCTCTCGAATGGAAATAGTATCAGAGGGTGGCAACGTGTCCGATTGTGTCATATTGGAAAATGTTTTTTTGTCTATCTCCGTTTCAAAATCGAAATTATTATAGATTTTGGTCTGTCTAGCCAACAACGTTTTTTTTCTATTAGTAATATAGAATTTAGCAAATGTATTCGTTCTATCAGGACGCCAAATTCCAGAAGAATCCCGTTTATATGATTGTTCAATAGAGAAGTCACTGACGAAATTCAGGTTAATGTGAGGCGGGATATTAATGGCATATTTTTTTAATTTGTATGCAGAGTCATTGACAATGTACAAATGCCCTGTAAAAGAATAACTTTCAGAATTAACAGGCACGAAAGCCAAATCGATACAAGAATCGCCATCCAAGATTATCGTGTCCATAATATAAAACTGATAATATGATACCGCCAACGGAGTTGAAAGAGGCGACACAAATCGGTTGAACAAGATTTCCATATTGTCATGGTTAATGTCAACATCTTTAAAGACAGCGTCAATATTTTTTTTGAGAGCAGAAGTGGTAAGCAAGTCTTCAAGTCCAAAAATGCGCTTTCGTTTTAATATTTTCTTTTCCCTATGCGGACTTTTCTGATAAAACTCATCTGCAATATTCTCTCTAATGGAAACAGTCAAGGCCGGATAAACCCCTGTTGTATCCACATACTTTTTTACGAAGTCACAACTACGCCAAAAGCCTTTATTATAATTTGGTGAAAAGTTGTCCAATGCAAATGATGTCCGGGTATAAGTATGTGCGATATAGTGTTCTTCTGCTTTAGCTATATGAGAATCCTTATGAGCGATGACATTTTTGATGAGATTGACGGCAGGATTTCCTTTACGCTTATATTGCTGTTTCCTTGTTTTAGGCGTAACAACGATATCATGAAGGTTGTAGATGTCCGGTTTCAATTTTATTTTAGCATGCTGTACAACAGTTCCTTTCCTTAATGTGAACATTTCTGTTTTGTAACCAATCATCTGAAAGTTAACGGTGTTATAGTTTTCAGTGGTAGATATGCTAAAATAGCCATCAGCATCAGAAGTAGTTCCTATTGCAGTTTGAGTGGTGCCATCGCCAGAAGATTTAACGAAATATATTTGAACAAAAGGTAACGTTTCGCCCGTATCCGCGTCCACGACGACTCCGCTTATTCCTGTACGTTGTTGCGCCACAGAGAAAAATGGGAAAATCAGAAGTACCAAAAAAATAATGGCACTTTTATTTATTATATCTGCGAATGACATCTTCATAGCGTTCAATCACTTCATCAACCACGTCTTCCCATGATCTGACAATTGAATGTGCGGCATGTTTTCCCATTTGCTCGAGTTTGTTTTTGTTGTTCATCCAAAAATTCAGGGTATCAGCATACGCATGAACATCATTTTCCGACAGAATCCCATTATACCCGTCTTGTATTATTTCAGCGGCTGTAGAATCTTTAATCAAGACTGAGGGTGTATTCATTGCGGCAGCTTCCCTAACGACTAAAGGGGCATTATCATATAGTGAAGGGAATAAAAACAAATCTGCCAAAATATAATAATCCTGCAATTTTTCACGTTCCAGAACAGGACCAAGCATAATCACTTTATTATACAAACCGAGTAAGGAAATTTTTTCTTTAATTTTTTCTTCAGCATAACCTGTTCCAATCATATATAGTCTGAAAGGTCTATTACGGATAAGTGCCAATGCATCAAGCATAAAACCGATATTTTTCTCCCAAATATGCTGTCCGACAAAAAGAAAAACCATTTCATGCTTTTCCACTCCGTATGTATTACGGAGAGATTTTTTCCTCAAAGCAATTTCCTCTATCGGTAAAGCCATATCACTTCCATTTTCCACGACTTCTATTTTTCCTTTGTATCCATATTCTCTCAAGACCGGTTCGACAGCGATTTGCGGAATCCACACCTCATATGCCTGTTGATAAAAAGACACAATGTCACGGATTACCGCATCGACTAAATGATGAGAAAAAATGGCCCGTTCAAAATCCTGTCGATATTTCGAATGAAAAGTTGCAACAAGCGGAATGTGCTTTTTCCTTGCAATGTATAATGCCAATTTACCCGATGTAAAAGGACAATGTGCATGCAGTAAATGAAACGGCATATTGTTCAGTTTGTAAGCAAGCGGGACAGACAGCCACGGCAAGCCAAATCTATATGGTTGGCGCAAAGGAATCGGCACCGAAGGGTAACGATATATCGAATAAGGCTCTTTTTCAATAACATGTTGAGCATTGGGTGCATACGGAGTTATTACGCACACTTTTTTTCCTTTTTTATGAAGCCATCGGGCATAGTTTTGCGCCGTCATCGCCACTCCATCAATTACCGGTGGAAAATTGTCATTAAATATTCCAAACATACAAAAATTATATTATTTCATTTCAGCCGAAGCATCAGCCAAAAACATTTTGCCCATGTTTTAGCATCTCGGTATTTTTTCAATAAAGCCGGTTCTTTCTTTTCCGTCAGTGTATAACGAAGTTCAACTCCGTCATATAGCAACTCGGCATATGCGTTCTCGTCCAGCCTAAACACAAAGCGTTCATAAACATCTGTCACATAAGGATGTTTTTCCAACATAGAGAGGAATTCTGCACGTTTAACATACCCAACACCATTTAACACTCCGGACCACTTACGGGATGTCACGTGTCCTGTAATCGCCTCATTAGATATAGTGAGGTATAATTGAGCGTCAAATTTAGGCAACAGGACATAGTAAACCGTTTGATGGTAAGCACCAACATCTTTGACATATTCCTCAAATTGGACATTATTGATAATCAGCGGTTTCTGAGGCTTCTTATTTCCGGCTAAAGCAAATAAAGACAGCCCCAAAAGGATACCGGCAAAAACTACATGCAATTCGATTCTTTTCATGTTCTAATTAATTTTTTAATCTGGTCTGCCCGTTTAAGGATTTCCGACATACTCTATGTCTGGCCGGCATAGTTGGTCGATATACGCACAACAAAAAAGCGCAGACCTCATGTTGCTTACTTGCAATACGAGGCCTTCGCAAAACCTATAGCTTTAAATAAACAACAGGAAACCTACGCCGATATAACCAAAACACCGCTATATTTATATACAGCAAGTGTTGATATTGTTATACCCATAGGCATCTATTGAATACTCTGGTCGTAAAGCTAAAATGAAAAGTTGCGAAGTTTTCGTATTGCCCAACACAAAGCGTCAATAAACGCTATTAATATGTCCGCAAACCTACCCTCTATAAAGAGACATTTCCCTCCAACGTAGATTTACGGCTGCAAAATTACTATATTTGTTCGAGATATGCAAATTTTTTAAGAAGAATTTGCCAAATAAACAGATTTATAAGCAGAATAGTGCGGTTAGAGGACAAGATTCAGGCCTTTGCGGGTCAGGATTCATGGATTGCGGGTGCGGAGTTATATGAAGGGCGATATTTTTGAGGGATTTGCAGAGAATTTATAAAGGATAACGTGAGTATTCATGAAGTATTCAGAGACTATTTATCCGTTACTTTTGACCTGTGGGTGAGCTTTGGGGGACTTGTGCTTGACTTATGGGCGACCTTTGGGTGACCTTTGGGCGACCTTTGGGTGACCTTTGGGCGACCTTTGGGCGACCTTTGGGAAGAAGTCGGAAAGAGAGGGAGAATTTTGGAGAAGATTATTTTTTCGGGATAGCGGGAGGGCGATTATTTTTCGTACTGACGTACTGACGGGATGACGGACTGATTTTTCAGGATGGCGGGGTGGTGATTATTTTTTCGTACTGACGTACTGACGGGATGGCGTACTGATTTTTCGGACTAAATGGACGAACGCTTGCACATGTGCAAATTTTGTTGTAATTCTACAGCGAAAATGGGAAAAAGATGAGAGTTTGGACACACACCCCTGTCCCCTATAACGTAAAGGGGAAGTTTGGAGAGTTGAAAGGGGAAAGAGAAAAGTGGAAAGTTTAGTCGTTATCGGGGCGGGAGAGGGCATAGCGGAAGCCGAGATACAGTTTCCAGCCATGAGTGGGTGCCCAGATCATTGACGCATCGGTTTTAATGTAATAGAATTTATTGATTTGCTAAATATTTACGAACCGGGCGAACGCGATGCAAGGCATCATTGTCATAGTCCTTATAAAGGTTGTGTGCTTGTACATTATAATTGGATCCACTCGCATTTACTGTAATGAGAACATAATAGAACATGTCGTAATCCGCATCTACAGGCGTTGAAGACCAATAAGTAGTCATATAATCACCATATGCATTTTTAGTCCCATCAAATATCCAGCCTACTGTTTGTAACTGTATAAGATTAGGTAGTTCTTCCAATGTCGGCAAATACCAATCACTATAGCCTCCATAATTCAAATTTTTACAGGCTGAATTAGCAGCACTCCAAGTCATTGTTCCCATATCTGGGTATAAACGATATGTATATCCGCCGTATTGCAGAGAAGGTAAGTTGGCATAGTCCAAGTTCTCTTTGCTGATTGTAACCATCTCTCCGTAGGATGTGCCATTTACATTCGTAGCATATGCACGGACATAATATGTATTAGTTCCTGTTAAATCAATGCCTGTAATATTACTTGTGAAATATCCTTTTCCGCTGCCATTAGTGGTCTTGTTATCTGAAATAGTTGGGTAAGGTAATGTGTTCCAACATACACCACGAGCGGTGACGTTATAACCTCCGTCATCTGTTACATTTCCTCCGCCTACAGCTGATGAACTGGTTACATTTTCGCCAATTACTGTTGTTGTAACATATGGTAGTCCATTACCTGTTGTCACAATAAATACATTTCCATATGCCGTTCCAATACTATTGGTTGCATAAGCCCTCACATAATAAGTAGTACTAACGGATACATTTGAGATTACAGAGGAGAATGTTCCTATGCCTGTGCCATTTGTAGTATATGCATCCAACAATGTCGGTTCGGAATTATTTGTGCTATAACATACACCACGACTTGTAATAGAATAACCGCCATCGCTTGATATATTTCCACCGGACGTGATATTAACCGAGGTTGCGGTTGGAGATATTGTACTTAGAATCGGTAGTCCGTCTCTTGTTGTAAATGTCTTCTGTTCACTATACGCTGTAGTTATATCCGTTATTGCATAACCGCGCACATAATATGTAGTATTGGGTTGCAAATCAGCGATATTACATGTGTACGAAGTGTTAAGTATTTTTCCAGATGCAATCGATTTACTTTCCAAAGTAGTAGGATTGGGATGGGTTGCCCAACATATTCCGCAGTTTTGTAAGGTAGCACTACCTGCATCAGTCACAGTGACCGTAGTTGAAGCTGTTAAGGCTGTGATGTTAGTTATTGTTCCCAATGCTACTATAGCGACTCCATCTTTTGTTGCTAGCGTTACAGTTTCTCCATATGCTGTACCGTTTTCATTAGTTGCATAGGCACGTACATAATAGGTTGTTGATGCAGACAAGCCTGTAATAGACACACTAAACTCACCATTTCCTTTTCCTCCTGCTACAAATGCATCTGTTATCATTGGTTCTGAATTGGTTGAACTGTAACAAACACCTTTTTCTGTCACAGCATAAGCACCATTATCGGTTACATTACCACCTATTGCAATAGAGGTCGCTGTTGTAGTGGCTGTGCCAGTTGTAACCGTTGCCAGACCGTTTTTCGTGGTAAATGACTTTTGCTCGCTATACCCTATTCCCAATGAATTGACTGCATAAGCGCGTACATAATATGTGGAATTGAGTGCCAAACCTGTCAAACTACCGGTAAACTCGCCTACTCCATTTCCGATAGCCACATGATCGGAAGTATTGGTCGGATATTGGCTCAGACTATAGCAGAATCCACGTTCTGTCACAGTTACGCCGCCATCCCCGGTTACATTTCCTTTACAAATCACGCTGTTGGCTGTCGGCTCTCCTACTTCTGACAAGATCACTACAGGGACACCATTTTCAGTCTTGAATGTTTTTTGCTCGCCATATACCGTACCGGCATCGGTCGTTGCATAGGCACGGATGTAATATGTTGTTTTATCATTAAGCCCTGTCAGATTACTGGTAAATTCACCGAGACCTTTACCATTAGTTGTAAACTTACCTTCTATAGTCGGATATTGATTAGTTCCGTAGCATACACCACGCGCCGTAACTGTCAAACTTCCATCATCTGTAACATTTCCGCCACAAGTAGCTTTTACGGAACCAATATTAGTTACTTCTGCCGTAGTTACAGTTGGCAGACCGGTTAATGTAGTGACTGCACTTTGCTCTCCGTAGGTAGTGGCAGTTGCGTTAGTCGCATAAGCACGGACATAATAGGTAGTACCATACTCCAATTTGGTAATGTTACTCTTGAATTCACCTAAACCTTTATCGGATGTCGTATGCTCATCCTCGATTGTCGGATATTGAGATGTGGAATAGCAGAAACCTCTTTCTGTAACAGGTATATCGCAATCGGATACTACCGTACCAAATGCTGTAAATCCTGTTGCAGTCACATTGTTAATGGAATCAGTCTGTACTACTGCCAAGCCATCCAATGTGGTGATAATAATCTGTTCACCATAGACCGTTGCCGTTGCATTGGTGGCATAGGTACGCACATAATAAGTGGTGTTCTCCAATAAGTTACTCAATGTACTGGTGAACTCACCCTTACCGGAACCATCATTGGTGCATTCATCATCTACCGTAGGATCAGGTTGGCGGCTCCAACAGGTTCCTCTCATCGTTACGGTATAACCGCCGTCGCTCTCCACGTGTCCTTTACATTTGGCAGAATGAGCCGTTACGCGATACACCGAATCAGAAATAATAACCGGCACACCTAATTCCGTAGTGAACTTCACCTGCTCACCATAAGCCGTTCCGAGACGGTTTGTCGCGTATGCACGGGCAAAATATACGGTGTTATGCTCCAAGTTCTTCAATGTGGTAGAGAATGTTCCTAATCCACTGCCGTCAGTAGTATGTTTTCCTTCCACAGACGGATGCTGCTCAGTACCGTAACATATACCGCGTGCCGTTACTGCCAGACGTCCATCTGTCTGAACTTCGCCGCCCAATGTGGCGGCATCGGCTGTCACTTCGGTTAGCGGTGTTGTCTTAACCGTCGGCAATGCAGGACCCTCAACCTCGATAACTCCAAGATCCACCTCGGCCTGACCATAGCCGCCCAAGGCAACTTGTTTTGGCACGCACGTTGAATCGCCGGCAAGCAGATAATAACTACCATCTATTTCATTGACACGCACTTTGAGAGAGAACAAGCCACCTGCATCTGTCTGCGTTTGGCAATGGGTTTCTTTCCCGTTTGTGACTTTCACTGTCAAGTCGGCAAATGGTGTTGTGGTATTGATATACACCACTTGACCGCGGTAATTGACTACATCATTCACATCATCTTTATTGCAAGCGATAAAGAATGTACTGATAGTTACTATCAAGGTGGCTGCTACGCCAAACCATGTGGATCTTGTTTTCATTGCTTATTAGAATTATTGTGTGGATAGTTTTTTGGTTGCAGGATTATAGATAAAGGTTACTTGATCACCGATAGTCCATTTGTCTGCATTTTCAATATCAGCAAGGGGAATCCAATCCGCCCCGACATCCTTGGCTGTAGTGTTAATATTAACTCCTATACCACCCCATAAGCCGGTATAGGTAAACGTATTCCCTTCCTTCGTCATTTTCATCCATGCCCAATCCGCGTCCTTTCCGGTTCCCCAAGGGTGCTTGATTTTCTCTATATCCTCTTGCGAACCACCGCCACCTTGTGTATTATCCCGCCTAACAGGTCTGACTCTGCATCTGTTAGTGGATGCTTGCGTGCAGTTCGGTGATGCAGAAGTCCCATAGTATGATGTATGCGTGTCCCAATCATACAATTCTGAGGGTTCACAATAAACTGTAGCTTGGAAATCATCCTGAAAACAGGTAGGATCACTTACCCAATAATAAGTCGGGCAAGGAAAATCTGATTTCGGAGCAGGATTGTCCTTTGTATAAATAACCACCGGCTCTCCCCACATATCTTTCCATCCATCTTCTATTGTAACCATAAAATAACGCATATGGTCAGTAACCGGAACCAACATCCAGTCATCATATCCGGCAAAAACAAGATTTTCAACTAATTGTACCGCTTCATCATAAAACATATCTCCCATATCATCATAAAAGATATAAACATACCCGCCATATTCAAGTCTTGGCAAATTCTTATATGTCAAATTCTGTTTGGAAACCGTAATTTCATTACCATAAACCGTTCCGTTTTGATTAGTTGCATATGCCCTCACATAGTATGTGTTGGAACCTTTCAAGTCAATGCCATTAATGGTGCTTGAGAAATTTCCCTTTCCGGTTCCATCGGATGTTTTATTATCACCGATTGTAGGGTAAGGTATGGTATTCCAGCAAACACCACGTTCGGTTATCTGATAGCCCCCGTCATCAGTAATCCTACCCCCTGTAATTGCGGATGTTTCCGTCACATTTTCCCCTATAAAAATGGTACTGATAATCGGCAAGCCGTTAGCCGTTGTAAAGATAACACTCATTCCATAACTTGTCCCGACTTCATTAGTGGCATATGCTCTTACATAGTATGTGGTGTTGGGGTCCAAATTCGTCATGAGACTTGTGAAATCTCCATTATCTGCGACTTCATTGGTATGGTTATCTTCTATAGTAGGATTGGAAGAAACGGCACTCCAACAAATACCACGTGCCGTAACGGGATAGCCTCCATTACTGGTTACGGCACCGCCACATGAAGCTGTAGTGGCTTTAATATTGGTAACTTCCGCAGTAGATACCTCCGGCAGACCGGTGAGTGTTGTAAACGTTTTCGCTTCGCCATAATTAGCCCCTTTTTCATTAACAGCATAGGCACGGACATAGTAGGTTGTATTACGCTCCAAGCCTATCATCATGGATGTAAAGTGACCGGTAGTTGCGACTTCTTCAGTATGGTCATTATTGATAGTAGGAGTAGCTGTTTTATTGCTCCAACATATACCACGAGCCAAAATAGCATAGCCTGAATTAGCGGCGACATCTCCACCACAGGTAGCTGAAGTGGCAGATATATTGCTTACCTCATCTGTAGTTACTTGCGGTAGTCCGGTCAAAGAGGACAGTGTAAGTTGTTGACCATATGCTGTACCTACTCTGTTGGTAGCATAGGCGCGAACATAATAAGTCGCACCTGCTTCCAAGTTTGTCAACTGGCTTTTGAACTCGCCAATTCCGGAGCCGTTTTGTGTATGTTCATCCTCAATAGTAGGATATTCTTTTTTCGACCAACATACTCCGCGAGCAGTCACTTTTGCACGTCCGTCTGCGGTTACATTTCCACCTGAGGTTGCTTTATTGTCTGAAATATCTGTAATAGGTTTGGTAGTTACCGTTGGCAGTTTCGGACCTTCAATTTCGATTGTACCCAAGTCCACTTGTGCCTGTCCATAACCGGACAGTTCCATTCTCTTCGTCACACAAGAAGAATCTCCGACAAGGACGTAGTAACTACCATCAATATCTGCTACTTTGACAGTCAAGGAAAATGCGCCATTGGCATCCGTATGCGACAAATCATGGATTTTGTCTCCGTTAGTGACTTTAACTTCCAATTCAGCGAAAGGATTTGCCGTACCGGCATAAACTACTTTACCGATATATTTAACAATGGCATTTTCTTCTTTCTCACAGCTTGAAAAAACTGTACAAATTCCTAAAATACATGCGGCAACGAAACTGAGCCATGTGAATCTTGTCTTCATTGTTTATCAGAATTTAATTTGTACCCCTGCGCCATAGGCGTAAGAGGGGGTTGTGTATTCATTGGTAGGAATGATTGCCGGAGCAAATGTGATGTTCTGTGCAAGGTGTTTGTCTTTTACCACCCAAGCATGAACCATATTTCCGATATGTACTACTGCACCAATGCCGAAAGCAGTGTACATGGCAATATCCAAAGTGTTTTTCATCTTTTTCGCATCCGAATATTGCTCATATGTAGTACCTGTCGATTTCATTATTTTCGATTGTTCCTGTCCTAAGAAATAGCACGCCGTTCCACCGCCGAACAACACTACTTCGCTCAATAGGAATGCCGCTCCAGAACCGCCCTGTCCTTTTAACATCTGACCGAGACCGGGGATAAAAGTTGAAGCTATCAAGGCTCGCCCATTGGATTTTGCAATAGTTTTCTTTTTAGCGTTTTCTTTAGCTTGCTTCTGTTCCAGCCATTTCTTCATATCATTTTCAAAACGCGTTTGCTTGGTACACTCATCTGTCGCTTCAAATTCAGGAGTGATATTTCCTGTTTTTGCTACTTGACAAAGAACATACATTATCCATGAATTAGTAATTGTATCTTGTATAGAGAACTCGCATACTTTATTAACAGGAACTTTCATCTTACGTGCAATAACCTCATAGTCTGTACCTGATTGCACAGCACGGTTAATTTCATCTGTAGAGATGACTACTCCAATACGGTTTGCTGTAGTTTGGAAAACCCGTGCTATTGCCTGATTCAGAGCCTCCCGCAGGGTATTTCCTTCACCATGTTCCACCACATACAAATATGTTGCATTACCGGGACGCGGAGTCACATAAATCCAGTCCGGTTGGAATGTCGGTTCGTGCGTCATCGTTTGCGCTGTGGCTGTAATCGTCAATACACCCAGGACTAACAAAAGAATAGATTTTTTCATTTTATTCACAATCTAAATAGTTTTCAAACTCGGCTTTGACATTGCCATAAGTTGCCACCTGCCAAAGGCAGTATAGTATTATGCCGCCATTAGGGCTTGCCTGCTCATACTCGCACACCTTGTTCATTGGAAGGTTCATGTTGCTGCTCTTCAATGTCAGGTCTTGTTTTAAGGATTCCTCTATTGTTTTAGCATCGTCCTGTTTAGATACTTTTACGCCAAGCTTCCATTGGCTTTCAAGAATAGCCATCGAAAAAGCCTTTGTGTATGCTTGTTCGTAATCTTTTCCTTCCGCTTTTGTGACACGATAATAGTATGTGTCATTATTTGCTTTAGGCAGGTGCTTTACCCATGAAGGCATTCCTAATGCCCACCCGAGAGCAGGCATTAGAAATGTGAGAAAAAGTACTAAATTTCGTGGAGTCATATTACAAACCGGCTTCTTTGCGCATTTGCATAATTTCATCTTTTTCTGCTTGTGCCGCAGCAGCCTGTTTGTCTAATTCTGCTTGCATATACTCGCGGAATTTCTGGCGATCCAAGTCCGTTTGAATAACCCCAAGTTCGTCAACAGTTGCATTAACGACATCCTTCAAAGGCACATGAACGGCAACATAGCAAGTGTAAGAGCCATCAAGGGCTTGTTCAGCATCACGACATACAGCATTTGCGTATTTGTCAATAAGTTTTGTGCCGATGGCTTCAGCTGCACCCTCTAATTCATTTTCTTTCACTTTATTAGCAGAACGGGTATTTACATTCTTCGCATATTGTGAGACACCGTTTTTAATCATTCCAATGTATTTGGAAGCGATTTCGGCGATTGCATAACGGTTCGCATTGATAATGCCTGCTCCTCTTTCGATTTCATTTTCGGCAACACCTAAACCGGCCATGTATTCACCCGGTTTATCATAACTTTCTTCGATACAAGGCATATAAATTTTTTGTCCGAGGCGTTTAGCAGTGGCATTCCTTGCGTTTTCTGCTTTCAGTTTTGCGATTTCCATTTCAGATTGTTTCTCTGCCTTTTTTACTTCGCGTTCCATCAGATAATCTTCCTCTTGCGCTTGCATTTCTAACTCTAACTGGCGAATTTCTTTTGCTCTTTTAAGGCTGTCTAAATACGCTTGTTGCGGATCCACCTTGGGTTGCGTTGCCTTAACCGGTTTTTTTGCTGCGCATGACATGCAGAGTACTAACGAGAGTACAAATAATAATGATTTTTTCATAATAGTTTGATTATTAAATTAGTTTTTGCCTACTCTTTTATGGATTTTGGGCATTCTCCGTTTTTGTTATCATCTAATTATAATGTTTGCACGCATGTAGATACACAAAAAAGCGCAGACTTCGCTATTGCTCATCTACGCACAAGGACCCTCGAACTGTCCATCAAGTCAAATAAACAACAATGAAACCTACGCCGATATGACAAACCCAAGAAAATGTACAAGGCACTATATACGATGTACAAAGGGCATAAAAATGTCATACCCGTAGGCGTAATTGGTTACTTTGCTTTTGACTTGATTTTGCAAAAGTGTTCGAGGCTTTTGTGCGTCAAATACAAAGCGTCAATAAACGCCATTCAATATGTAATGAATTCCCTCTAACCCTCTTGCCTCTGGCAAGCACGGCGTAGTCAGAATCCAGTTGAAACAAGAGTTATTTAAGGTGCAACACGATGCGAATAATTCTTATTTCGGGTGCAAAGGTACAGTTTTTTTAGGGATTGTGCAAGAAAAAGTGTAAAAAATGTATAAAATTTTGCATTGTGGAAACTTTATTGAGGAAACAAGTAAGGTGTTATTTGGGGATTC